>JAZQQF010000117.1:0-5659 GCA_045628925.1 Oscillospiraceae bacterium | reverse complement strand
AAAACGCTGTACAGCCTGCTGCTGGACGAAGAAGTGGTGCGGGCGGTGGACGGGCTGGCGCACCGCAGCGGTCTGAGCCGCAGCGCGCTGGTGAACCGCATCCTTGCGGAGCGGCTGGAGCTGACCACGCCGGAGAAGCGCATTTCCGACGTGTTCCGGGCCATGGAGGCGCTGATCCGCCCGGACCCGGAGCTGGTGCCGTTCTTCGCGCCCAATACCCAGAGCATTTCCATGAAAAGCGCATTGGATTATAAATACCGCCCGACGGTGAAATACGAGGTGCAGCTTTACCGCAGCGGGGAGGAGACCATCGGGGAACTGAGCGTCCTCTTCCGCACCCAGTCTGCGGAGCTGCTCAGCGCCATGGGGAGCTTTTTCCGCCTGTGGACGCAGCTGGAGGAAGTCTATCTCGCGCCGCGGCTGGGCTTCCGGCTTCCCTGCGCGCTGTATGACGGGAAGTTCGTCCGCGGCATCGCCGCGCCGGAGCGGGATTGCTCGGCGGAGGAGCTTGCTTCGGCGATCGCGGCCTACGTGCGCCTGTTTGACCGGCTGATGAAGGGCATCGTGGCAGGCCGTCTGACGGCGGCGGAAGCGGAGCTGGAATATGCCGCGTTCACCGCTTCGGCGGACCTGCTGATCTGAGGAGGGATTCGTATGGATTCGAGACATTATACGCAGAAGACCGTGGAGGCGCTCAAGGCCGCGCAGAATCTGGCGGAGGAGCGCCGGCACGCATATATCACCCCGGAGCATATCCTGTATGGCCTGCTGGCGCAGGAGGACGGGCTGATCCCGTCCATCTTCGGCAAGCTGGGCGCGGACCCGCAGGCGGTCCTGCGGGAAACGGAGGACGTGCTGAACGCCCTGCCGCAGGTGAGCGGGGCTTCGCAGGTCTATCTCTCCCCGGAGGCGGACAGGCTGCTGCGCGCCTCTGAGAAGGCGGCAGAGAGCATGGGGGACGAATATCTCAGCGTGGAGCATCTGATGCTGGGCGTCTTTGCGGCGCCCACGAAGGACGTCAGGCGCATTCTGGGGGACCATGGCGTGACGAAGGCGAATTTCACCGCCGCCCTGAGCAGGGTGCGCACCGGCCCCGTTACCAGCGACGACCCGGAAAGCACCTACGACGCGCTGACGAAATACGGCACCGATCTGGTGGCCCGCGCACGGGAACAGGAGCTGGACCCGGTCATCGGCCGGGACACGGAGATCCGCAACGTCATCCGCATCCTCTCCCGCAAGACGAAGAACAACCCGGTCCTCATCGGCGAGCCGGGCGTGGGCAAGACCGCCATCGCGGAGGGGCTGGCCCAGCGCATCGTCCGGGGCGACGTGCCGGAGGGCCTCAAGGATAAATCCCTGTTCTCGCTGGATATGGGCGCGCTGATCGCGGGCGCGAAATACCGGGGCGAATTTGAGGAACGCCTGAAAGCGGTGCTGGAGGAGATCAAAAAGAGCGAGGGGAAGATCCTGCTCTTTATCGACGAACTGCATACCATCGTGGGCGCTGGCAAGACCGAGGGCAGCATGGACGCGGGAAATCTGCTGAAGCCCATGCTGGCCCGGGGCGAGCTGCACTGCATCGGCGCGACCACGCTGGACGAATACCGGAAGTATATCGAAAAGGATGCGGCGCTGGAGCGGCGTTTCCAGCCGGTGATGGTGGACGAACCCACCGTGGAGGATACGATCTCCATCCTGCGCGGCCTCAAGGAGCGCTATGAGGTGTTCCACGGCGTGCGCATCCACGACAGCGCGCTGGTGAGCGCGGCGACCCTGTCCAGCCGCTATATCTCCGACCGTTTCCTGCCGGACAAGGCCATCGACCTTGTGGATGAGGCCTGCGCCAGCATCCGCACGGAGATCGATTCCATGCCCTCGGAGCTGGATGACGTGCGCCGGAAGGTGATGCAGCTGGAGATCGAGGAAATGGCCCTGAAAAAGGAAACGGATCAGCTCTCCCTCGACCGGCTGGAAAAGCTGCGGAAAGAGCTTGGAGACCTTCGGGATCAGTTTCAGGAGATGAAGTCCCGCTGGGAGGACGAGAAGAGCGGCGTGGACAGCGTGAAGCAGCTGAAAAGCGAGATCGAGCGGGTACGGGGCGAGATCGAGCAGGCTCAGCTGCGCTATGAATATGAAAAGGCGGCGAAGCTGAAATACTCCGACCTGCCGGAGCTGGAAAAGAAACTGGCGGAGGCGGAGGCGGCCAACGAGCAGCGCAAGGCGGCGTCGCTGGTCCATGACACCGTGACGGAGGAAGAGATCGCGGACATCGTCGCCAGATGGACGGGGATCCCCGTGTCCCGCCTGATGGAGAGCGAACGGCAGAAGCTGCTGCATCTGGAGGACGTCATCCACGAGCGGGTCGTGGGACAGGATGAAGCGGTCCGGAAGGTGACGGAGGCCATCCTTCGTTCCCGCGCCGGGATCGCGGACCCGAACCGGCCCATCGGCAGCTTCCTGTTCCTCGGGCCCACGGGCGTGGGCAAGACGGAACTGGCCAAGGCCCTCTCCGAATGTCTCTTTGACGACGCGCACAACATGGTGCGCATCGACATGACCGAATATATGGAGAAGTATTCCGTCAGCCGCCTCATCGGCGCGCCACCGGGATACGTGGGCTATGACGAGGGCGGGCAGCTCACCGAGGCCGTGCGGCGGAAGCCCTACAGCGTGGTGCTGTTCGACGAGGTGGAGAAGGCCCATCCGGACGTGTTCAACATCCTGCTGCAGATCCTGGACGACGGGCGCATCACGGATTCGCAGGGGCGGACGGTGGACTTCAAGAATACGGTCATCATCCTCACCAGCAATCTGGGCAGCCCCTATCTGCTGGATGGCATCACGCCGGAAGGGGAGATCACCGAGGAAGCCCGGAGCATGGTGCAGGCGGAGCTGCAGCGCAGCTTTCGGCCCGAATTTCTGAACCGGCTGGATGAGACCATCTGCTTCAAGCCCCTGACGAAGGAGAACCTGCGGGGCATCATTTCCATCCTGACCGAATCGCTCCGGCAGCGGCTGGCGGAGAGATCGCTGAAGCTGGAGCTGACGGAGGCGGCACAGGCGCTGGTGATCGAGCGGGCCTATGACCCCGTCTACGGGGCGCGGCCGCTGAAACGGTTCCTGCAGAGCCACGTGGAGACGCTGGCGGCGCGGAAGATCCTTTCAGACGAGCTGCAGCCGGGCGACACGATCCGCATCGACGCGGAGAACGGCGAACTGCTCTGCAGATAAGACAAAAAGCGAGGTTTCCGGGCGGAAACCTCGCTTTTCCCTTGCAATCAAGCGCCAATAGCGGTATAAATAAAGCTATAAAAGAATCAAATCCTTGAGGAGGAACCGATATGAATCTGAATGGTAAGCTATGGATCGCCAATTCCCAGACCGGGGAGCGGGTCTGCCTGAGCCCGGAAAAGGCCAACCGGCACGGCCTCATCGCCGGCGCCACCGGCACCGGCAAGACCGTCACGCTGAAGGTCATGGCCGAGAGCTTTTCCGACATGGGCGTGCCCGTGTTTCTGGCGGACGTGAAGGGCGATATTGCCGGTATGGCGGCCATCGGCAAGGACAGCGAGGATATGCAGGGCCGCATCGCCCGCTTCGGCATCGAAAACTGGAAGTATCAGTCCTATCCCACCCGCTTCTGGGACGTGTACGGCGAGGGCGGCCATCCGGTGCGCACCACCGTCTGCGAGATGGGGCCGCTGCTCATGGCCCGCGTGCTGAATCTGAATGAGACGCAGACCGGCGTTCTGAATATCGCCTTCCGTGTGGCGGATGAGAACGGGCTGCTCCTGCTGGATCTGAAGGATCTGAAGGCCATGCTGCGCTTCGTCTCCGAAAACGCCAAGGAGCTGAGCCTGGAATACGGCAACATCGCGCCCCAGTCCGTCAGCGCCATCATCCGCGCCATCGTTGCGCTGGAGGATCAGGGCGGCGAGCTGTTCTTCGGTGAACCGGCCTTCGATGTGAAGGACTGGATCCAGACCACCTATGACGGCCGCGGCTGGATCAATATCCTCCACTGCGTGAAGCTGTTCCAGTATCCCACGCTGTATGCCACCTTCCTGCTGTGGATGCTCTCCGAGCTGTATGAGCTGCTGCCGGAGGCGGGCGATCTGGACAAGCCGAAGATCGTCTTCTTCTTCGACGAAGCGCATCTGCTCTTTGAGGATGCCCCCAAGGCGCTGCTGCAGAAGATCGAGCTGATCGTGCGCCTCGTGCGTTCTAAGGGCGTGGGCGTCTATTTCGTGACCCAGAGCCCCACCGATATTCCGGGCGACGTGCTGGCCCAGCTGGGCAACCGCGTGCAGCACGCTCTGCGCGCCTATACGCCCGCCGAGCAGAAGAAGGTGAAGACCGCGGCGGATACCTTCCGCGCCAATCCGGCGTTCAAGACCGGCGACGCCATCATGGAGCTTGCCACCGGCGAAGCGCTCATCTCCTTCCTGCAGGACGACGGCAGCCCCGCGCCCGTGGAGCGCTGTTTCATCCTGCCGCCTCAGAGCCGCATGGGCAGCATCTCCGACGAGGAACGCACCGAGGCTGTCATCCGCGACGGCGTGGGCGACAAATACGATACGGCGGTAGACCGGGAATCCGCCTATGAGATCCTTGCCGCAACGGCGGAGGCCGCAGCCGAGGAAGCGCAGAGACAGTTGGAGGAAGCGGCTGCGGCGAAGGAAGCTGCCGCCGCCGAAAAGCAGGCCGCGAAGGAGGCCGCCGCGGCAGAGAAGGCTGCCGCGAAGGAAGCCGCCGCTGCGGAGAAGGAAAAGGACAAGAAGAAGCAGACGGCTCTGAAGAAGGGCCAGAAGCTCACCACCAGCGTGGTGAACAGCGCCACGCAGAGCGTGCTCAGCAGCACCGTGAAAAAGTCCACCAGCAAGAAGCTGGGCGTGGGCAAACGTGCGCTGAACAGCGCGTGGAACGCGGCGGTCACCGGCGTGGGCAGGGAAGTGAGCAGTTCGCTGGTGCGCGGCATCTTCGGGACTCTGAGCGGAAAGAAATAAGATACAAATCGGCAGCCGGGAGACCGGCTGCCGTGTTTCATGCGGAGGATAGGAATCTGGAAAAAGAAAAAAGCCTTGAAACCCTTACGTTTCAAGGCTTTTTGCATGGCAGCGGGAGAAGGATTCGAACCCTCACATACGGAGTCAGAGTCCGCTGTGCTACCTTTACACAATCCCGCTATTTTGTTCCCGCTTCTCGCGGCGAACAAGTGCTATTATAGTCAGAAATCCCGATTTGTCAAGCCCTTTTTTAGAATTTGCGAAAATTCCTTTTTCTGCGGGAGTGTCTTGCAATTCGGGTATGGGTTTGTTATGATGAAGTCATCAAAACCTAATATAACAGGAAAGAAGGTAAAACAATGATCAAGAACATGGAAGGCAAAGTCGCCTTTATCACCGGCTCTGCCAGCGGCATTGGCGCCGGTATCGCGCACGCCTGCGCGAAGCACGGCATGAAGGTCTGCGTCGTCGACAAGCGGGAAGACGCGCTGGCCGAGGCTCTGAAATGGTATCAGGAGCGCGGCTACGAGGCCACCGCCATCGCGCTCGACGTGACCGACCGGGAAGCCTACGCGAAGGCCGCAGACAAGGCCGAGGCCGCCTACGGAAAGATTCACCTTCTTGTAAACAACGCGGGCGTTGCCACCGGC
>JAZQQF010000116.1:0-5566 GCA_045628925.1 Oscillospiraceae bacterium | reverse complement strand
TGCCCGAAGAAAGTGGAGTGAAAGAAGGGCAGTCAGGAAACCAAAGGTTTCCCGACACCTTTCCTGAAGGGGCTTTCCCCGGTGGTCGAATCGGGTTTTGCAAACGCGCGGGGCTAAGATTCTGCGTCTCATGCATCCTGTACGGGACGCTCCTGCCCTGCGTCTCCTTTGGGTTTCTTGGGCAAAACCTGATTCACGAATCGCCCGCTCCCTCGTCTTTTCGTCTTTCGTCCCCCGTCCCCGGGGGTTATTTCCACAGAAGGGGGCCGCGGCCCCCTTCTTGGCGGTTTTCCGTTTTTCCCCTACCGAATCGCAGCCCAGCGAAGCGGGTGCGATTCGGAAAGGAGGCGCCGGGTCACTTGCAAGCAAGGCCGCTCGCGGACTTGCGCAGCCGTGATCCCGTGCGGCGACGCTCTGCCGCCGTGGGCAGAAAGTATGGCCGCCGGAGGCGCGGCACGACCTGACAAATCCGCACATACCTCCGGCGAACCCGCACCCGCCCGCGCCCTCACCGCTTATTCGTCAGCCCCAGTATATAATCCGTGCTGGTGCGGTAATACTTCGCCAGCTTGATGACGGCCCACACCGGGATCTCCCGTATCCCTTTTTCGTATCTCCGGTATACCTCCCGGTTGCAGACCAGATAGTCCGCGATCTCCTGCTGTGTCTTGTCCGCATCGACCCGCAGGTCTTCCAGCCGCTGAAAATGCATATCATCAACTCCTGACGAAATGCTACTATTTTGTTGCATTTCGCAGGCCGATATGCTACCGTATGGTTGGAAAACGAGAGGAGGCGCACGGCATGGCGGACTATCGGAAAATGTATTACATCCTCTGCGCGGCAGCGTCCGAGGCGCTGGACGCGCTGCCGGACACGCCGGAGAACGCCCCGGCGGCAAATATCCTGCAGACCGCGCTCACGGCGGCGGAGGAGATCTATCTGGATACGGCGGAGGAAGAAACCGAAAACGGGTGACTTTCCCCGGAAACGAAACGGCACGGATGCCCCGAACTGCGGAGCACCCGTTCCGGTCTGTCTGTTTACCTGCCGTAGTCTTCGGAAATCTTTTTCAGCTCGTCGATGATGCTGATATGCTGGGGGCAGGCCGCCTCGCACTGGCCGCAGCCCACGCATTCGGAGGCCTTCGTGGCGGAGGTCACCATGCCGTAGAAGCCCAGCGCACCGTTCCGGTCGCCGTAGACCAGCTCCTTGTTGCGGGCGGTGAAGATATCGTTGATGGGCATCTGCACGGGGCAGCCCTTCGTGCAGTAGCTGCAGCCGGTGCAGGGGATGCTGGGCCGGGATTTCAGGATCTTCAGCGCTTCGCCGATGGCCCTGTATTCCTGTTCGTTCAGCTTTTGGAAATCCTTCATGAAGCCGATGTTCTGCTCCATCTGCTCCAGCGTGGACATTCCGCTCAGCACGGTCACCACCCCGTCCAGCGAGGCGGCGAAGCGCAGCGCGGCAGAGACCGGCTCCGTGCCGATGGCTTTGATGGGAGCCTGCACGTCCGCAGGGAGATTGGCAAGGCTGCCGCCCTTCACTGGCTCCATGATGATGACGCTCTTGCCGTGCTTCCGCACCACCTCATAGCAGGCGCGGGACTGGACGGAGGGATCCTCCCAGTCGGCATAGTTGATCTGCAGCTGCACGAACTCCATGTCGGGGTGCTTCGTCAGCAGCTCGTCCAGCAGCTCCGGCCCGTCGTGGAAGGAGAAGCCCAGATGCTTGATGAGGCCCTCTTTTTTCCGTTCCCGCAGAAAGTCCCAGATGCCGTAATCATCGAAGAATTTCAGCCGGGGCGCGCCGATGTTGTGCAGCAGATAGAAGTCGAAATAGCCCGCGCCGGTGCGCTCAAGGCTGGTCCAGAACATCCGCTTCGCTTCCTCGGCGGTCTTGGGGCCGGCCCACGCGGGGAGCTTGGTGGCGAGATAGAAGCTGTCGCGGGGATAACGGTCCACCAGCGCGGCCTTGGCGGCGGCCTCGCTTTTGCCGCCCAGATAACCGAAGGCCGTGTCGAAATACCTGAAGCCCGCGGCAAGGAACCTGTCCGTCATCGCCTTGACCTGCTCGATATCCACTTCCGACCCGTCCGCCAGCATGGGCAGACGCATGAGGCCGAAGCCCAGCTTGGGAATGTTTTCACCTAAATATGCCATCGTATGTTACCCTCCTGTTCTGATTTCATGCGCATAGGATACAACGTAACTGCGGAGATTGCAAGCGGGAGAGGCGCGGTTTGCCCCCCGCCGGGCTTTACAGCGTTCCGATATAGTCCAGCACTCTCGGCGTGGCCAGCTCCTCCCGGGGCATGGCCAGCAGCTCCTCCTTCGTCACCCAGCGGTAATCCGCCGTTTCGCCCGGCTGGAGGACGACAGACTTTTTCTTCACGTCCGTCACGCAGAGATATTCCGCGTAGAACGAGCGCATATCCTTCAGGCACACGCGGCTCAGCTCGGTCAGCGCCCCGGCGCGGATGCCCGTTTCCTCCCAAAGCTCCCGCCGGACGCAGGCTTCGCCGTCCTCGCCCTTCCGTGCCCTGCCGCCCGCGCTGGCCTCCCACAGCCCGCCGCCGAACTGCTTCTGCGGGTCGCGCCGGGTGATGAGATAAGTCCCGTCCCGATGCTGCACCAGCACCTTGCACACCAGCGTATACAGCCCCTCCGGCACCGGTTCGCCCCGGATGAGCGCCACGCCCTCCACCGGGCGGAAATCCCCGTCGTAGGCGGCGAGATACTCCGGCTGGGCGGCTGCGGCTTCGCGGGCTTTCCGCAGCTTCTTTTTCCGCACGCTGCGCGACACCGTCCGCACGACGGCGATGATGACCACCACGATGGTGACGACCGCCATCAGGCAGAGCGCCAGCAGCCCCCACACGGGGAAGGGCGTTCCCAGCATCCCCTCCGGACGCTCAAAGGTGGCCACGTCGATCCACATGGCGAGGCTGACGACGATCGCGTCGATGATGAGCTGCGCCGGGATGAGCAGCAGATTCATAAACGGGCGCGGCTCCCGGCCCTGTCTGTTTCGTTTCATAAAGACCTCCTGTTCAGAGGAAAATCTAATTGTCACAATCAGTATACACCTGTTTCCCTATTTTGTCAAATCCGCGGGAAAACGGCGAAATTCCCGCCCGCGTTCCTTGTAAAAAGCGGGAAAGCGTGGTATGCTGTATTCGGAAAAGTATATCCCCTGAAAAGGAGGAACGAGATATGCAGCTATCGGATTTTACACAGTTCACCGGAAAATGCTTCAATGGAGAGCCTGCCTCCTGCGCCTGCGCCTGCCCCTTCGGGCTGGATGTGCGCGGCTTCGCGGAAAAATGCGAGAAGGGCCGCTGGAACGCCGCGTGGAAGCAGTATAAGACCAGCGTGGTCTTCCCGGAGGTGGTGTCCGACCTCTGCCCCGCGCCGTGCCGGAACCACTGCCAGCGCGCGGCCCTCGGCGGCGCCATCGACATTCCGGGGCTGGAAAAGGCGGCCATCCGCTTTGCCCGGAAGAAGGCCGAGGGTTACAACATCCCGCCCAAAACGCAGACCATCGCGGTGGTGGGCGCGGGCGCGGTGGGGCTCAGCGCCGCGCTGAACCTCGCGCTGAAAAAGTACCCTGTCACGGTCTATGACAGGGCCGAGGGCTGGGGCGGTTCCCTGCGGAGCCACCCGGACTTCGCGAAGTTCGACGAGGATTTCCGCTTCCAGTTCTCCGCCGTGAAGGCGGGCTTCGTGACCTTCGTGTATGATCATGAGGTCACGGAAGCGGAGCTGGAAAGCTATGACGCCGTCTATTTCGCCACCGGCGAGGGCGGATGGGCGCCGGAGGGGCCGAAGTATTTCAAGGGCGGCGCCTGCGCGGGCTACAGCTTCATGGAGGGCATCGCCATGGGCCCCGAGGCCAGCAAGGTCATCGAGGCGTTCCTGATGACCGGTCGGCCCGAGCCCATCCTGCCCCATGAAAACAGCGCCTACTGCGACCGCTTCGTGCGCCATGACGGGGTGGAGCCTGCCGCCCCCGGCGAGACCGAAACGGAGGAGGGCGCCATGGCCGAGGCGGCCCGGTGCCTGAAATGCGACTGCACCGAATGCATCGACGGGTGCGTCATGCTGCGGAACTACCGGAAGAAGCCCCACGGCCTTGCCCGCGAGGCCTATGCCGATAGTGCCGCCGCGCCTCCCATCGCCACCCAGAGCCTGGTGCGGCAGACCTATTCCTGCACGAACTGCGGGAAGTGCGAGGCCGCCTGCCCGGAGCACGCGAATCTGGGCGCGATGTTCATGCTCTCCCGCTCCGACCGCTTCCGCCGGAACACGGGGCCGAAGGCGTTCCATGATTTCTGGCTGCGGGAGATGGATTTTTCCACCGGCGAAGCCGGCGCGTTCCTCACCCCCAAGGGGAAGGAGACCTGTTCCTACGTGTTCTTCCCCGGCTGCCGGCTGGGCATGACCTCGCCGGAGCTGGTGAAAAAGTCCTACCGCTTCCTGCAGGAGGCCACGGACGGCGACTGCGGGCTGATCCTCGGCTGCTGCGGCGTCCCGGCCCTGTGGGCGGGCGATGAAAAGCGCCTGAAGGAGAATGCCGACGCGCTCCGCACCGAATGGGAGCGGATGGGCAAGCCCACCCTCGTCTTTGCCTGCGCCACCTGTGAACGCACCCTGCGCGACCTGCTGCCGGAAATCCCCCTCGTTTCCCTCTACCGGAAGATGGCGGAGGCCGGGCTGGAACCCGCCGGGGAGGGCTACGGCGAGGCCGCCGTGTTCGACCCCTGCGCCGCCCGGAAGGACAGCGACCTGCAGGAGAGCGTGCGTCTGCTGGCGGACAAGGCGATTCAGAACCGCACGGAGCTGCCGGAGAGCTTCAACTGCTGCGGCTTCGGAGGGCACGTGCAGGTGCCGAACCCGGCGCTGTATCAGCGCTTCGGGGATGACGCTGCGGCTCTCTCCGATGCGCCCTACCTCGTTTATTGCGCCAACTGCCGCGAGGTGTTCCGCAGCCGGGGCAAGGATTGTAAACACGTATTGGAAGTGTATTTCGGCGCGGAGGACGGGCCGCTGCCCTCCATTTTAGAGAAGCGGCAGAACGCCCTGCGCCTCAAGCAGGAGCTGCTCAGGGAGGTCTGGGATATGGAATTCACCCCCGAAACGAAACCGTGGGACGCGCTGGAGCTGGTCATCCCCGATGAACTGCGGGAGAAGATGGAGCGGACGCTGGTCTCCGAAAGCGACGTGAAGGAGACCATCTGGAACGCCGAGACCGGCGGCGAGAAGCTGACGGACGACAATGGCGCCTGCCTTGCCAGCCTTGTGAAGCCGGTCATCACCTACTGGGTGCAGTATCGGCCGCTGGAGGGCAATGAAAACCGCTTCGAGATCGCCGCCGTCTACAGCCACCGGATGAAGTGGCGCGGCGCGGTCGCCAACTGAGGAGGGTTCGGAATGGACGAAAAGAACTGGAAATGCGCGAAGTGCGGCGTGGAGCTGACGAAAAAGGCCGTGGTCTTTGAATATATGAACCGGTCGTTCAGCCATGAGGTGCCGGTCTGCCCGAAGTGCGGCAAGGTCTATATCTC
>JAZQQF010000115.1:0-5393 GCA_045628925.1 Oscillospiraceae bacterium | reverse complement strand
CGGCGCGGCGCTGATCAGCACCATTACCACCGTGTATCAGAACGTGGTGCAGCATGAGCACGAGAGCTATGCGGACCTGTTCATCATCCTGTTCGTCGTCGTTATCAACACCGTGCTCAGCGTGGTGCAGGAATCCAAGGCCGCCGAGGCCATCGAATCCCTGATGGAGATGACCGCCGCCACCAGCAAGGTGCTGCGCGACGGGCGCATTCAGGTCATCAAGAGCGAAGACATCGTCGTGGGCGATATCGTCGTTCTGGAAGCGGGCGACGCCGTCCCGGCGGACTGCCGTATTCTGGAAAGCTACAGCATGAAGGCAGAGGAATCCGCCCTCACCGGCGAGAGCGTGCCCGTCAGCAAGCTGGTGGATGCGCTGATGCTCAAGGACGGGCAGAAGGACGTGCCGCTGGGCGATCGGAAGAATATGCTCTACAGCGGCAGCACCGTGTCCTATGGCCGCGGCACCGCCGTGGTCACCGCCGTCGGTATGGACACCGAGATGGGCAAGATCGCCACCGCGCTGAACCTCGCGGAGGATGAAAAGACTCCGCTGCAGAAGAAGCTGGCGAACCTCTCCACCACACTGACCAAGCTGGTCATCGGCATCAGCATCTTCGTGTTCCTCTTCGGCGTGGTGCGCGAGCTGGTGTTCGTGAAGAGCGGCGCGCCTGTCTTTAACACGGTTTTGGATACCTTCATCATCGCCGTGGCGCTGGCTGTGGCCGCCATCCCGGAGGGTCTGCCCGCCGTGACGACCATCATCCTGTCCATCGGCGTCACCAGTATGTCCAAGCGGCAGGCCCTGATCCGCAAGCTCACCGCCGTGGAAACGCTGGGCTGCACGCAGATCATCTGCTCGGATAAGACCGGCACGCTGACACAGAACAAGATGACCGTGGTGGATACCTATACGGACGATCCCATGCTGCTGGCCAAGGCCATGGCCCTCTGCAATGACGCCAAGCGCGGCCTTGGAATGCACGAAGCCCAGGGCGAACCCACCGAGGCGGCGCTCGTGAACCACGCGCACGACCTCAGGCTGTATAAAGACGAACTGGACGAAAGCTGCGTGCGCATCGGCGAAGCCCCGTTCGACAGTATGCGCAAGATGATGTCCACCGTTCATCGGGAGAAGGACGGCATCTATCAGTATACCAAGGGCGCCTGCGAGGTCATGCTGGATCTGTGTGCGGGCTACTGGCAGGATGGAAAGGTCTATCCCATGACGGCGGAGTACAAGGCTGCCGTCGTCAAACGCAATAAGGAATTTGCCGACCGCGCCCTGCGCGTGCTGGGCGCAGCCTTCCGCGTGTGGGACCATGAACCCGCCGACTACGAGGCCGAGACGCTGGAGCAGCAGCTCATCTTCATCGGCTTCACCGGCATGATCGACCCCTGCCGTCCCGAGGTCTACGACGCCATTCAGGAATGCCGCAGCGCCGGCATCCGCCCGGTGATGATCACCGGCGACCACAAGGATACTGCCGTCGCCATCGCCAAGGACCTTGGCATCATCACGGACGTGAGTCAGGCCATCGAAGGCGCCGCGCTGGAGGATATCTCCGACGAGGAACTGGTGGAGGCGGTCACGAAGTATTCCGTCTATGCCCGCGTGCAGCCGGAGCATAAGACCCGCATCGTGCGGGCGTGGCAGGCCCGCGGCATGGTCGTCGCCATGCCGGGCGACGGCGTGAACGACGCGCCCTCCATCAAGGCCGCCGATAGCGGCGTGGGCATGGGCATCACCGGCACCGACGGGACCAAGGGCGTCGCGGGTATGGTGCTGGGGGGTGATAACTTCGCCACCATCGTCAACGCGGTGGCGGAAGGCCGCAAGATCTACGATAACGTGCACAAGGTCGTGCAGTTCCAGCTCATTACCAACTTCTGCGAGATCCTCGCCGTGTTCTTTGCCTCCATGGGTGGCTTCAAGATCCTCTCCGCCGCGCATCTGCTGTGGATCAACCTGATCACCGACTCTGCCCCCGGCCTCGCGCTGGGCATGGAAAAGGCGGAAGATGGCCTGATGAAGCGCAAGCCCCGTCCTTCGGATGAGAGCCTGTTCTCTAACGGCTCCGGCCTTGTGGTGATCGTGCAGGGCCTGCTGATGGGACTCCTGATCGTGTTCTCTTTCCTGATGGGCGAATGGATGGAAAACGGCGTCTGGGCCTTTGCCGAGTCTGCCGACGGTATGACCATGGCGTTCCTCACCTGCAACTTTGCGGAAATGTTCTGCGCCTTCAGCACCCGCAGTCTTACCGGCAGCCTCTTCAAAATGAAGAAGCAGAATCTGTGGCTCTGGGGCGCACTGCTCTGGACCGTGGTGCTCACCTGCGGCGTTCTCTTCGTGCCCGCGCTGTGCAAGCTGTTCAGCCTGACCGCTATCAACTTTGCGGAGTTCTGCGTCGCCTTCGTGCTGGCGCTGCTGGTCATTCCCTTCTCCGAAGCAGCGAAGGCCATCCACCGTGCCAGAAAGGACGAGTGACGGAAACGCTTCAAAAAGGCGAGATGAGACGTTTTCGGAAAACAGCCTCGCAGAGTTCACCGCCCGCAGGCGGTGAATGAAGTCAAATCATTTTTCGCCGCGACCGGTGCGTGGCGAAAAATACGTCTCGGTCTGCGTACTGTGCGAGCGAAGCGAGTGCGGGGAGCAGACCGCAAGCCTTCCCGTCAAAGGCTTTAGCCTTTGGCGGAACGAAGAAAGGACGATTGAGTTATGAAACTGACCAATAAAAACGGCATCACCGTCACCCTCACCGAGGGCGGCGGTGCCATCCAGTCCATCTGCATCCCCGACCGGAACGGCGTTTTCGGCGATATCGAGCTTGGGTATGACGACCTGAGCGCCTATCCCGGCCGGAATACCTTCGGCGCCTTCTGCGGCCGCTATGCCAACCGCCTCGCGGGCGCGCAGTTCACGCTGAACGGCGAGACCTTCCACGTGACGAAGAACGAGGGCGAGAACTGCCTCCACGGCGGCCGCGGCCTCCATCTGCGGATGTGGCAGCTGGAAAAGACGGAGACCGGCGCGCGCCTCACCATCGAAAGCCCGGACGGGGACGAGGGTTTCCCCGGCAATTTCAAGGCGCGGGTGGATGTGACGCTTACGGACGACGACGCGCTGGTGCTGGACTACAGCGCCGAATGCGACAAAGATACCGTCGTCAACCTGACGAACCACAGCTATTTCAACCTTTCCGGCGCGGAAAACGTACTGGCGCAGGAGCTGCGCATCGACGCGGATTCCTATCTGGAGGTAGGCCCCGGCCTCATCCCCACCGGGAAGAAGATCGACGTGACCGGCACGGAGTTTGATTTCCGCACCCGCCGCCCCATCCGGAACGGCTGGTACGACCACTGCTTCGTGCTGAACGGCGGAAACGGCGCGCAGATGGAAGCCTACGATCCGGCTTCCGGGCGCGGGATGCGCGTGGAGACAGACCAGCCCGGCGTGCAGCTCTATCTGGCCGGCGGCATCCGGAACGTGCCGGGCAAGGACGGAAAGACCTACGGCCCCAACTCCGGCTTCTGTCTGGAAACGCAGGCGTTCCCCGATGCGCCGAACCACCCGGAATTTCCCTCCGCGGTGCTGAAAGCAGGGGAGACGTGGCATTCCCGCACGGTGTTCCGCTTCTTTGCGGAGTAAACATTTCGACCCTGAGCGGCATGAAAAACTGCTCAGGGTCTCGCTTTGCCTGATTTATCAGAGAATCATCGAACAGCCAAAGATGCGGAAAACGGCTCGAAACGGTTGACCAATCTTTGATATTCCGTTATAATACGATAAAATAGCCCCAAAAGGGCAATCTCGAGCGAAAGAAGTGAGCCCATGATCCGTTACGTCATCAAGCGCATCCTGCTTGCGATCGTAGCCATTTTCATCATCTGTGCCATTACGTTCTTTGCCATGCACGCCATTCCCGGCGGCCCCTTCAACAAGGAAAAGGCATTGAGCGAGGCGACGATCCAGGCTTTGAACGAGCGCTACAATCTGGACAAGCCGCTGGTCACGCAGTTTTTTCTCTATATGAAAAACCTGCTGCACGGCGATTTCGGCGTCTCGCTGAAAAACGGGCGCGATATCTCCGCCATCATCGGAGAATCCTTCCCGATCTCCTGTAAGGTGGGCCTGATGGCGATCGCACTGGCCATTGTAGTGGGAACGGTGCTGGGCAGTATCGCCGCGCTGACGCGGAATAAGCTCCCGGACCGGATCATCATCTTCCTGAGTACGCTGCTCACCGCCGTGCCGGCCTTCATCCTGGCCACGCTGCTCCTGCTGGTGTTCTGCATCAAGCTCCAGTGGCTGCCGGTGTTCACGGTGGAAAATCAGAATTATCTGCTGCCGGTCATCTCGCTGGCGGCTTATCCCATGGCCTACATCACCCGTCTCAGCAAGAGCAGTATGCTGGATGCGCTGGGGCAGGACTATGTGCGCACCGCACGGGCTAAGGGCGTGAAGCCCGTGAAGGTCATCTTCAAGCACGCGCTGCGCAACTCGCTCATTCCCGTCGTCACCTATGCCGGCCCGCAGATCGCCTATATCATCACGGGCAGCATGGTGGTGGAGACCGTGTTCACCATCGGCGGATTGGGCAGCAAGTTCGTTTCCGGCATCACGAATCAGGACTATACCCTCATCATGGCGACGACGATCTTCCTTGCTGTGCTGATGGTGGTGGCGAACCTGATCTGCGACCTGATCTACAAGGTCGTCGACCCGCGCATCAACTTCGATTGAGGGAGGAACAGAGCGAATGAAATATGCTGATAACGGCGCACCGAAAAAGAATCCGCTCAGCGCTCAGGTGGATCTGAGCAAGTTCGCCCCCGCAACGGAGGAGGAGAAGCGTCAGCAGGACGTGATGAGCAAATCAACCACCCTGTTCCGGGATGGTATGAAGAAGCTCATGAAGAACCCGCTGGCGGTCATGAGCATCATCCTGCTGTTCATCATTCTGGTGACCATCATCATCGCCCCGATCATCGTGCCTTACAGCTACGATGATATGATCACCATCAACGGCAAGCGCGACAAGGGCGCGAAGAACCTCGCCCCGTTCACATGGAGTCAGGCGGAGCAGAAGTATATCGACGAGGGCGGCAAGCTCTTTCCCCATATCTTCGGGACCGACGCGCTCTGCCGCGACTACTTCATCCGCGTCATCTACGGAACCCGCGTGTCCCTCGCCGTTGGCGTGTTCGCCAGTATCATCGTGCTGATCATCGGCATGATATACGGCAGTATATCGGGCTACTGCGGCGGAAAAGTAGACTTGATCATGATGCGCATCGTGGATATCATCTATTCGCTGCCGGATATGCTGGTCATCATCCTGCTGAGCGTGGTGCTGGACGAGGTGCTGGTCTTCAAGCCGGGCACGGCGCTGGCC
>JAZQQF010000114.1:0-2281 GCA_045628925.1 Oscillospiraceae bacterium | reverse complement strand
ACGTCCACGCCGACGGGGCGGGCTTCGAGCGGGAGCAGGGATACAGATATCCCCATGATTTCCCGGGCCATTGGGTGCGGCAGCAGTATCTGCCCGACACCATTAAGGACGCGAAGTATTACGAATACGGCGACAACAAGACCGAGCAGGCCGCAAAGGCCTACTGGGAGAAGATCAAGAGCGGAAAATGACGGAGAAAGGCGGGAGCGGGATGGAGCTTTATGACGACGTGCGGTATCTGAAGGGCATCGGCGAGCAGCGCTCGAAGCTGCTGGAAAAGCTGGATATCCGCACGGTCTATGACCTGATCTCCTGCTTTCCCCGGGATTATGAGGATCGGAGCGTCATCCGGGCGCTGGATGAAATTGAGGACGGGGAGACCGCGTCCGTCCGCGCCGCGGTGGTGACCAGCCCGGTGCTGAACCGCATCCGGAAGGGGATGGATCTGACCCGGTTCCGCATCGCGGATGACGGCGGCACGGCGGACGTGACCTATTTCAACCAGCCCTATATCAAAAACAACTTTCACACCGGCGAGACCTATACCTTTTACGGGCGTTTTCAGAAGCAGGGCGCCCGCCTGACGATCGCGAACCCCGCCTATGAAAAGCTGACGGCGGAGAACGCCGGCGGGAGGATCGTTCCCATTTATCCGCTGACGGCGGGGCTCAGCCGCAGGGTCATAACACAGGCGGTGCAGCAGGGCCTCGCAGAATGCCTCACGAAGCTGCCGGAGCTGCTCCCGGCGGAGACGGCGGCAAAATACGATCTGCCCTCCGTGCAGGACGCTTACCGGATGATCCACGCCCCCGCCACCATGGCGGAGGCGGCCGAGGCGCGGCAGCGGCTGGTATTTGAAGAACTGTTCGTGCTGGCCTGCGCGCTGGGCAGCATGAAGAACCGGAAAAAGGCCGCAGCAGGCCGCAGGGTGCCGTTTCCGGCGCTGGAAGCATTTACGGATAAACTGCCCTTCCGGCTGACGAACGCCCAGCAGCGGGCGATCCTGGAGGCACTGGCGGATATGTCCTCCGGGCAGGCGATGAACCGCCTCGTGCAGGGCGACGTGGGCTCCGGTAAGACCATGGTGGCCGCCGCCTGCATCTGGGCGGTATGCAAGGCCGGATTTCAGGCGGCGTTCATGGCGCCCACGGAGCTGCTGGCCGACCAGCATTTTCAGACCTTCTCCAACCTGCTGGAACCCATGGGCATCCGCGTCATCCAGCTCAAGGGCAGCATGACGGCGAAGGAGAAACGTCTTGTAAAAGAGCGGCTGGCGCTGGGGGAGGCGGACCTTACCGTCGGCACCCACGCGCTGCTCAGCGAAGGTGTGGAATTTGCCCGGCTGGCGCTGGCGGTAACGGATGAACAGCACCGCTTCGGCGTGGATCAGCGTGCGGCGCTGGCGGCGAAGACGGAAAGCCCCCACGTGCTGGTCATGTCGGCAACGCCCATCCCGCGCACGCTGGCGCTCATCCTCTACGGCGATCTGGACATCTCGATCATCGACGAGCTGCCGCCGGGGCGGCAGAAGGTGGAGACCTACGCCGTCGGGGAGAAAATGCGCCCGCGCATCGAGAAATTCATCGCAAAGCTGGTGGACGAGGGCAGGCAGGTCTATATCGTCTGCCCCATGATCGAGGAAGGCGAGGAAGAAGCGGGCACGGTGGGCCTGCAGAGCGCCGCCGAGCTGTATGACCATCTGCGGACGGCGGTGTTCCCGCAGTACCGGCTGGGCCTCCTGCACGGGAAGATGAAGGCAGCGGAGAAGGACGCCGTCATGTCCGCGTTCGTTTCCGGCGAGATACAGATACTGGTATCCACCACCGTGGTGGAGGTGGGCGTGGACGTGCCCAATGCGGCGCTCATGGTGATCGAGAATGCCGACCGCTTCGGCATGAGCCAGCTGCACCAGCTCCGCGGCCGCGTGGGGCGCGGCAAGCATCAGAGCTACTGCGTCCTGTTCAAGGGCAAAGGCGGCGGCGAAAGCGCGGCGCGGCTGGAGGTGCTGACGAAGGAGCACAGCGGCTTCCGCATTTCGGAGGAGGACCTGAAGCTGCGCGGCCCCGACGATTTCTTCGGCCCCCGGCAGCATGGTCTGCCGCCGCCCCATGCGGTGGATCGCGCGTCTTCGCTGGACGTGTTGAAGCTGGCCCAGCAGGAGGCGGAGGCGCTGCTGCGGTCGGACCCGAAGCTGGAAGGGCATCCGGCGCTGCAGCTGCGGGTGGAAAAACTGTTCGAGAATCAGGAGCGCTCCTGAGCAGAAAAAGCCCCGAAAACGGAA
>JAZQQF010000113.1:0-12294 GCA_045628925.1 Oscillospiraceae bacterium | reverse complement strand
ATCGTAGCCATGTCGTTCTGGGAGCCAAGGAGTTGCAACCTAGAGTTGTCTTCCTAAGACCGCTTGGCCTCCGACTTCTGCCGGAGGTGCGGGCCTTCCTGCTCCATACCCAGCAGTCGCTGGCGGAGGAGTGGGACGTGGTGATGGACGGCCGGGATATCGGCACGGTGGTGCTGCCCCATGCCGACCTGAAGGTGTTCCTCACCGCTTCGCCGGAGGCGCGCTCGAAGCGCCGCTGGCTGGAGCTGCAGCAGAAGGGCATCGACCAGCCCTATGAGCAGGTGCTTGCGGAGATGAACGAGCGTGACACGCGGGACAGTACCCGCGCCGCAGCGCCGCTGCGTCCGGCGGAGGACAGTATCCTGCTGGATACAACGGAACTGAACGAGGCGGAGGCCATCGCCGCGCTGCGGAAGCTCATCCGGGAGAGGACGGGAAGATGAAGCAGACGCGGTCGTTTCGCGTATCCTATGTCCTGCTGTGGCCCATCATCCATCTGCTGTGGCCCATCCGCGTCCATCATAAGGAGCGGCTGCCGGAAGGGCCGATGGTGCTCTGCGCGCCCCATTCCAGCATGGTGGACCCCATTTTGCTGATGATGGCGCTGGGGATGCGCTTTTTCCCACGCTTCATGGCCAAGAAGGAACTGTTTGAGAAGCCGCTGCTGGGGAAGTATCTCAGCAGCGTGGGCGTCTTTCCGGTGGACCGGGGCAGCTCCGACCTGCACGCCATCCGCACCGCGATGGGCATTCTGAAGGACGGGGGCATTCTGGGCATCTTCCCGGAGGGCACGCGGGTACATACGGCGGAGACCGGAGCAGCCCACAACGGAGCCATCATGCTGGCCTCCCGCACCGGCGCGTCCATCGTGCCCGTGTGGCTCACAAGAGAGAAAAAGCTCTTCCGCAGGGTGGACGTGGTCATCGGCGAACCCTATACGCTGCCGCGTCTCACCGGCGGCACGGAGGCTTATCAGCCCCACGCGGCGCAGCTGATGGAGCGCATCGGCTCTCTGAAAGGGGAGACGGCGAAGTGAAGCTGCTGCTTGCGGAAACGGCGGGGTTCTGCTACGGAGTCCGCCGCGCCATCGAGATCGCCGAGCGGGAGGCGGAGAGCGGCGTCTGTTATGCCCTCGGGAGCCTCATCCACAACCGGATGGAGCTGGACCGGCTGGACCGGCTCGGCGTCCGGACCATCAAAAGCCCGGAGGAAGCGCCCGCGGGAAGCACGGTCATCATCCGCTCCCACGGCGAACCGGACCGCACGTACCGGGCGCTGGAGCAGCGGGGCTGCCGGATCGTGGACGCTACCTGCCCCAACGTGACGCGCATCCATAAGATCGTCCGGCAGGCCGCGGCGGAGGGCAGGAAGCCCATCGTCATCGGCGACCGGGAACATCCGGAGGTGCAGGGCATCGCGGGTTCCGCCGAGGGCGTGACCGTGCTGAAAGACGAAGCCGAGGTGCGTGCATGGCTGGAAGATCCGCCATTTCCGGCGGACACGCCGGTCACCGTCGTTTTTCAGACGACCGAGGTCCGAAACCGTGTAAAATTTTGCGCGGAAATCCTGAAAAAGGTATATACAAATCAAGAAACATTTGATACAATATGCGAAGCCACGTATAATCGCCAGAAAGAGGCGATACGGCTATCCGCCATATGCGATGCCATGCTTGTGGTAGGAGACAGGAACAGTGCAAACACGAGACGGCTGGCTGAAGTCTGTGCCGGCAGTTCTCGAAGGGTGATCTTTGCAGAAACGGCCTCTGAACGAAACCTGTCAGACCTGAAAGATGTCAGAACATTGGGCGTTACCGCCGGGGCGTCGACCCCCGCGTGGATCATTAAGGAGGTTTGTGCAAAAATGACCGAAGAAATCAAAGAAATCGAAATCGAAGAAAAGCCCGCCGCGGAATCTTTTGACGAACTGCTCGCCGAAAGTTTCAAGACTTTAAATAATGGAGATAAGGTGACCGGCATCGTCACGTCCATCGGCACGAATGAGATCGCCGTGGATCTGGGCACCAAGCATTCCGGCTACATTCCCATGAGCGAGCTGACCGACGATCCCGAACTGAAGGCCGAGGACATCGTGAAGGTCGGCGATGAGATCGAGACCTTCGTCGTCCGCGTCAACGACGTGGAAGGCACCGTGCAGCTCTCCAAGAAGCGTCTGGACGCGCAGAAGAACTGGGAGAACATCGAGACTGCCTGCGAGGATCGCATCCCCGTGGAAGGCACCGTGACCGAAGAGAACAAGGGCGGCATCGTGGTCAACGTGAAGGGCGTGCGCGTGTTCGTGCCCGCTTCCCAGACCGGCCTGCCCCAGGGCGCTGCCATGACCAGCCTGCTGAAGACCAAGGTCAAGCTCCGCATCACCGAGGTCAACCGTTCCCGCCGCAGAGTCGTCGGCTCCATCCGCGCCGTGCAGTATGAGGCCCGCAAGGCTGCCGCTGAGAAGACCTGGGAAGAGATCGAAGAAGGCAAGAAGTATCAGGGCGTCGTCAAGTCCCTGACCAGCTACGGCGCGTTCGTGGACATCGGCGGCGTGGACGGCATGGTCCATGTTTCCGAGCTGAGCTGGAAGCGCGTTCATAACCCCGCCGAAGTCCTGAAGGTCGGCGACGAGGTCGAAGTCTACGTCATCTCCTTCGACAAGGAGAAGAAGAAGATCTCCCTGGGCTACCGCAAGGCGGAGGACAACCCCTGGGTCAAGTTCACCAGCCAGTATCAGATCGGCTCCGTGGCCACCGTCAAGGTCGTGAAGCTCATGGCCTTCGGCGCCTTCGCCGAGATCGTTCCCGGTGTGGACGGCCTGATCCATGTTTCCCAGATCACCAACGAGCGCCGCATCGGCAAGCCCGATGAAGTCCTGTCCGAGGGTCAGGAAGTCGACGTGAAGATCACCAACATCGACGAGGAGAACAAGAAGGTCTCCCTGAGCATCCGTGCGCTGATGGACGGCGAGCGTCCCGCGCCCGCGCAGGAAGAAGTCGGCAGCGACGAGGTCATCTACGACACCGATGCGCCCACCGAGTATCAGGGCGAGTAATCTTTAGGCTGTTTCCAAGGAATTTTGGTATCGCTCCCTTTCCGGCGGAAAGGCCATTGGCCCTCCGAACGGAGGGGGAGCGGTCTCTTTTTTGCCCGGCCATCGCCGGAGAAACCACTTTTTTTCCGCATACGCATGGAATTTCGCGGCAGACTATGATAGAATCAGTAAAATGGTTTCTTTCGGAGATCCGGGGGTAAGGAGGAAGCAAAATGCACGATACGCAGCATCCGCACGACCATGCGCACAGCCACGACCATGAGCATATGCACAGCCATGAGCATGAACACGGCGGTTTTACCAGCGCGGAACAGGCAACGGCGCTGATGAAGTATATGCTGGACCATAACCGGCACCATGCGGAGGAACTGCATGAGGTTTGCCACAAGCTGGAGGATATGGGCAAGACCGCTGCGGCTGAGCAGCTGGGCAAGGCCCTGAATGCCTATTTCACCGGCAATGATTTTCTGGCAGAAGCGCTGAAGGCGCTTGAGGAGGCAGAATAATGTGCCTTTCGACTGCTTATGAACTGAAAGACGATGGGAAGGAAAAGCTCTGCGAATACGTTTCCAATGTCCGCTCGGAGGACGGGAGCGTCATCCTTGTGGACATCATGGGCATCGAAACGACGGTGCCGGGCTTTATCCGTTCGCTGGATCTGGTGAACAACGAGATCCTCATCGCGGCAAAGGAGGGCTGACAGAATGCCTTTTACGATCGCGGTCGCCGGCAAAGGCGGCACGGGGAAGACCACGCTCTGCGGCTTTATGATCGACTGGATGATCAAAAACGGCAAGAAGCCCATTCTCGCCGTGGACGCGGACGCAAACTCCAACCTGAATGAAGTCCTCGGCGTGGAAGCGCCCATGTCTCTCGGCGAGATCCGGGAGGAAGTGGCCCACGCGGAGGCATCCGGTTCCATTCCCGCCAGCATGAGCAAGCAGGACTATATGGAGTACCGCTTCAATGCCGCGCTGGAGGAAGAGGACGATTTCGATATGCTGGTCATGGGGCGGACACAGGGCAAGGGCTGCTACTGCTTTGTCAATGGTCTGCTGCAGACACAGCTGCAGAAGTTTTCCGGCAGCTACAAATATGTTGTCGTGGACAATGAGGCCGGTATGGAGCATATCAGCCGCGGGCTTCTGCCGCAGGTGGACGTGCTGCTGCTGGTGTCCGACTGCAGCCGCCGCGGCGTGCAGGCCGTGGGCCGCATCGCCCAGCTGGCGAAGGAGATCGACCTGAACCCCAAATTCATGAAGCTCATCATCAACCGCGCACCCTCCACCGAGCTGGCGGAGGGCATCAAGGAAGAGATCGCGCTGCAGGGTCTGGATCTGCTGGGCGTCGTCCCGCAGGACAGTGCAGTGTATGATTTCGATTCCGCAGGGAAACCTACCAGCACGCTGCCCTCCGATTCGGCGGCGAGAAAGGCCTTCGAGCCGCTGCTGAAATCCCTGTTTGAAGCTTGAAAACCGTTTTCTCAGCATCCAAAGTGCATAATATATTGATAAAAGGAGATCATACACAATGGGTAAATTCATCGTTATCGGCGAGCGCATTCACTGCATCAGCCCGGCCATCCGTCAGGCCATGGACACCATGACCCCCGATCCCATTCTGAAGCGTGCGAAGGAACAGCTGGATGCCGGCGCCACCTATCTGGACGTGAACATCGGCCCCGCCGAGAAGAACGGCCCCGAACTCATGCAGTGGGCGGTCAAGCTCCTGCAGGACAACTTCGACAACGTGCCTCTCTGCCTGGACACCGCCAACCGCAAGGCCATCGAAGCCGGCATTCAGGTTTATAACCGTGCCAAGGGCAAGCCCATCGTCAACTCCGCCGACGCCGGCGACCGTATCGAGAACATCGACCTGGCCGCTGCCAACGACGCGATCTGCATCGCCCTCTGCTCCAAGGCCGGCATTCCTTCCGACAATGACGAGCGCATGGGCTACTGCCAGGAGATGCTGGAGCGCGGCATGGGCCTTGGCATGGAAGCCGAAGACCTGTGGTTCGATCCCCTGTTCCTGGTCATCAAGGGCCAGCAGGATAAGCAGATGGACGTTCTGAGCTTCATCAAGGACCTGAGCGACATGGGCTTCAACACCACCGGCGGCCTGAGCAACGTGTCCAACATGACCCCGAAGCACATCCGTCCCATCCTCGACAGCGCCACCGTCGCCATGGCCATGTACTGCGGCCTCACCAGCTGCATCGCCAACCCCTGCGACCTGCGCCTGATGGAGACCATCAAGTCCTGCGACATCATCAAGAACAACACCCTGTACGCGGATTCCTATCTGGAAATCTGAGTTTAAGGCAGGCCCGCGCACAGACTGTGCGCGGGCTATTTCTATATCTTGTCGAATAAAGTAGAAAGGAAGCAGTCTCATGAGCGTTTTGACGGATCTGATCTATGGCGGCAGCCATGCCGTTGCTGGCCTTACCGAGGGCGCGGTCAACGATGCCATCGCCAAATACGGCGCGGACAAGAAGGCCGTCTTTCCCGATACCGCTTATTTCTGCCCCACCATCTACGCCGCCACCGGCGTGAAGGTGCAGACGCTGGGCGACCTGCCCGCCTGCGTGGGCGTGCTCAAGAGCCTGATCACCGATCAGGAGGATCTGGGCGCGGCGCTGAACGCGGGCCTTGCCACGGCGGTGGGCGCTGAGATATTGGAACTTCTGAAGTACGTGGCCTCCGAAAATCCCTATGCGGACGACAGCGGCATCGGCTTCGTACCCGACCCCATCATCCGCAGTCTGGGCGTACCGCTGGTCACCGGCGATATCCCCGGCGTAGCCGTGGTGCTGGGCAAGGCGGACAATGCCGAGGACGTGGCGAACGTGGTTCGCGACTATCAGGATAAGGGCATCCTGACCTTCCTCATCGGCGACGTGATCGAGCAGGTCATCGGCGCGGGCGTGAAGGCCGGTTTGGAATTCCGCGTGGTGCCGCTGGGCCATGACGTGACCAGCGTCATCCACGTGGTCACCGTCGCCATCCGCGCGGCGCTGATCTTCGGCGGCGTGCAGCCCGGCGATCTGGCGGGCCTGCTGAAATACACCAAGGAGCGCGTTCCCGCCTTCGTGAACACCTTCGGCGCCATCGACAATGTGGTGGTTTCCGCCGGTGCGGGCGCCATCCCCCTTGGCTTCCCCGTGATCGTGGATATCGACCTGGGCGAGAATCAGGTCCCCGGCGCGCTGGTCAGCGTGTGCGACCATGCGGAGACCGTGAAGACCAGCCTGCAGCTGCGGGAAATCAAGATCAAGGCCAAGGCCGTGCAGCTGCCCGTCAGCTTTGCCGCCGCCTTCGAGGGCGAGGTCATCCGCAAGAAGGATTGCTACGTGGAGTTCGACTCCGACCATAACCCCACCGCCGAGCTGGTCACCATGGTGGGCATGGACGATATCGAGGATCATCAGATCACCATCGAAGGGCCCGACGTGCCGGAGAACGCCGCCGACTTGATCCGCCTGCCCCTTGCCACGCTGGTCTACGTGGCCGGCAACAAGATGCAGGAGGACTTTGAGCCTGTCATCGAGCGCAAGATCCATGCGTGGTTCAACTATATGGAAGGCGTCATGCACACCGGCCAGCGCAATCTGGTGCGTATCCGCATCAGCAAGGAGAGCTTCGGTAAGGGCCTGCGCCTGAAGGATTTCGGCGAAGTGCTTTACAGCATGATCATGGACGAGTTCAGCTCCGTGGTGGACAAGTGCGCCGTGAAGTTCGTGACGGATAAGGCCAAGGTGGAAGCCATCCTTGCCGAGACCGCCATGCCCCGCTACGACGCCCGCGACAACCGCCTTGCCGGTCTGACCGACGAGAGCGTGGATACCTTCTATACCTGCATCCTCTGCCAGAGCTTCGCGCCCGCCCACTGCTGCGTGGTCACCCCCGAGCGTCTGGGCCTCTGCGGCGCTGTGAGCTGGCTGGACGCCAAGGCCACCTATCAGCTGTCTCCCACCGGCCCGAACCAGCCCATCCCCAAGGAGGGCCTGATCGACGAGCGTCTGGGCGCTTACACCGAGGTCAACAAGGCTGTCGCCGATGCGACCCACGGCGCGGTGTCCGACGTGACGCTGTACTCCCTCGTGGAGAATCCCATGACCTCCTGCGGCTGCTTCGAGTGCATCTGCGGCATCATGCCGGAAGCCAACGGCGTGGTCGTGGTCAACCGTGAGTACGCGGGCATGACCCCCACCGGCATGACCTTCGGCGAGCTGGCCAGCATGACCGGCGGCGGCGTGCAGACCCCCGGCTTCGTGGCCCATGCCCGCCACTTCATCGCCTCCAAGAAGTTCATCCATGCCGAGGGCGGCGTGGAGCGCATCGTGTGGATGCCCAAGGAACTGAAGGACGACGTGGCCGACCGGCTGAACAAGACCGCGAAGGAAGTGTTCGGCATCGACAATTTCACCGACATGATCTGCGACGAGACCATCGCCACCGAGAGCGAGGGCGTTCTGGCCTTCCTGACCGAGAAGGGCCATCCCGCGCTGCAGATGGACCCCGTCATGTGATTCCCGCGCTTCTGCGAAAAAGAATATGGGAGGGAGCTATGATTGGCTCCCTCCCGATGACCGTGCTGTGCTGCCGGGGGCCGCTCCGGTGTGCAGAATCTTGAATAAAGGAACGAATACAGAAACGTGTTTACCGTCATTTTTAAAGTGCCGAACAGCGCGGACGTGAAGGTCCCTGCGCAGACCGGCGACAATATTCTGGAGCTGGCGCAGAAGGCCGGCGTGAAGATCGATGCGCCCTGCTCGGGCAACGGCGTCTGCGGCAAGTGCCGCCTGCGCCTGATCGCCGGGACGGTGGAGCATCCCGAGGTGACCCGGCATCTGACCCCGGAGGAATACGACGATGGCTGGCGGCTCGCCTGTCAGAGCAGCGTCATCGCGGACGCGACCTTCATCGTGCCCACCGAGGCCGGCGCGTTTGCCAGCGATATCCGCACGGCGGACCTGTCCTCGCCGGAGGAGATCGCCCGGTATGAATCCGCCATGGGCGGCATTTTCGATACCGGCATTCAGAAGGGCACCGCCGAGAGCGGGCTGGGCGTCGCCGTGGATATCGGCACGACCACCGTCACCGCCGCCATGCTGGATCTGCAGACCGGGCATATCCTTGCCAAGGCCAGCGCGGGCAACAGCCAGATCCGCTACGGCGCGGACGTGATCAACCGCATCATCCAGTCCATCAAGCCCGGCGGGCGGGAGAAGCTGCAGAGCGCGGTCCGGGAAGAGACCCTGATCCCGCTGATGGAGTCCCTGCTCCGTTCTTCCGGGCGGGACGCGGAGGAGATCACCCGGATCGTCATCGCGGGCAACACCACCATGGAGCATCTGCTGGTGGGGGCGGACGCGCAGACCATCCGCGTGGAGCCTTATGAGCCGGAGTTTTTAGAGCTGCACGGCAAGACCGCCGGGGAGCTGGGTCTGCCCGGAAGGAAGGATGCGCCCGTCATCCTCGCGCCCAACGTGGGTTCCTACGTGGGCGGCGATATCACCGCCGGTGCGCTGACCACGCTGCTGTGGAACAGCGACGATCTGACTCTGTTCATCGACCTTGGCACCAATGGCGAGCTAGTCCTCGGCAACCGGGATTATATGCTCACCTGCGCCTGCTCCGCCGGTCCGGCCTTTGAGGGCGGCGAGATCAGCTGCGGTATGCGCGCCACCACCGGCGCGGTGCAGGGCGTGCAGATCGACGAGGAGACACTGGAACCCACGCTGGACGTGGTGGGCGAAGCGGGGGAGAAGCCCATCGGTCTCTGCGGCAGCGGCCTTATCGACATCATCGCCGAGCTGTTCCGCACCGGCGCCATCAGCCCCAAGGGCAAGTACATTCGGGAGAACCGCCGCATCGGCCATGACGAATACGGCGAAGGGTACTATATCCTTGCCTTTGCCGACGAGAGCGGCAACGGCAGAGACGTGAGCCTCACCGAGGGCGACATCGACAATTTCATCAAGGCCAAGGGCGCCATCTTCTCCGCCACCCGTGCCATGCTGAACGGCGCGGGCCTGACCGTGGACGATCTGCAGCACGTGATGATCGCGGGCGGCATCGGCAGCGGCATCGACATTGAGAAGGCCATCTTCATCGGGATGCTGCCCAAGCTCCCGCTGGAGGAATACAGCTACATCGGCAACAGCTCCCTCACCGGCGCCTGCGCCATGCTGATTTCCGACGAGGCGGAGGAAAAGGTCTTTGAGCTGGGCCGGAACATGACGTATCTGGAGCTGTCCACGCACCCGGGGTATATGGAGGAGTTCATCGCGGCCTGCTTCCTGCCCCACACGGATGGGACGCTGTTTGACTGATATGGAAATCAAAGATAATAAGAACGGCCTGCCACTCCAGCATTACGGGGAGCTGTTTGCGGGCATGGACCCGGTGTCGGTATCTAACCGGACCGGTATCCCTTATGCGGACGGGGTCTTTACCACCCGTCTGCTGAATCGGGACGTGCGGGTGACGTGGCCGGACATGGAGGCCACGTTTGCGGATACGGGCGCGCCCCTGAAGCCCAATGCGAAGATCCTGCTGGCCCGCGTCCTCACCGGCGGCGCGCTGACGGAGGACACAGGCAAGCGCATCTCCTATGCGGAGCTGCCCTGGGGCGAGACGTATCTGACCCAGTTCCGGGGCCGCTGCATCACCCGGCTGGCCTATGGCTTTGCCAATACGCCGGAGAAGTTTGCGGCTGCCTGCGAATCCATCGGCGGCAAGCCTGTGGAAGCCAATACGCCCAGCTATGAGATGGAGTTCCTGCCGGGGCTCATCATCCGGCTGTGCATCTGGCCCGCGGAGGAGGAGTTCCCGCCTGCGGCGCAGTTCCTCTTTTCTTCCAATTTCCCGCTGGCCTTCAGCGCGGAGGACGTGGCCTATTGCGGCGATGTGATCATCGACGCCATGAAGGGCAAATTCTGAATCGGATATGGCGCCGTGCGCAGTTACACGCACGGCGCTGCCGTCTTACTCGGCGGCCTTCAGGCCGACCATGAACCCGTCCGAAGCGGTGGACTGGATATCGCCGGCGATCACGGTCTGACCGCAGACCACCAGATCCGCGACGACCGTTTCATCCCCGGTGGGGTAGTTCTTCACCCGGAAGGTATAGCGCGTGGCGCGCATCCCGCCGTATTCCGCGATGGGGTAGCCCTGCGAAGCCTGCAGCTCGGCATAGTCGGCATAGACACCGGTGAAGGAGCGGGGAATGACCAGCTCTTTCGTTTCCAGCGGCTCCGGGTCCACCTGCCAGCCGAGCGCATTCAGATAGGCGGCGGCCTCAGACGCATCGGACACGGTGAGCGGCACCGTCACGCCTTCGTGATCTGCGGGTTTCCGTCCGTCCCGGTGACTTGCCAGCAGGATGATACCCACGATGAGCAGCGCCAGCGCGACGACGCAGATGACGGCTTTCTTGCGGTCGAATTTTGCGGTGAATACGAACATACGGACCTCCATTCCTGTCGGCGTTTCTCCGCCGGCTGCGCAGCGGCGCTGCGTTCTTCGGAAAATCTATATGCCCGGAAAGGAACAATGATACCTATGCCTGTTATGCGGCTGGATAAAATACTTGCAGGGTCGGGAGCCGCCACCCGCAGCGAATCGAAAAGGCTGGTGCGGGAAGGCCGCGTGACCGTGAACGGCGCGGCGGCTTCGGACCCGGCCATGCACTGTGATTCGGAAGCGGACATCCGGCTGGATGGGCAGCCGGTGCGCTGGCAGGAATACTGCTACCTGATGATGCATAAGCCCGCAGGGTACCTGAGCGTCACGGAGGACCCGAAAGCGCCCACGGTGCTGGATCTGCTGCCGCCGGAGTATCGGCGGCGCAACCTGTTTCCCGCCGGGCGGCTGGATAAGGACAGTGAAGGCCTGCTCATCCTCACCAGCGACGGGGATTTCTGCCACCGGGTCATCTCCCCGAAGAGCGGCATCGAGAAGGAATACTTCATCCGGGTCCGGCATCCGTTCCCGGAAGGGGCGGAGGCACTGTTTGAGAAGGGCGCGGTGCTGGAGGATGGGGAGGTGTGCCTGCCTGCCCGTCTGGAGCCGTCAGAAGACCGGCTGAGCGCGGTCGTGTGGCTCAGTGAGGGAAAGTACCATCAGGTCAAGCGCATGGCGCTGGCGGCCGGTACGCGGGTCGAATACCTGAAACGGCTGAGCATCGGCGGCGTCCGGCTGGATGAAAAGCTGGCGCCCGGCGCCTTCCGGGAACTGACCGAAACGGAGCTTCATACATTATTAAAGGCATAAGGCAAAATGCACAAATCAGCCTTGTTACCTTTGGCAGTTCGGGCGATTGCGAAAGTCATCAAACTGTGCTATGATGACCCTACCGTTAAACTTAGCTTGGAGAATTATTGGAGGTTTCAAAATGTCTAGTGTTACTATGAAGGGCATCTATAAGAAGTATGCCGGCGGCGTCACCGCGGTCAGCGACTTCAATCTGGATGTCGAAGACAAAGAGTTTATCATCCTGGTCGGTCCTTCCGGCTGCGGCAAATCCACTACCCTGCGTATGATCGCCGGTCTGGAAGAGATCAGCCTCGGTGAACTGTATATCGACGGCAAGCTCGTCAACGACGTTGCGCCGAAAGAGCGCGACATCGCCATGGTGTTCCAGAACTACGCTCTGTATCCCCATATGACCGTGTTCGAGAACATGGCCTTTGGTCTGAAGCTCCGCAAGATGCCCAAGGACGAGATCAAGCGCCGCGTCGCTGAGGCCGCGCAGATCCTCGAGATCGAGCACCTGCTGGACCGGAAGCCCGCCGCTCTGTCCGGCGGCCAGAGACAGCGTGTTGCGCTGGGCCGTGCCATCGTCCGTAACCCCAAGGTCTTCCTGCTGGACGAGCCTCTCTCCAACCTGGACGCCAAGCTGCGTACCGCGATGCGCAGCGAGCTGGCCAAGCTCCACAAGAAGCTGGCCACCACCTTCATCTATGTTACCCATGACCAGACCGAGGCTATGACGATGGGCACCCGTATCGTCGTCATGAAGGACGGCTTCGTGCAGCAGGTCGCCGCGCCGCAGACCCTGTATGAAAAGCCCGCCAACCTGTTCGTCGCGACCTTCATCGGCACGCCCCAGATGAACACCGGCGAAGGCGAGATCGTTGACGAGGGCGGCGTTACTTACCTGACCTTCGGTGCCAACTGCAAGCTGGCTCTGCCCGCCGTCAAGGGCCGCAAGCCTGAAGTTCTGGCCTATGCC
>JAZQQF010000112.1:0-2045 GCA_045628925.1 Oscillospiraceae bacterium | reverse complement strand
CGCCTCCATCCTCATGACCTGCAAGCACTTCGGCAAGTACATGAAGGACAACGGCTACGGCAAGATCGTGAACGTCACCTCCGTCCGCGGCAAGATCGCCACCAAGGGCCCCGGCAACGCCGCTTACTGCGCCGCCAAGGGTGCCGTTGACATGCTCACCAAGCAGCTCGCCTCCGAGTTCGGCCCCTACGGCATCACCGTCAACGCCTTTGGCCCCAACATCATGGCCACTCCCATGATGACCAAGGTGTTCGAGATGCGCGCTGCCGAAGCCGGCATCACCGTCGAGCAGTATCTGAAGAATCAGGCCGCCGGCCTGCCCATGCGCCGCATGAGCGATCCCATCGACTGCGTCGGTACCGCCCTGTTCCTCGCCGCTCCCGCGTCTGACTTCATGACCGGCAACATCCTCTATCCCGACGGCGGCCTGACTGCCATCGGCTAATTAACAGAAAAAATCCCTCCCCGCGTAAGCGGGGAGGGGAGAGAAGACCAATTGACGGCTGCCAAGGTGTAATGCCTCGCAGAGTTCGCCGCCCGCAGGCTATCTCGACAAAAATCAAAGATTTTTGTCGATCAGTCCACCGGAAGCCAGACCTCAAAGTAGCCCGTCAGCTCGGAGGATTCCTCTTCCCGGACGGAGCAGACCAGATTCCCCATGGCCGCACCGCTGACGGTGAGCCCGTTTTCGGCGGCGTAGTCCAGCAGGAACTGGAGATGCCGGGGCGTGAAGGCGTTTTTGCCGGAGCTTCGGAAGGCACTGTGGAGGCATTTCCGGCTGCCGATGCGGCGCACCGGCGGCTTCACGGGCACGTTCAGCTCCTCCGCGTAAGCTGCGGTGAGGCTGAAGCCCCACGCGAAGTCGTCCCCATCGCCTAAGAGACCGTCCTGCGGTATCTCGAAATACCGCTGCGTGAAGGGCATATAGTCCTGCCACTGGCGGCCCAGCTTCTGCAGCTCCGGACTGTTGTCGTAGCTGTTGTTGAAGCGGTTCAGCCAGCAGACGATCTCCGGGCTTTCCGCCACCTCGCAGACGCCGAGGAAGGCCTTCACCCGGTCCACCGATTCCCGGTGCTCCCGAAGACGGGCAAGGAGCTGCTCCTGCTTCCGGATCTCCGCCTCCAGCTGGTCGCTCTTTTCGTCCAGCAGGGAAACGAGGTCTCCGTGGTAGCAGTCCGTTACCATGTAGGCCACCTGCGGGATGCCGAAGCCGAAGCGCTTGTACCAGAGACAATCGATGAGAAAATTGATGTCCCATGTATCGTAGTAGCGGTAGTCATTGGACTTATCCTTCTGCGGCTGCACGACGCCTTTTTTCTCATAGTAGCGCAGCAGGTCCGTGGAAATGCCGAGGATCCGGGAAACGTCTCCGATCTTATATCGCATATTCGCAGCCCCCTTTCCCATCAGTATAACACAGCTTGATCAAAATTACAAATACAGGAGGAAAATACCATGGCGTACATGCCCCTTGACAAGAACGAGTTCTATCTCGAAACCGAAAAGATGACCAAGATCTGGGACCTGAGCCAGCCCTGGGGCTGGGACACCCCCCTGTGGCCCTTCCCCGGCGCCCGCAGCGACCTGACGTTCCCCCGCGGCCAGTATCTGGAGCGTTTCCATAAGCGCACCTGCACCTACACCGGCACCCTCCATGCCGCTACCCACTGCGACGCCCCCAACCACACCCTGCATGAGGAAGAAGTCGACCGCGAACGCTACGGCTACAATCTGGCCGAGCTGCGTCTGGAGCATGCCATCGGCACCGGCGTCATCGTTGACCTGACCTGGATGTACGACGAGTTCCAGGAAGCCTTCAACAAGGCCGGCGGCGATCCCGCCAAGATGGGCGAATGGGCCGAGACTCCCGACAAGAAGGGCGCCATCTGGCACATCATCACCCCCGAAGACGTGCAGGCCGCTCTGAAGAAGGACAACCTTGAGATCCGTCCCAATGACTGGGTCGTTCTGAACACCGGTTTCCATCGCTTCTGGAGAAAGAACAACGACAAGTACTTCAACTACTATCCCGGCAACGGCCCCGA
>JAZQQF010000111.1:0-4620 GCA_045628925.1 Oscillospiraceae bacterium | reverse complement strand
CATAGTCCAGCATCTTGGCGCTGCGCACCAGAATGGCGTCGGGATCGGCCGCATCGTCGTTCTGGGTGAAATAGTTCCGGTCCAGCCTGTCCAGACCGATCTTTGCGATCTTATTCAGCGTTTTTACCGTATACATTTTTCAGTGCTTCCTTTCCGCTCAGCCGCGTTTCTCAAATTCCACCATGTAATCCGCCAGCGCCTTCACGCCCTCGATGGGCATGGCGTTGTAGATGGAGGCGCGCATACCGCCCACGCTGCGGTGGCCGCCCACGTTCTCGATGCCGACTTCCCTGGCCCCGGCCACGAAGCGCTTGTCGATCTCCGGATCGCCGGTGACGAAGGTCACGTTCATGAAGCTGCGGGAATCCTTCTCGGCGCAGCCCTTATAGAGGGAGCTGGCGTCGATCACGTCGTACAGCAGCTTCGAGCGCTCGCGCTTGCGGGCATCCATAGCCTCGATGCCGCCCATCTTCTCCACCCACTTGAGGATGAGGCCCATCATATAGATGCACCAGCAGGGAGGCGTATTGTGCATACTGTCGCCCTTGATCATGGCGGCATAGTCCAGCATCACGGGGGTGATGGGGAGCGCGGAACCGACGTAGTCCTTATTGACGAACACGGTGGTCACGCCCGCGGGGGCCATGTTCTTCTGCGCGCCCGCGAAGACCAGCGCGTACTTCTCCCAGTCCACATAGCGGGTCAGGATATCCGAGGACATATCCGCCACCAGCGGCACGCCCGCGGGGGCCGCGGGGGTATACTGCCACTCGGTACCGTAGATCGTATTGTTGGCGCAGTAATAAAAGTAAGAAGCATCCTCCCGGAGCACCAGCTCTTCCTGTTTGGGAATGAACGTATGGTTCTTCGCCTTCGAGGAAGCGGCAACGGCGATATCGCCGTATTTCTTCGCTTCGTCGGCAGCCTTGGAGGCGAAGGAACCGGTGATGGCATAGTCCGCCTTGCCGGTGCGGCCGATGAAGTTCATGGGCGCCATGGCAAACTGCATGGTAGCGCCGCCCTGCAGGAACAGGATCTCAAAATTCTCCGGCACTTTCATGAGGCGGCGAAGGGTGTCCTTCGTCTCCTCAAAGATAGAGAGGAAGGCTTTACTTCGATGACTCATCTCCATGACAGACATTCCGGTGCCGCGGAAGTTCATGATCTCGGCGCCGGCTTCACGCAGCACTTCTTCCGGCATCGTCGAGGGACCCGCCGCGAAATTAAATACTCGTTTTTCTTCCATGGTTAACAGACCTTCCTTTTTCCCGGGCTTCCCGCAGCAGCGCCGCGTTCCCGCCCGATATTACTTCGTGTTGATTTAATGAATTATAATGATTCGTTCTCCGTTTGTCAACCTTTTTTTCGCTGTTTCCCGCAATTTCGTTTCAGATTTCCGCAACGGTCAGCTTTCCGTCCCGCACGCCGGTGATGCGGACGGTGCAGACCGTCCCCTCCGCGCCGGGCAGAAGCTCCGTCTCGCAGTAATTGGGCGTGTGGCCGCCCCTGCTTTCAAAGAGGACCGGTGCCGTCCGTCCCACCTGCGCGAGGAGAAATTCCTGCTCGAACGTATCCGCCAGCGCGATGGCCCGGCGCGCCCGGGCTTCCCGCTCGGCTTTTGGCACGCTGCCCGCCATGACCGCCGCCTTCGTCCCCTTCCGCTCGGAATAGGGGAATACGTGGACGTGGCTGAACCGGCACTGCTCCAGATAGCGCAGGGTGGTCTCGAATTCCGCCTCCGTCTCCCCGGGGAAGCCGGTGATCAGGTCCGTGGTCACGCCGCAGTTGGGGAAATACTCCCGCAGCAGCTCCACGCTCTCCGTGAAGCGGGCGGTATCGTATTTCCGGCCCATGCGCTTCAGCGTCTCGTCGCAGCCGGACTGCATGGACAGGTGGAAGTGGGGGCAGAAATCCGGCAGCTCCCGCAGCGTTTCGCAGAAGGCCCGGTCGATGACCCGCGGCTCCAGCGAGCCGAGGCGCAGCCGCAGCCCCGGGGCGGCCTTCGCCACCGTTTCCACCAGCGCGGCAAGCCCATACTGATAGGACGCAAGCTCGATGCCCGTGAGCGTCAGCTCCCGGATATCCGTTTCGGCGAGGGACGCCGCCTGCTTCGCAGCCTCCTCCAGCGGCAGGCTGCGCAGCGGCCCGCGCAGATAGGGAATGATGCAGTAGGTGCAGAAATTCACGCAGCCGTCCTGCGCCTTCAGATAGGCACGGGTGCGGCCCTCCAGCCGTGCGGGCGGCAGCGGCTCGAAGCAGCGGCGGCGCAGGGCTTCATCCCGCGTGACGAGGACTTCCCCGCTCTCCGGCAGCGCTTCCAGCGCATCCAGAAACGGGAGGCGCGGCCCGCTGCCGCCGATGAGGGACGCGCCGGTGGCTTCTGCCTCCTCCGGCTCCGCCTGCGGCCAGCAGCCGCAGACCGCCAGCTTCGCGCCCGGATTCTCCCGCAGGAGACGGCGGGCGGCCTGCCGGGATTTCCGCGCGCTCTCCGCCGTGACGGCGCAGCCGTTCACCACCACGACGTCCGCGTTTTCGCCGACGATCTCGTGCCCCCGCGCTTTCAGCTCCGCCTCCATGGCGGCGGTCTCAAACTGGTTGCAGCGGCAGCCCAGCGTATAAAACAGTACCTTCATTGTCGAAACCTTCTATATTTTCCCGGAATCCCCCGCGCCGATTTTCCATCCGCAGCGGGAGGAAGCTCTTGAAATGCTATCGGAATTTGATTATACTGTTTTAATCATGGCAAGTCAAACAAAAGAGGAGAAACACCTTGATCTATCTGGATAATGCCACCACCACGAAGCCCTGCGGCGAAGCGGTGGCGGCCATGACCCGGGCGCTCACCGTTTCGTGGGGCAATCCCTCCGCCACCCACGGCCCCGGCCGGGAGGCAAAGCAGCTGCTGGACGAGAGCCGCAGGGCCGTGATGGATGCGCTGGGCGCGAAAAACGGAACGCTGCTCTTCACCTCCGGCGGCACGGAGGCGGACAATCAGGCCGTCAAGTGCGCGGCGGAAAAGATGAAGCACAAGGGTAAGCACATCATCAGCTCCATGGCGGAGCATGAGGCCATCCTCAACAGCCTGAACGCCCTGAAGGCGCAGGGCTGGGAGGTGACGCTCCTGCAGCCGGATGAATACGGGCGCATCACCCCGGGCGCGGTGCGGGCCGCTCTCCGGGAGGATACCGCGCTGGTGAGCCTGATGCTGGTAAATAACGAGACCGGCGGCGTCACGGACATTCCCGGCGTCCGCAAGATGCTCACGGAAGCTGGCAGCGCCGCCATCCTGCATACCGACGCGGTGCAGGCCTTTCAGAAGCTGGACTTCACGCCGAGATCGCTGGGCGCGGATCTCATCAGCCTCAGCTCTCATAAAATAAACGGCCCCAAGGGCGCGGGCGCGCTGTGGATGCGCGAGGGGCTTCGGCTCCCCGCCCTGCTCCACGGCGGCGGTCAGGAGCAGAATTACCGCAGCGGCACGGGGGCCATGCCCGCCATCGCGGGCTTCGGCGCGGCGGCGAAGGCGTCCCAACAGTGGGCGGAAGGTCACGACCGCAAGGCCCATTACGCCGCCCTGCGCGGTCTTGTCGCAGAGCTTCTCCCGGATGCCGTGCTGATCGGCCGGGATTCGGACGCCTGCGCCGGGCATATCTGCTGCGTCTCCTTCCCCGGCTGCCGGGCGGAGGTGCTGCAGAACGCGCTGGACGCGGAGGGCATCTGCATCTCCCGCGGCTCCGCCTGCGCCAAGGGCCGCCGCAGCCACGTGCTGGAGGCTATGGGGCTCCCCGCGCCGGTGATCGACGGGGCGCTGCGCGTCTCCTTCGGACGGGACACCGCCGAGGACGAGGTGCGGCAGTTCTGCGCGGCAGTTCTGGCGGCCAAGCAGCGGTTTTTCCGGGTCTGATATGGACTTTTCGGAAAAAAGTTCCTTCACTTCACTGCTGTTTTGAAAATTCATCTTGCAATATGAGCGAACCTGTGCTAAGATAACGCAATATTACACCAAACCAACAGAAACAAAGGATGAGCGAAAATGACACAAGTTGCGATCCTCGGCTTCGGGACCGTTGGTTCCGGCGTTGCGAAAGTTCTGAATGACAACCCTGCAGGCATCGCCTCCGGCGCGGGTGAAGAAGTTCGCCTGAAATATATCGTCGATGTGCGGGATATGCCCGACAGTCCCTTCGCGCCCCTGATGGTGAAGGATTTCGCCATCGTGGAGCAGGACCCCACCGTGGAGGTGGTGGTGGAGACCATCGGCGGCTGCGGCGTGGCGCTGGAGTTCACCCGGCGTGCGCTGAAGGCCGGCAAGCACGTGATCACCTCCAATAAGCAGCTGGTGGCGGAGCACGGCGTGGAACTGCTGGCGCTGGCAAAGGAAAAGGGCGTCAACTATTTCTTCGAGGCCAGCGTGGGCGGCGGCATCCCCCTGCTGCGTCCCCTGTTCAATGACATGGCCGCCAATAAGATCCTTGGCATGAAGGGCATCGTCAACGGCACGACCAACTATATCCTCTCCTCCATGCAGAAGAACGGCATGGAACTGGAGGCTGCGCTGAAGGAGGCGCAGGCGCTGGGCTATGCGGAAGCGAACCCCGCCAGCGATCTGGACGGCGTGGA
>JAZQQF010000110.1:0-9104 GCA_045628925.1 Oscillospiraceae bacterium | reverse complement strand
CCCCGGCCTCACGTCAAAGTATTCCGAAGCGAACTTCACAAGCTCCCGGCACTCCGGGTCGGAATACAGCTCCAGCCGCTCCGATTCCCGCTTCGCATAGCTCTGCGCCCGGGGAGAGGGCGGGAAGGGGGATTCATTCGTATTCAGCTTGATGTATTTCTTGTCCTGCGGCTGCTCCCCCGGCACATAGGGGGTCAGCGAAGCGTATTTCTCACTGAAAAACCGGCTCATAGTCAGTCCTCTCCGCGCACAAGGGCGCTGCGGGCGTGGGCGGTCAGCCCTTCCTTGCGGGCAAACCGGGCCACGTCCTCCGCGACGGCGCTGAGCGCGTCCGCGGTGTAATACGTATACTGATACTTCTTCACGAAATCGTCCACGCTCAGGGGGCTGGCGAAGCGCGCCGTGCCCGAGGTGGGCAGGGTATGATTCGCGCCGGCCAGATAGTCGCCCAGCGCCTCCGGGCAGCTGCGGCCGAGGAAGACGCTGCCCGCGTTGCGGATGCTGTCCAGCCAGTCGAAGGGGGCGTCCACGCACAGCTCCAGATGCTCCGGCGCGATCTCGTTGGCAATGTCGATGGCGGCCCGCAGGTCCTCCGCCACGATGATCTTGCCGTTATCCTCGATGCTGGCGCGGGCGATCTCCTCCCGTTCCAGCAGCTTCAGCTGCCGTTCCACCTCGGCCTGCACGGCTTCGGCGAGAGGCATGGAATCCGTCACCAGCACGGCGGAGGCCAGCTTGTCATGCTCGGCCTGACTGAGCAGGTCGGCCGCCACGTGCTTCGGATTGCTCTTCCCGTCCGCCACGATCAGAATTTCGCTGGGCCCGGCGATCATGTCGATGCTCACCTGCCCGAAGACCTGCCGCTTCGCCTCCGCCACGAAGGCGTTGCCGGGGCCGACGATCTTGTCCGCCCGGGGGATGCTCTCCGTCCCGTACGCGAGCGCGGCGACGGCCTGCGCGCCGCCCACCTTGAAGATCATATCCACGCCCGCCTCCGCCGCAGCGGCGAGGATGGCGGGATTCACTTTCCCGTCCTTTCCCGGCGGGGTCACCATGATGACCGTGGGGCAGCCCGCGATCTTGGCCGGGATGGTATCCATCAGCACGGTGGAGGGATAGGCCGCCGTGCCGCCCGGGACGTAGATGCCCGCCCGGTCGATGGGAACGACTTTCTGCCCGGTCACCACGCCGGGGGTCTCGTTGAGGATGAAGCCCGTGCGCTTCTGGCAGGTATGGAATTTCCGGATGTTTTCCGCCGCCTTTTTCAGCACGGCTAAGAACTCCGGCTCCACGGCGGCGACGGCTTCGTCGATCTCCGCCTGCGACACGCGCAGGTCATCCAGCTTCGCCCCGTCGAACTTTTCACAGTAGGCCTTCACGGCCTTATCGCCGTTCGCTTTCACGTCCTCGATGATGGCCGCCACGGTGGCCGCCACGTCCACCTTCGGCTCCATGCGGGCAAAGATCTGAGAATTGGGCACTTCCCCGTATTTCAGAATGCGAATCATTTTGCTGCCTCCACCTGCGCGCTGAGTCCCGCTGCCAGCCGCTCGATCTGCGCGCTCTTGAATTTGCTGGCCGCCTTATTGGCGATGAGCCGGGCGCTGATGGGCACCACGGTCTCCAGTACCTTCAGATTGTTTTCCTTCAAGGTCGTCCCGGTCTCCACGATATCCACGATGACATCCGATAATCCCAGAATGGGCGCCAGCTCGATGGAGCCGTTCAGATGGATGATATCGATATCCCGGCCTTTGGCGCGGTAATAATCCGCCGCAATGTTGGCAAACTTCGTCGCCACCCGCAGGGTTCGCCGGGGATCGTCCGCATAATCGGCTTTTCCCGCCACGGCCATGCGGCACTTGCCCACGTTCAGATCCAGCAGCTCGTAGATATCCGGCGCGTATTCCAGCAGGATGTCCTTCCCCGCCACGCCGATATCCGCCGCGCCCCGCTCCACGTAGATGGCCACGTCGGCGGGCTTCACCCAGAAATAGCAGACGCCCGCAGCCGGATTTTCAAAGATGAGCTTCCGGTTCGGCTCCCGGATGCTGGGGCACTCGAACCCCGCCTTTTCAAACATTTCATAAACCGTTTCGCCCAGCCGCCCCTTGGGCAGTGCGATATTCAGCATCTCAGCCAAGCAGGATCACGCTCCCATCCTGAATTTTCGCCGTCTCCCGCACCCGGATCTCCGCCGGGACCTGCGGCTGCACCAGCACGCTTTTCCCCTCCTGCCGCAGCCTTTCCGCGCAGGCGCGGATGACCGCGGGGCTTTCCCCCGCTTCATACAGGAGCAGCACGTCCGCGTCATACCTTGGCGCATCCCCGTCCAGCCGCTCCAGCAGGTCCAGATACACCGCGAAGCCGATGGCCTTCGCCTCCCGGCCCATTTTCTTCATCAGCCGGTCGTAGCTCCCGCCGGACAGCACCGCCGCCGGGATGCCCTCCACGTAGCCTTTCATGACGACCCCATTATAATACCGCAGATCGCTCACGCTGGAAAGGTCCAATCGCAGCGATTTTTCCGCATCCGTGCCGGAAAATGCGCTGAGGACACGTTTCAGCTCCCCGATGAGGGCCGGATCGACCCAGCCTTCCAGCAGTTTTTCCAGCTTGGGCAGGGTGCTTTCCGCTTCGCCGCAGGTGCTGATCAGCGCCCGCAGCCGGGCCGCGTTTTCTTCCGATACCCCCGCATCCCGGCACAGGGCCGCCAGCTCGTGCAGGTTCTTCTCCCCGATCACCTTACCCGCCTCGGAGATACGCTCCCCCGGCAGGCCGGAAGCGCGGAGCGCCTCCGTCAGGATACCCAGATGGGAGATCTCCAGCACCCACCGTTCCGACAGGTTCCGCAGGCTTTCGGCGGCCAGCAGCAGCACCTCGCTGACCTCATATTCCCCCACGTCGCCCAGACATTCCAGCCCCACCTGCATCAGCTCCCGGAAGGAGCGGCTGCCCCCGGCGGGCCGGTAGACGTTTTCATGGTAGTAGAGCTTTTTCACGCCGCCCTGCCACGACTGCATACTTTTCACGATGCTGAGGGTCACGTCCGGCTTGAGGGCCATCAGCTTGCCGTTCAGATCCGTGAAGGTCAGCACCTGATCGGAGATCAGGAAGTCCTTATTGCGGAGATACAGGTCGTATTCCTCGAATTTGCTCATCTTGAACTGGGTATAGCCATACCCGCTGTAAAGGCCGCGCAGGGCGGTGATCGCCGTTTCGCTGCCGGAATAGCTTTCTTTCATCGGTCTTCTCCCCGGTATTTCGTCTGAAATCACAGCGGCGGAAGCCCGTCAGATCCCGGGCTTCCGTTCTGTTGTGATATCATGATATCACATTATCATAATAAAGTAAAGGGCAAATCCGCAGAAATTTTGTTTTTTTCACACCGCTTTCCCGTCAGAGTGACGAAGCGCCGATGCACCGGTGCGAAAATCGTCCCGCTCAACCGTGCTTTATCCAATCAGGTCGGCAATTTGACGAATATTTTTCCGCAATATTCAGAATATTCGGTCAGAAATTGCATAATTATTCTTGACTTTTCCGGTCGGGAACACTATAATTTCCATCGACACCAATCATTCGGAGGAAGATTCTATGAATAAGGATAACATTAAGAAGATCGTTCTGGCCTATTCCGGCGGTCTGGATACTTCCATCATCATCCCGTGGCTGAAAGAGAACTACAATGACCCCGAGATCATCGCTGTCAGCGGCAACGTGGGTCAGGCCGACGAGCTGGAAGGGCTGGAGGAAAAGGCCCTCAAGACCGGCGCGAGCAAGCTCATCGTCGCCGATCTGGTGGACGAGATGGTGGACGATATCATCATCCCCGCCATGAAGATGGACGCGAAATATGAGACCTACCTGCTGGGCACCGCCTTCGCCCGCCCCGTCATCGGCAAGAAGCTGGCGGAGATCGCGCTTCAGGAAGGGGCCGACGCCATCGCCCACGGCGCCACCGGCAAGGGCAACGATCAGGTTCGCTTCGAGCTGGCCATCAAGCGCTTTGCCCCGGATATGAAGATCATCGCCCCGTGGCGCGAGTGGGATATCAAGTCCCGCGAGGAAGAGATCGACTATGCCGAAGCGCATAACGTGCCTTTGAAGATCTCCCGCGAGACCAACTATTCCAAGGATAAGAACCTGTGGCATCTGAGCCATGAGGGCCTCGATCTGGAGGACCCGGCCAATGAGCCGAATCTAGATAAGCCCGGTTTCCTGGAAATGAGCGTCTCCCCCTATCAGGCGCCCGACAAGCCCGAATACGTGACGGTGGACTTCGAGGCCGGCGCGCCCGTGGCGCTGAACGGCGAGAAGCTGAAAGCCAGCAAAATTATTGAGAAGCTGAACGAGATCGGCGGCCGCAACGGCATCGGCATCAACGACATCGTGGAGAACCGCCTCGTCGGCAGGAAGGACCGCGGCGTGTATGAAACTCCGGGCGGCAGCATCCTCTATTTCGCCCATGAGCAGCTGGAAATGCTCACCGTGGATAAGGACACCCTCCACGTGAAGCAGAAGCTGGCGGTGGATCTGGCCGACCAGATCTACAACGGCAAGTGGTACAGCCCCCTCACCGAAGCGCTGGTGGCCTTTGCTAACGAGTCCAACAAGTACGTCACCGGCAGCGTGAAGCTGAAGCTCTACAAGGGCAACATCATCCCCGCCGGGACCACCAGCCCCTACTCCCTGTATTCCGAGAATCTGGTGACCTTCGGCGAGAGCGACTACGATCAGGCCCAGTCCGCCGGGTTCATCAATCTGTGGGGTCTGCCCACCAAGGTGCAGGCGCTGCGGGAGCAGGGCAGACTGTAAGGGGAAGCAGGAATGGCAAAGCTATGGGCCGGGCGGACAGACGGCGTTCTGGACAGCACGGCGGACGACTTTAATTCCTCCCTCCGCTTCGACTGCCGGATGTACCGGCAGGATATCACCGGCAGCATGGCCCATGCCGCCATGCTGGGCGAGACCGGCATCATCCTCCCCGCGGAGGCTGACCAGCTCATCGAAGGGCTGCAGGGCATCCTCAAGGAGCTGGACGCGGGTACGCTGCAGTTCGACCCCGCCTGCGAGGATATCCACACCTTCGTGGAGCAGGAACTGACCGCAAGGCTCGGCGACGTGGGGAAGAAGCTGCACACCGCCCGCAGCCGCAACGATCAGGTGGCGCTGGATCTGCGGCTTTATCTCCGCAGCGAGATCGACGAGGTCATCGGGCTGGTGAAGGCCGCCGTAAAGGCCATCACCGATCAGGCGGAAGAAAACCGGGCCACCATCATGCCGGGCTATACCCATATGCAGCGCGCCCAGCCCATCACCTTCGGGCAGCAGCTCATGGCCTATGCCATGATGCTCCTCAGGGATATCGATCGGCTGTCCGATTGCCGCAAGCGCGTGAACGTCTCCCCCATCGGCTGCTGCGCGCTGGCCGGCACTACTTATCAGACCGACCGCATCTTTGAAGCGCAGCAGATGGGCTTCGACGATATTTCCCGCAACAGCCTCGACGGGGTATCCGACCGGGACTTTGCGCTGGAGCTGCTGAGCTGCTGCAGCATCCTGATGATGCACCTGAGCCGCTTCGCGGAGGAGCTGATCCTCTGGGCCGGCTGGGAGTTCCGCTTCATCGAGCTGAGCGACAGCTATACCACCGGCTCCTCCATCATGCCCCAGAAGAAGAACCCGGATATGGCGGAGCTGATCCGCGGCAAGACCGGGCGGGTCTACGGGGATCTGATGGGCCTGCTCACCGTCATGAAGGGCATCCCGCTGGCATACAACAAGGATATGCAGGAGGATAAGGAGCAGGTGTTCGACGCGTGCGACACCGTGAAGATGTGCCTCCGCGTCCTCGCGCCCATGGTGGCCACCATGAAGTCCAGACCCGAAAATATGCGCCGCGCCGCGCAGGAGGGCTTCATCAATGCCACCGATCTGGCGGATTACCTCGTCGGCAAGGGTCTGCCCTTCCGCAGCGCCTATAAAATTTCCGGCGCGCTGGTGGAGACCTGCGTCCGGGAAGGCAAGGTGCTGGAGACGCTGCCGCTCAGCACCTATCAGGCCGCCTGCCCCGAGATCGGGGAAGACGTATTCGCCGCCATTGATCTGGACGCCTGCGTTCTCCGGCGCATCAGCCTCGGCGGCACCAGCCCGGAACGGGTGGATGAACAGATCCGCTGGGTCCGGGAACAGTTAAGTAAGTAATTTCATAACAGAAAGGATATCATCATGAAAAAGACGCTGAAAAAGATCGTTCTCTGCCTGCTCGTCGCCCTGCTGGCGCTGAGCTGCCTGACCGCCTGCGGCGGCAAGGACAACACCTCCGGCACCGCTTCCTCCGGCTCCTCCTCCGATTCCGCCGTCATGGCGAAGATCAAGTCCGCCGGCAAGCTGGTCGTCTACACCGAGGCCGGCTTCGCCCCCTATGAGTTCCTGTACAACAACGAGATCGTCGGCGTGGATATGCAGATCGCCGCTGAGATCGCCAAGGAACTGGGCGTGACGCTAGAAGTCACCGACGTGGCGTTCGACACCATCTGCGCCGCTGTCAAGTCCGGCAAGGCCGATCTGGGCACCGCCGGCATCACCATCACCGATGAGCGCAAGGAATCCGTTGACTTCTCCGATCCCTACACCTCCACCGCGCAGTACGTGGTCCTCGCCATCGACAACGACACCATCAAGACCGTGGAAGACCTTGCCGGCAAGAACATCGGCGTGCAGCAGGGCACCACTTCCGACATCATGGTGGAAAAGCTGATCAACGACGGCGTCTGCGCCGGCGCCACCTCCACCGGCTACACGGCCCCCGCCGTGGCCGCCGCCTCCATCGGCAAGATCGACGCGGTCGTCACCGATAAGCTCACCGCCGAGACCATCGTTGCCAACAACGAAGGCAAGTATCAGTGCTTCAAGCTGGTCAAGACCGACGGATCCGACGCCGCCGAGTCTGAATACTACGGCATCGCCGTTCCTCAGAACAGCCCCGACCTGCTGGCGGTCGTCAACACGGTCGTTAACCGTCTGATCGCCGACGGCAGCATCTCCAAGTGGGAGCAGGAGTATCAGGATATCGCCAAGGGTCTGGAAGGCTAAGTAATCCCGTAAAATTCAGGCGGGGCGCAGACGGATTTCGCCTGCCCCCGCTTCTGTCTTTCGGAGTAAACACACGGAAAGGAACCGAGCAACATGACGATAATCGGTAAAGCCGTGTCCCCGGTCGCCTTGCAGGGAATCGTGAATTCCTTTACGAAAACCTTCATCACCGAGGATCGGTATAAAGTATTCCTGAAGGGTCTCGGCAATACGCTGCTCATCGCGCTGTTCGCCACGCTGGCCGGTGTTCTCATCGGTTCGCTGGTCGCCATCATCAAAACGCTGCACAAGCAGACCGGCAAGGTGAAGATCCTCAATGCCATCTGCGAGTTTTATACCACGCTGATCCGCGGCACGCCTGTCGTGGTGCAGCTGCTCATTTCGTATAACATCATCTTCGCCGCCTCCACCCACGCGGTGCTGGTGGGCATTGCCGCCTTCGGCATCAACTCCGGCGCTTACGTGTCCGAGATCATCCGCGCCGGTATCAACGCTGTGGACATCGGCCAGACCGAGGCGGGCCGTTCGCTGGGCCTGAGCCGCAGCGCCACCATGCTGCACATCGTCATCCCGCAGGCGGTGAAGAACGTGCTGCCCGCCATCGGCAACGAGTTCATCTCCCTTTTGAAGGAGACCTCCGTCATCGGCTATCTGGGCGTGGTGGACCTGACCAAGGCGGCCGACCGCGTCATCTCCCGCACCATGGACGCGTATTTCCCCTATATCTCCATCGCGGCCATCTATCTGGCGATGGTCTGCATCCTGAATTACTTTGTGAAGAAGCTGGAAAGGAGGCTGGCCAAGAGTGAGCGAAGCTAAGAATGACGTCCTGATCGAGGTAAAAGACCTGTATAAGAGCTTTGTGAAGGACAAGATGGTGCTGAACGGCATCAATTGTCAGATCCATAAGGGCGACCGCATCGTCATGATCGGCCCCTCCGGCGGCGGCAAAAGCACCTTCCTTCGCTGCATGAACCTGCTGGAAACGCCCACCCGCGGGCAGATCTTCTACAAGGGTCAGGACCTGACGGCCAAGGGCGCCGATCTGGACGCGCTCCGCGCCCACATGGGCATGGTGTTCCAGCATTTCAACCTCTTCCCCCATTTCACCGTGTTGAAAAACATGACCTTCGCGCCGGTGCATCTGAAGTTGAAAACGCCGGAGGAAGCGGAGGAACGGGCCATGGGCCTGCTCAGGCGCGTGGGCCTTGCGGATAAGGCGAATGCCTACCCCAGCCAGCTCTCCGGCGGTCAGAAGCAGCGCGTGGCCATCGTCCGCGCCCTGTGCATGGAGCCGGACGTGATGCTCTTTGACGAGCCCACCAGCGCCCTCGACCCGGAAATGGTCGGCGAGGTGCTGGACGTGATGAAGGGTCTGGCGGCGGACGGGATGACCATGATCGTCGTGACTCATGAGATGGGCTTTGCCCGTGAAGTTTCCAACCGCGTCCTGTTTCTGGACGACGGTGTCATCGGCGAGGAGGGCACGCCCGAGCAGGTGTTCGGCGCGCCGAAAAGCGAGCGGCTCCGCTCCTTCCTCGCCAAAGTTCTGTAAGCGAGGTAGACTATGGTATCTTGGAAAGGCAGGAGCTTTCTGAAACTGCTGGACTACACGCCCGAGGAGATCACCGGGCTGCTGGACTATGCGGCGGAACTGAAAGCGCAGAAAAAGGCCGGTATCCCTCACCGGCTGTTCGAGGGCAAAAACATCGCCCTGATCTTTGAAAAGACCTCCACCCGCACCCGCTGCTCTTTTGAGGTTGCGGCGGCGGATCTGGGGATGCATCCCGTGTATCTGGATAATTCCGGCAGCCAGATCGGCAAGAAAGAATCCATCGCGGATACCGCCCGCGTGCTGGGCAGAATGTTCGATGGCATTGAATACCGCGGTTACGGTCAGGAGCTGGTCGAGACGCTGGCCAAGCATGCCGGCGTTCCCGTTTGGAACGGTCTGACCAACGAATTCCACCCCACGCAGATTCTCGCCGATTTCCTGACCATTCAGG
>JAZQQF010000109.1:0-8940 GCA_045628925.1 Oscillospiraceae bacterium | reverse complement strand
GGCTCTCGCGGATGGCCTGCCAGTATCCGTCGGGCGCATGGTCGAGGCCGCAGCCGTCCTTGATGAGCTGCTGCTTCAGAGCAGCCCCGTCCAGATCGCGGAGGGCGACGCCCGCATCGATGGCCATGGCGGCGGCGGTGCCGGCGGCCTGACCCATGCTCATGCTGGTGCCGATGATGCGCGTGGCGCAGATGGCATGGAAGTCGGCAGAATAGCAGCGGCCCACGGCCAGCAGGTTATCCACGCCCAGCGCCACGAGGCTGCGGTAGGGGATCTCGGAATACTCCTTCGGGTTCGTGCGCACCTCCCACGTGCCCTCGTCCGGCGTGACGAAGGGGTGGAGCATCTTGTCGTTCGCGTCCTGCATGGGGCGGCAGACGGCAGGCTCGATGGGCTCCTTGGCGTGGATGTGCCGGATGGCGGTCTGCGTGCCGGGGGTGGGGACGTGGGTATCGAAGGGCTCGCAGAACTGGGCGATGCCGTCGTCCCACTTCCGCGCCGCGGCAAGGTCTTCGGCCTTGAGGATGTATTCGCCCACGATGCGGCGGCTGTCGCGCACGCCGTTCATGGGGGCGAAGGAAGCAAGCACCGCGTTTTCATAGCCGGGCAGATACTTCTTCATGAAAGCCACGAACTCCAGCACCTTGTTGTGCTGGTCCACGATCTGCCGGGTCAGGTCCACCACATCGTCGCCGTGGGTGTCGAAGGTATGGGTGGCGTCCAGCGTCACGTCCGTGCAGGTGCGGTCGTGTCCCACGGGGATATCGAAGATGATGAAGCCGCCGGTGAGGATCTCCCGGATGTCGCCGTTGGCGAGGGCCTCGTATTCCTTGGCGATGAGCAGGTTGGAGGAATCCTCATTTTTGCCGTGGTGGGTCTTTGCCCATTCGCGGCTGGCTTCCTGATACTTGTCGATGTTCACGTAGCTCAGGCGGAAGCCCATGGTGGCGGCGGAGTTCAGGCCCAGATATTCGGCGGAGCTGATCTCGGTGGGCACGCCCGCGGCGAAGGCCAGATCCGCGTCGCCGGTGCCGTCGATGAACACCTTGCCGCTGATCTCGATCCTGCCGGACTTGCAGTAGGCGATGACCCTGGTGATCTTCCCGTCCACGACCTCGCAGTCCACCACGTGGGTCCCGTAGAGGATGCGGCAGCCCGCGCTCAGGAGCATCTGCTCCATCATGACCTTGCCCTTTTCCGGCTCGATGACCGGCTGGTGGGGCTGCACGGTCACGTCGCCCTGCTTCGTCATGCGCTCGTAAAATTCCTTACCCAGCCCGTCGATGCAGCCGGCGGCGCCGGTGATGTAGCCGTTGGTGAACAGGCCGCCCAGCGATTCGCGCATCTCCAGCAGGATCGTGCGCTTGCCCGCCCGGGCCGCCGCCACGCCGGCGGTGAAGCCCGCGCAGCCGCCGCCGCAGATGACCACGTCGGCATCGAAGCGTTTCACGGTATTCAGCATAATTCTTCTCCTTTTCTGCCGCCCGCGGGCGCCGAAAACTTATTCACAGTCGGGGAACAGCCGCTTGGCAAATTCCATCACGGCCCAGCGCCACGGCGCCCATTCATGGTAGCCGGGGGAGGCGAAGAACACGAGCTTATAGCCCTCGGCGCGCATTTTCCGGGTCGTGTCCCGCAGGACGGGGCAGCAGGGCTCATATTCGCCCGCGTTCACGAAGAACAGGTCGAAGTTCTCGTTGAACACCTTCGGGTCGCGGAACAGGCCCAGCTTATCCTTCCGGTCGGTGCGGATGCTGGGGGCGCTGAACACGCCCGCATTGGCGAAATATTCCGGGTAGGCCGCCACGGTGTTCAGCGTCTGCCCGCCGCCCATGCTGAAGCCCGCGATGGCGCGGTGATGCCGGTCGGGGAGCGTGCGGTACTTTTTGTCGATGAAGGGGATACTGTCCCGCACGATCAGATCCTCCACCGGGGTGATGAAGCTGCCGGTGTGCTCCGTTTCTTCCAGCGGATAAACGTAGCCGCAGTTCATGACCACGATCATCTCCGGGCACTGCCCGTCGGCCAGCAGGTTATCCATGATGTGGTTGATCTTGCCCTGCCAGACCCAGCAGGATTCCGCCTCGCCGCCGCCGTGCTGGAGATACAGCACAGGGTAGCGTTTCTCACGCTTTTTGTCGTAGCCGGGCGGGGTATAAACGTAGCAGGAGCGCCAGTCGCCCACGGTCTCGGAATAGAAGTAGTCCATGCGGACGGAGCCGTGAGGCACGTCGTGCAGGAGGTAAAACTCCGAATACTTGTCCGGCAGCTCGAAGAAATTGATGGCGCGTCCGTACCCGTAGCCATAGGGCATATAGGGGTTCAGGCAGCGGGTGCCGTCCACGAAAAAGTTCACGAAATGGAAGGCGGAATCGAGGCCGGAAACGGTCGTGCGCCACCAGCCGTCCTCGCCCTTCACCATGGGGTGCTCCTCCTCCGGGAAGGAGCCGCCCGCGCCGGAAACGGAAACAGATTTCGCGTCCGGCGCATGGAAAGCGAACTTCACATCGCCGTTTTCCAGCACCTCCACGCCTTTGGGCAGGTCGATATAGCGCCCGTTGGGGCGGCCCTGCGCGTCCTCCTCGCGGATCAGATCCCGATGGGGATCGTCGAAGAACAGACCGTGGGCCGTGAGGGCCTGATTTTCAAGGATCTCTTTGCGGATCATGCTTTCGCCTCCTGTTCCCGGAAGATGCGCTGGAGAAATTCCCGCGCGCAGAAGCGCCACACGTCCCAGACATGGAAGCCGGGATGGTGGTAGCCCGTGACGTTCACGCCCAGCGCCTGCTCCTTTTCCACCGTGGGGGCGGTGGAGAAAGCATAGCCCTCATCGTCGCCCGCGCCGAAGAACAGCACATCGAAATCGGCGTTCACCTGCGCCGGGTCATTGAAATAATCCGTGTAGTCGTATTCGTTCCGCACGATGGGGAAGCCGCCGGAGAACACGCCCAGATTGGCGAAGAGGTCCCGGTGCTTCATGCAGATGGCGAAGGCCTGCGAGGAGCCCAGCGACAGGCCCGCGACGGCCCGATGCTTCCGGTCGGGGATGGTGCGGAAGGCTTCGTCCATGTGGGGGATGCAGTCGGCGGTCAGCTCCGTGTCGAAATCGCCGGGGAAGAAGGTGGGATTCACTCCGTCCACGAAGGCATAGCCGCAGTTCATGACGATGATCTGCTCCTCAGCCTTGCCCTCGGCGATCAGATTGTCGGCGATCAGGTTCAGATGGCCCTGCCAGACCCAGCCCATCTCGTTTTCGCCCACGCCGTGCTGGATATACAGCACGGGGTAGCGCTTGTCCGATCCGTCATAGCCGGGCGGGCAGTAGACCCACGCGCATTTCGTGCGCCCGGTGACGCTGGAACGGTAGTATTCCATGCGCACATCGCCGTGGGGTACGTCCTTCAGCATCCAGAAATCGTCCTCCTCGCCGGGGAGATCGAAGATGTTGATGGGGTAAAACCAGCCGTAGCCGATGGGGGCGTCCGGATTCACCATCAGGTTCCCGTCCACCCAGTATTTGTGGTTGTGGAAGCCGGGCCTGATGCCACTGACGGTGACGCTCCACCAGCCGTCCTCGCCCTTCACCATCGCCTGCTTTTCCTCGCTGAAATAGCCGCCGCAGCCCGCCACCTCCACGGTCTTCGCGTTGGGGGCATAGTAGCGGAAGCGCACGTCGCCATTGGGAAGGATCCTGATAGCCGGTTCATTGTCCACGATGGTGACGGCGTTCCGGTCCTCGTTCACCGGTTTGCTGTTCGCATCCAGCGGGACGGCGAAGACCGCATCCTTGTCCGGCCTGTGGAACATCATCAGCTGTGAGCCGATGAGCGCATTCTGATACAGCTCCTGTGCCATGATTCACGCACCTTTCTCCATGCGGCGCGATCCGCCGCAGATTCTGTCCTATAACGCTTTGATTATAACCTTTCGGAATTGGAAAAACAAGTCAGAAAGCGGCAAAATCGGGCGCGTCCGGCCTTGAAGGCTTGCCCCGGGACGGCCGCCGTGCTATACTGCAGAAAAAACAAAAACGGGGGAAACGGATATGAAGATCGCCATTCTGCTGGAGGAAGGGAACTTCCGGCGTTATGCAGCCCCGGAGCAGCTTCCGGCGGACTATGAACTGCGCCTGTTCGGCAACGGGGAGCCGGACGAGGACGCCATCGCCGCCTTCGGCCCGGAGGTCATCGTGGCTGATCCCATGACCCCCGTGCGGGGGAGCCTCATCCGGAAACTGCCGGAGCTGAAGCTCATCCAGTCGCAGGGCGTAGGGTACCATCTGTTCGATTGCCGTACGGCGCGGGAGCTGGGCGTTCCGGTGGCAAATTCCGCCGGGGCCAACGCCACCGCCGTGGCGGAGCAGGCGGTGCTGCTGATGCTGGGTGTCCTGCGGCACGTGAAGGAATTTGACCGCATGACCTTTGAAGCCCGGCAGGCCGAGGCCAAGGGCCGCTGCTTCCGCGAGGGCGTTACCGAGCTGCGGGAATGCCATGTGGGCATTGTGGGCTTCGGCGCCATCGGCAGGGCCACGGCGGAGCTGCTGCGGGCCTTCGGCTGCCGGGTGAGCTACTGGAACCGCACGCCGAAGCAGGATACCGGCTTCGAGGCCATGGAGCTGGATGCGCTGGTGAAGTCCTGCGATATCCTCTCCCTCCACGTGGCCGTCACGCCGGAGACCGCGGGCATGGTGAACGACGAACTGCTCAGCGCCATGAAGCCCGGCAGCATCCTCATCAATACCGCCCGGGGCGAGATCGTGGATCAGGCGGCGCTGTGCCGGGCGCTCACAAGCGGACAGCTTGCCGGAGCGGGTCTGGATACCCTCAGCCCCGAACCGGTCACGGCGGAGAATCCGGTGCTGAACCTGCCGCCGGAGGTGCGGGACCGGGTGCTGCTCTCGCCCCATATCGGCGGCATCACGGAGGGGAGCTTCCGGCGCTACTTTGAGCTGATCTGGGAGAACGTGCGCCGCGTGAAGGCCGGGGAAACGCCGAAAAACATCGTGAACTGAACAGAAACAGCCGAAGAAGACCGCGGTCTTCTTCGGCTGTGATGTTTGTATCGGGTTTATGCTTTTCCGCGCCCGGTGTTGTGCGTTTCATAGAAGTCCTCTTTGCTGTCGTACATGGCGGCGTCAGCGCTGCGCTCCAGCGTGCCATAGTCCATTTCGGGATGCTCACCGTGGCAGGCAAAGCCGATGGAAAAGCTCAGCTCCGGGATGAAGTCCAGATAGACGCCCGAAGCCTCCCGCAGCAGGACTTCGATCTCCCGGCGCACCTGCGCGGGCTTCACAAAGGTGAGGATGATGAACTCATCGCCGCCGGTGCGGCAGATGGCCTCCGCATCGGGGAAAGCGGTGCGCATACACTTCACCGAGCTGGTGAGCAGCAGGTCGCCCGCCTGATGGCCGAAGGTGTCGTTCGTGTATTTCAGCCGGTTCACGTCGATGCTGATGATGGTCAGCTCCGAAAGCCGACCCTGCTGCAGGATGCGCTGCTTCAGCGTTTCGTAATACCGGCGGGTATAGGCCCCGGTGAGCACATCTTTATAAGCGAGGTTCTCGGTCTCCAGATAGTAATACTGCTTCTGGGAAGTGAGCAGCACCGCGGCGGCGAAGCTGGTGAGATACAGCAGCGGGAAGCGGATGCAGAAGGTCTCGGTATAATGCGCGGAAACGGCCGACCGCAGCGGCGAATAGAACAGAACAGCGAGAAAGAGCTGAAAATAGGCGCTCAGAAGGGTACCGGCACGGAGACCGATCAGCGACATTCCCACAGGGGGCACCAGCAGGATCCACAGGATGGCAAAGCCCTCGTTCTCACCCGTGACGGCATAGATGCTGAACATCAGCCCTACCAGCACCGCCATGATGACGATGGCGGCGCTCCGCTTCTGCAGGCGGCCGAACAGCAGCGCGCAGAGGAGGAAGCCCGCGGTCAGCGCAAGCGTGGTCCCCATCATGAACCAGTAGCCGTTCACGATATTCAAAATGGTAAGCAGGAGGGAGGCTGCGCTCATCAGGAGCGACGCGGTGAATTTGGCAGTCCGGTCAGACTGCTTTGCTTCCTCGGACATATCCGCCGGGCCGGAATGCCGATAAGCATAGATGATCTGATGCAGCAGCTTTTTCATGAGAGACCTCTTTTCGAGAAAATGCAGCGGACGCTGCAGATAACATTCCACTATGCAGTATAGCACTTTTGGGAATAAAAGCAACCGCATTTTTCACCGGGAGGCGGAAAGCGTATGATTTCGACCGTTTTCGACGGAATTACCGGAAAAAAACATTTACAAGTCCCGCTGCTCCATATATAATATATCTGTCGGAAAAGGTTCGGCAGCTGCAGAGGCAGCACGGAGAAAAGGAGGTCACCCAATGGCGTATTCGATCATCACGATCAGCAGAGAATTCGGCACCGGCGCGCGGGTCATCGGGCGCGAGGTGGCGGCCTTGCTGGGCTATGGATACTACGATCGGGCGCTGATCGAAATGGCCGCGGAAAAGAGCGGCCTCAGCGCGGAGGTCATCGAACGGACTGAGGAGCGGGCGTCCAACAGCTTCCTCTATAATCTGGCGACCGCAGCCTATATCGCTTCGGATATCACGGATATGTCCGCAGAGTACTCCGTACCGGTGAACGATCGGGCTTTTCTGGTCCAGTCGGATATCATTCAGGATATCGCCCGCAGCGGAAACGGGGTCATCGTGGGCCGCTGCGCCGATTACGTGCTGCGGGATCATCCCAGCCTGCTGCGCGTCTTCATCTATGCGGACAAGGCCGACCGGGTCCGCCGCATCGTGAATGAATACGGGCAGGATCCCAAGAACGCGGAGAGCGTGCTGACGAAGATCGACAAGGGCCGCGCCAACTACCATAAGTTCTACACGGGCATGAACTGGCGCGCCATTGAAAACTATGACCTGTGCATCAACACCTCCACCACCAGCATTCAGGGCGCGGTGATGGCCATCAAGGCCGCTGCGGAGGAAAAATTCGGGAAAAAGTAAATCAGACCATTAAAAATCTCCCGGGAGGCTGCTCCCGGGAGATTTCGTTTATTCGGTTTTTTCCGCTTCCGGCGCGTCTTCCTCTTCCTTCGGCCCCACGATATCCGCTTTCGTGAGGGTCATCAGGTCCTCCTTCGTGGGGGCCTCCATGGACGCGAGGCGGTTTGCCTGATTGGCGATGGCGCGCTCGAAGATATTGCGTACGTCGCGGGCATTGCCGAAGTTCTCGTCCCGTTCTTCATACAGGTCCTTGAACATCTGAACGCAGAAGGTCTCCGCTTCTTCATCGGGCGTATACTGGTTCTTTTTGCACTGCATCCGGAAGATGTCCATCAGCTCGTCCCCGTCATAGTCCTCGAACTGGAAATACTTCCCGAAACGGGATTCCAGACCGGGGTTGGAGCTGATGAAGCGCTCCATCGGCTCCGGGTAGCCCGCGACGATGACCACCAGATCCTCGCGCATATCCTCCATGGCCTTGAGGATGGTACTGATGGCCTCCTGCCCGAAGTCGTTGCCGCTCCCGTCAGGCACCAGCGAATAGGCTTCGTCCACGAACAGGATGCCGCCCTGCGCTTTCTTTACTGCCTCCATGGTTTTCAGCGCGGTCTGCCCCACGTAGCCCGCAACGAGGCCGGAACGGTCCACCTCCAGCAGCGTTCCCTTTTCCAGCACGCCGATGGAACGGTAGAGCCGGGCCAGCAGCCGCGCCACGGTGGTCTTGCCCGTGCCGGGGTTGCCGGTGAAGACCATGTGTAAACTCATTTCCGCCACGGCGAGGCCCTGCGCCTGGCGCAGCTTGCGTACTTTTATTAAGTTGATCAGACTGCGCACGTCCTTCTTGATCTGGTCGAGGCCTACCAGACTGTCCAGCTCCGCCAGCAGATCGTCCAGATTCTCCGGCGGATCGGCAGGCGCTTCTTCCGGCGCTGCAGGCGCTTCGGGCGCGGCCTGCTGCGGCGTCTGAGGTTTCGGACCCATCAGGCTGTTCACCTCGTCCATCAGGCGGGTCAGATCCGCGGTCGGGTCGAAAAGGCGGCGCTTCGTGCTTTGGGGTTCGTTCGCTTCGGGCTTCGCCGTCCGGGAGCCGGAAAACGCCATGGGATGGTCGGATTTCAGTACCGCCTCCAGCTGCTGGCTGACCTCGGTATAAAAAGCCGTTTCCGTGGGGATGGCGAGGTTCGGGTCGCTCAGGCGGCGCATCAGCTCCCGCAGGAAGCTCAGAAGCTGCTCCGCCGCGTCCCTGCGCGTGACCACCAGCGCCCGGAAGAAGTCCGGTACTTCAAAGCCGGGGAATTTCGCGCTCTCGCTGATCAACTCCCAGTAAAGCGTGCTGGGTTCGGGGCGGCCTTTGCTGTAAAGCGCATTGTAGGCCGAGCGGTGCGCCTCCGTCAGCGACTGGCCCTGCCAAAGGCCAAGGCAGAGGTCACGGCAGAGTTTATCCACCTGCGGCGCAAAATTTGTGTCCCCGATCTTCCTGTATATCGCATTTGTCCGCACGAGATAAAAGCCGTGCAGGTTCTCCAAAGCGCGTTCATCCGGCATAAAACGGCCTCCATATCTAAATGTAGTGGTATCCTCAACATTATACACACAAGACGAAAAAGTACAACCGAAAAAACTGAAAAAAGTTCAAAAAAGGTGTTGACATTTGGAAGAAGCCATGCTATATTGTGCAAGCTCTCGCGTGAGAGCGACCGAAACGGCGGCGAGCCGCGAGGGACGTGTACCTTGTAAATTAAACAATGCAAAGCTAAGCGAACGCACCAAACGGGCGCGATGGTAAAACATCGCAACGTTAAGAATTTGAGTGAAGCTAAGATTCATTCTTCAATAAGATTTTGAGCCGAAAGGCTTGAGATACGATTTATTGAGAGTTTGATCCTGGCTCAGGACGAACGCTGGCGGCGTGCCTAACACATGCAAGTCGA
>JAZQQF010000108.1:0-6116 GCA_045628925.1 Oscillospiraceae bacterium | reverse complement strand
GGCCTTGGCGGAGCCGGACCAGTCCCAGGTGGTGGGATCGGGCATCTTGATCTTTTCCTTGATCTCGTTGGCGTCCTCGATATAGGGCTTGCCCGGACGGACCATGGAGCCGCCGACGGTCTCGATATACTCCCATTCGATGCCGAACATATCGGGTCCGCCGTAATCCTTGGCGCTCATGCCCATCATGCCGGCCTCGAACACGAAGCCGCGGGCGATGTTATCGGGGTTCACTTTGGGGCTGAACATACTGCCGGCGGTGCCGACCATCTGCCAGATGGGCTCGCGGTTGTAGGTGGCGATCACGTTCTCGCGCTCGGAGCAGGGCGTCGCAAACTGGACCTGCTCGCGGCCGAACATATTGATAACCTTCTTGTTTGCTACTTCTTTGGGATCATACTTGGGAACTGCCATCTTGGGTTCCTCCTTAGTTTATAGTTGTGAACAACTATATACTAATTTTCGCCCCATTGCAAGAGTCAGATTCGTTTTTTACATCACCAGCGTGCCGTTTTCGCTCTCGATGAGCATCAGCAGCTTCACTTCTTCCCCGGTCTCCGCGTCCGCATAGACGATGAAGTGGATCCCGTCCCCGTCGGCGCACTTGAATTCCCGGCAGCAGCGCTCCTGTTTTCCCTCGGTGGGGATGACCGCGAGGCCCTCGGAAAGCACCGTCAGCGACGGGCTGACCGATGCGCGGGCAGTTTCCGCGCTGACCGGCGTGGGCAGCTCCCGCTCCCGGTGGTTCATCAGGTACCCCACCGCGTCGAAGCCGATGACCGCGCCGCCGTCGAGGCTGACGCGCACCTTGATGAGGTCCGGGTAGCACGTCCAGCCGTCCTGCTGGGAAGCGAAGGAAATCAGGACGCTCCCGTCTTCCTTCGTCCAGTAGGTCTCCCGCAGCGCATCGAAGCCCCGCGCTTTCAGGAAGGTCTTTGCCTGCCCGACGGCCTCCTCCGGGCTGAGACTTCCCGCATAGCCGCCGAGGCCGCTCACCAGATCGGCCACGATCCCGCCCTGCCGGGTCACGCGCAGGGTCACAGTGTCAGGCCCCTTCCCCGCCGTGAGCAGATAGCAGGGCAGCGTGCCCTCGCTGCGGCCGAGGACCGTGAACGAATCCGCGCCGCGCCCGGTGAAATCCGCCGCCGCGCGGATCGCGTCCTCCTCCGAGACCGGCTCCAGCCCCTCCAGCATCCGGGCCGGGCCGACCACCGCGCTCTCCGAATAGGGCCCGTCGTAGATGAGCGTGGGCAGCTCCGGGAATTCGTCCGCCAGCGCCAGCAGATCGTCCCCCAGCAGACGCTGTCCCGGCAGCTCCGAAGCCAGCTCCTGCAGCTGCCCCGCCGTCAGCGTCCCCTCCTCCAGCGAAGCCTGCAGTTCGAGACAGCCCTCGTTCAGCTTCGCCGCGCCCGCGCCCAGCGCGGACAGGTTTTCCCGCTCTTCCGGCGACAATCGCCCCCGGACGGCGCTGCGGCTCAGGGAAAGCGCATAATCGCCCAGCCGCCCCAGATACCCCGTGATGCCGTCCAGCTGCCAGCCGGAAAGGGGCAGCTCGCCCAGCAGCGCCTGCGCCTCCTGCGCCCGGGCGTAGATCTCCACCGCCGCGTCCCCGGCCAGCGCATCAGAACCGGCGGCGCGGCACTTTTTCAGGGCCGTGTCGATCTCCGTCAGGTCGGCGGAGAGGGTGCCGAAGGCCCGCTTCCAGCCGTTTTCCGATTCCATTTCCCACAGGCGGCGCTGGCGCTCACTGCGCAGCAGGAACCCGCCCATCACCAGCAGCACCGCCAGAGCGAAGGACAGGAGCCGCACGTTCTTTCTCGTTTTTCGCATAAAAATCACCCCGCGTCAAAAGCTGCAGATAGCTTTCGGCGCAGGGTGAAAAAACATACAGGGCAGTTTCAGGAAATCTTAAAAGTATCCAGAACGGCGGTGAGCATTCTCCCCTCCCGGTCCAGCTTGCCCAGCGGGCAGACCAGCACGGCGCTGATGACGCCGTCGTCCGTGTCCAGCAGCCAGCCCTCGGCGAAATACTCCCCGTCCGCCGCCGTGGCGTGGGGCACGGTCTTCCGCACGGTACCGAAGCCGGAGGCGGTGCTGAATTCCACGTCCGTGAAATCCAGATAGCTGTCCAATAGTCCCGGCAGGATGCTCTCCCCGTCTGCCCCGGCGATGAAGCTCAGCTCCAGATAGGCATAGACCTCCGGGTCGGAGACTTCGGAGAAATACCACGCATTGGCCCGGTATTCGGCTTCCACGCCCTCGGTGGGGAGCAGGCAGCTGAATTTCTTTTCGCCGCTCTCCAGCAGCGCGCCCTCAAAGCGGTACGCGTTCAGCCGCAGGGTCTCCCCTTCCAGCGCAACGTCAAGGATCAGCTTGCCTTCCTCGGTCGGCGCTTCGGTCTCCGTCGGCGCTTCCGTGGGTTCCGGGGTCGGCTCCGGGGTAGGTTCCGGCGTAGGCTTCGGCGTTTCCGCGGGTGTCGGCGCTTCCGTCGGCGTTGCCGTGGGCGCCGCGGTGGGCGTCACGGTCGGTACCGGGTCCCCGCCGGACTCCCGGCAGGCGCAGAGCGAAAGGCACAGCAGCAGCGCCAGCGCAAGGCAGCACAGGCGGCGCATCTCAGCCCTCTGCGGCTTCCAGCCGCGCGATGCCCGTCTGCAGGCGGCGCACCGCTTCGTCCTTTCCCAGCAGGCAGCAGATCTCCACCGCGCCGCCGGGGGTGACCGCCGTGCCGCTCAGGGCGATGCGCACCGGCCACAGGAGCTTCGCGTTCTTCACTTCCAGCTTTTCCGCGAGGCCCATCAGCGCGTCATGCACGCTGTCCTTCGTCCAGTCGGCAAGGCCCTCCACCACCGGCAGCGCGGCGCGGAGCATTTCCAGCGAAACGGCCTTGTCCGTCTTGGATTTCTTGTTCACGTACAGCTCCAGATCATAGTCCGGCAGCCGGGCGAGGAAGGTGAGCTGGGCGGGGATATCCGTCAGCTTTTCGCAGCGCTGCTGCAGGAGGGAGGCGATCAGCTCCGTATCCATCCCGGTGACGCCCTGCTCGATATAGGGCTTTGCCAGCGCATGGAAGGCTTCCGGGCTGAGGGCGCGGATATACTCGCTGTTGAAGTGGGTGAGCTTCACCACGTCGAAGATGGCGGGCGACTTGCTCAGGCCCTTCAGGTCGAAGGCTTCCGCCAGCTCCGGCAGGGTGAACAGCTCCCGCTCGCCCGCCGGGCTCCATCCCAGCAGGGCCACGTAGTTGATGATGGCTTCCTTCAGATAGCCCTGATTCAGCAGATCGTCATAGGTGGGGTCGCCGTGGCGCTTACTCAGCTTATGCTGCGCGTCGCGCATGACGGGCGAGCAGTGGATATACTTGGGCACTTCCCAACCGAGGCCCTGATACAGCAGATTGTATTTCGGCGTGCTGGAAAGGTATTCCGTGCCGCGCACCACATGGGTGATGCCCATGAGATGATCGTCGATCACGTTGGCAAAGTTATAGGTCGGCAGCCCGTCCCGCTTCATCAGCACCTGATCGTCCAGATCGGCATTGGGCGCGGTGATGTCGCCGAAAATCTCATCATGGAAGGTGGTGCTGCCCTCTTTGGGGATCTTCTGCCGGATGACGAAGGGTTCGCCCGCGGCCGCTCTCGCAGCGGATTCTTCCGCGCTCAGGTGGCGGCAGGGATCCTCCGCCCGGTCAAATTCGCCGGTGTCCTCCTCGGACGCGGTCTTCTCGCAGAAGCAGCGGTAGGCGCAGCCAGCCTCCACCAGCTTCTCGGCGAAGGGCATATACAGCTCCCGCCGCTCGGTCTGCACATAGGGGCCAACGGGGCCGCCCACGTCGGGGCCCTCGTCCCACGTAAGCCCCGCGTCCCGCAGGGAGGAATAGATGACCTCGGTCGCGCCCTCCACAAAGCGGGCCTGATCGGTATCCTCGATGCGCAGCAGGAATTTGCCGCCCGCCTTCCGGGCGATGAGCCATGTATAAATGGCGGTGCGGATGCCGCCAACGTGCATATAACCGGTGGGGCTGGGCGCAAAGCGCGTGCGCACCTCTCCTTTGGGGATGCGGCTTTCCAGCTCGTCAAACCATGCCTGTTCCTTCATATCGTATGCCTCCATCCGAGCGGCGCGCGCTTCGCGGGCCGCAGTAATCTCATATAGCACTATATTTTACCGTTTGGATGGCAGACTGTCAAGGAAATGTCTTGAAAAACAGGCGGCCTGTGTGGTATAGTAGTTTGAATAATAGGCGGCAGAATAACCGTGCCGCCCGTGAGAAAGAAGGACTGACAGATGGACGAAAAACGGAAAGTCATTTTCAGCGGCATTCAGCCCAGCGGCGAGCTGACCCTGGGTTCCTATATGGGCGCCATCCGCAACTGGGTGGAGCTGAGCGACACCTATGATTGCTATTACTGCATCGTGGATATGCACGCCATCACCGTGCGCCAGAACCCGGCGGAACTCCGGCCGCGGGAGCTGAGCCAGCTGGCGCAGTACATCGCCTGCGGCCTCAGCCCGGAGAAGAACACCCTGTTCATTCAGAGCCACGTGCCCGCCCACGCCCAGCTGGGCTGGATCCTCGACTGCTATACCATGTTCGGTGAGCTGAGCCGCATGACCCAGTTCAAGGACAAGTCCGCCAAGAACGCGGAAAACATCAACGCCGGCCTGTTCACCTACCCCAGCCTCATGGCGGCGGACATTCTGCTGTATCAGGCCGATCTGGTGCCCGTGGGCGAGGATCAGAAGCAGCACGTGGAAATTTGCCGGGACATCGCCAACCGCTTCAACGGCATTTACGGCGACGTGTTCACCATCCCCGAGCCGTTCATTCCCAAGACCGGTGCCCGTATCATGAGCCTCACTTCTCCCGAAAACAAGATGTCGAAATCCGACAAGGATCCCGGCGGCTGCATCTACCTCATGCAGAAGCCCGAGGAGATCATGCGCTCCTTCAAGCGCGCCAAGACCGATTCCGACACGGTCAGCTGCGTCCGCTATGCGCCCGAGGAAAAGCCCGGCGTCGCGAACCTGATGCAGATCTACTCCTGCGCCACCGGCGCCTCCTTCGAGGACATCGAGCGCGAGTTCGAGGGCAAGGGCTACGGCGACTTTAAGGAAAAAGTCGGCGAGAGCGTCGTGGAGCTGCTGCGTCCCATCCGGGAGCAGGCGGAGGATCTGATGAAGAACAAGGATTACCTCGTTTCCATCTACCGCGCCGGTGCGGAAAAGGCCGAGCACGCCGCGCTGCGCACCCTGCGCAAGGTCTATAAAAAGGTGGGCTTCGTGGAACGCTGAGCGTCTCCCGTCCTCCGAAGATTGGAAGATAGACATGAATACTTCTATTGATATGCGTGAGCTGGTGCTCATTCTCGCATCGCTGGCCACGGCGCTGGTGATGAGCTTCGCCGCCACGCCGCTGGTGAAGATCTTCGCGCAGAAGGTGGGCGCCATCGACGTGCCCAAGGATGACCGCCGGATGCACGACCATCCCATCCCCCGCCTGGGCGGTCTGGCCATGTTTTTGGGCTTCATCCTCAGCACACTGCTCTTTGCCAAGATCGATGTGCAGGTGCGCGGGATGCTGCTGGGCTGCGTCATCATCGTCACCACCGGCGTCATCGACGATATCGTGCCGATGAAATGGTGGGTAAAGCTCCTGTGCCAGCTGGCGGCAGCGGTCATCGCCGTGTGTCACGATATCCGCATTGAAATGTTCACGAACCCGGTGCTGTTCCTCGGAGACGACTGGCTCATCCTCGGCTGGCTCAGCATCCCCATCACCGTGTTGTGGATCGTGCTGGTCACCAACTCCGTGAACCTGATCGACGGGCTGGACGGGCTGGCCGTGGGCGTCAGCGCCATCGGCAGCGTGACCATGCTGGTCATCGCGCTGCTGGTGAGCGAGGGCAACGTGGCCATCATCATGGCCGCGCTGGCGGGCGCCTGCGTGGGCTTCATGCCCTATAACCTGAACCCGGCGAAGATCTTTGCGGGCGATACGGGCGCGCTCCTGCTGGGCTACGTGCTGGCGACCATGTCCGTCATCGGCCTGTTCAAGACCTACGCCATCATCTCGTTCATCCTGCCCTTCCTCGTGCTGGCCCTCCCGCTGTTCGACA
>JAZQQF010000107.1:0-7857 GCA_045628925.1 Oscillospiraceae bacterium | reverse complement strand
ATGCCGGATATGCACTTCATCGTTCCTGCCGAGAAGCAGGACCGGGTCTCCCAGATGTGGGCGCTGCACAATGACGGCAGCCCCCGGGGTCTCGGCCACCTGCCCCCCATGTTCGACGCGCCGGACTTTGAGTCCGCCTGCGGCGGGCTTTACGGCACACTGGAGGACTATTCCCGCTTCGCCCGAACCATGACGCTGGGCGAGTGGAACGGCGTCCGCCTGCTGGGTGAGCGCACGATCCGCCTCATGGCCATGAACCGTCTGAATGAACAGTGCCTCAGGGATTTCCAGAACGCCTACCTTTCCGGCTATGGCTACGGGCTGGGTCTCCGCACCCGCATGGACCCCGCTGCGGGGAGCAACAGCAGTATCGGCGAATTCGGCTGGACCGGCGGCTGGGGCACGTGGGTCGCCATGGATCCGGAAGCGAAGGTCACCATCGTCTACTTCCATCAGGCCATGCCCAACCGCGAGGAGTATATGCATCCCCGCATCCGCAACATCGTCTATTCCGCGCTGTAAGCTACCGAAATGCGGGCCAATCAACGGCCCGCATTTCTTTTTATTCCCGCAGGCATAACAAATCTCTCATGTTAAATGCATTGATTCAGCGCGGGAAAACAGGTATAATCAGGGAAATATGTAATAAAGGAGCGTTCGATATGGCCTGCCGTTATCCGCACGTTTTCGACCCCTTTGAAATTCGCGGCGTCCTGTTCAAGAACCGTCTGGAACAGGCCCCGCCGGGCTGCTTCTTCTCCGGCGATGACCGGGGCTTCGTCACCGAGGATTTTGTGAATTACTTCCGGCAGTATGCCCGGGGCGGCGTAGCCGTCTGCAACGTGGGCAACTGCTCCATCGATATCACCGAGAGCAGCGACGAGGCCCGTCAGCTGCAGCTGAGCGACCCGGACTGCGTCATGCCTCTGAAGCGCTTTGCGGAGATGTGCGCAAGCTACGGGGCGCACGGCTCCATGGAGCTGACCCACAACGGCAAGGACACCGCCTATGAAAACGTGGGACACGCGCCCTACAGCGCTTCCTCCTTCATCACGAAGGCGGAGCAGAACCGGGCGCGGATGCTGGGCCGGGAGCCTTACGCCACCATCGAGATGTCCAAAGAGAAGATCCAGGAGACCGTGGCGAAATACGCCCGCGCCGCCGCCTTCTGCAAGCAGGCGGGCATGAAGATCTGCATGATCCACGGCGCGCACGGCAACCTGATCGCCCAGTTCGCCAGCCCCCTCTATAACCAGCGCACGGACGAATACGGCGGCAGCGTGCAGAACCGCGCCCGCTTCGCCTGTGAAATTCTGGATGCCGTCCGCGCCGCGGTGGGCGAGAATTTCGTCATCGAATACCGCATCTCCGCTGAGGAATACGCACCCGACCAGATGCACTTCCCCGAAACGCTGGAGTTCATCGGCTGCATCAAGGACAAGGTGGATATCCTGCATATCTCCTCCGGTCTCCACGACCTGTGGGGCGAACCTTACTATATGCGCTGGCTCATGTCCAACTACACCATGGAGCAGCAGCTGAACGTGAAGTTCTCCGAGGCTGTGAAGAAGGCGTATCCGGACCTGACGGTGGCCGTCGTGGGCGCGATCAAAGACCCCGGTCAGGCGGAGGAGATCATCGCCTCCGGCAAGGCCGATCTGGTGGCCATGAACCGGGCGCTCCACGCGGACTACGATATGCCGAAGAAATACGCCGAGGGCCGGGAATGGGAGCATATGCCCTGCCTGCGCTGCTCCTGCTTCCGCCTTGCCAGCCCGCATACGGCGAAGCTCTGCAGCGTGAACCCCATGTGGGGCCGCTTTAAAGAGTATCCAAGCGGCAAGCTGCCCCCGGCGGAGGTCAAGAAGAAGGCCGCCGTCATCGGCGGCGGGCCGGGCGGCGTGGAAGCCATGAAGTGGCTCCTGCAGCGGGGCCATGACGTGACGCTGTATGAAAAGAGCAGCAGCGTGGGCGGCCACGTGAAGGACGCGGTCTCCGCTCCCTTCAAGCAGGATCTGCGGGATTATCTCAAATATATGCAGGACTTTGCCGCGAGCTGCGGCGCACGGGTGCTGCTGAATACGGAAGCGACGCCGGAGCTGCTCGCCGCCGAGCATTATGATATCATCGTCGCCGCCGTGGGCGCGGATCCCATTATGCCCAGGGTCCCCGGCGCGGACAAGGGGCACGTATTCTGGGCGCCGGAGGCGGAGAACGAATCCGTCCCCTGCGGGGAGAACGTGGTCATCGTGGGCGGCTCCAGCGTGGGAACGGAGGCTTCCATCAACCTTGGGATGCGCGGCAAAAAATGCACCGTGCTGGAAATGGCGAAGAACGTGGATCTGATGCGCACCGGCGCGGCCTCCGACCTCATGAGTATGTCCGACGAGTACGGTGTGAAGCGGATGCTGGGCTGGAAGCTCGTCGAAATTAAAGACAAGAGCGTCATCGCCGAAAACGCGGACACCGGCGAGCAGCAGGAAATTCCCGCCGACACGGTGCTGATGGCGGTCGGCATGAAGCCCCGGCGGCAGGTGGCGCTGCAGTTCGCGCACCTCTGCCCGGAGACCAGCTTCATCATCATCGGCGACGCGGCCCAGTCCGGCGACATCCGCGATGCGGTGTTCCACGCCTTCGAGGCCGTGCGCTACTGCTGACGGGAGGGAGCATATGAAAACCGGCGCAGAACGGGTATATTGTCTCAATTCCCCCAAGCGGGGCTGGAGCTGGGAAACGGTCCCCGCCCCCGTCCCGGAATCGGATATTTCGGAAACCACATCGGCGGACGTGGCCATCGTCGGCGGCGGCCTCGCGGGGCTTGCGGCGGGCGCACGGTGCGCGGAGCGGGGACTTACCGCGGTAGTCGCGGAGCGAGACGAGGCCCCCGCCGAGGAAGACCCGGTCATCGGCGCGGCGGATTCCGCCGTCATGCGGGCGCAGGGCGTGAAGATCGACAAGGCGCAGCTTGCGCGGGACTGGCTCGCCCTCACCGGCAGCAGACCGGATGAGGATCTGCTGTGGCTCTATCTGAACCGCAGCGGCGAAGCGCTGGACTGGCTGCTGAAGCGCGTGGAAGGCGTGATGGAAGTCGAGCTTCTTTCCGGCTATCAGGGGCAGGATGTGAAGTCCTATCCCGGCGCGCACCGCTTCTCCCACTGCCCCGACACCCCGTCAATTTGGGAGTATCTGCAGGGGCGGGACGTGCGCGTCGACCGGGGCATGGCGGCGCGGCAGCTCCTCAGGGATGAAAGCGGGCGCGTCACCGGTTTCCTCGCGCAGGACGCTGCGGGGACTTGGAAGCGCTATCTCGGGAAAAAGGCCGTCCTCCTCGCCTCCGGCGGCATCGGCGGCGACCGGGAGCTGCTGGAATGCTTCTGCCCGCTGGGTCTGAAAGCGCCCCTCAGCCGCAGCACCGCCGCGGGCGACAGTCAGAAGCTGGCATATTGGGCGGGCGCGGCGCTGGAACCGCCGCAGTGGGCCTCCCAGCTGCGATGCGACGCGCTCTTCCCCTACCCGCTCTTTTTCCTCCACGTGAACCGGCTGGGAAAGCGCTTCATGAACGAGGACACGCGGGCGCATTCCAAGGCCGTCCGGTGCATGATGCAGCCAGGCGGCAGCTATGCGTGGGCGGTACTGGACGCCCGCTGGCCCTCCGATCTGGAAGCCCGCCTGCGCGGCTATGACCCGAGCGTCACCGTTGAGGACTTCCGGGCTGCGCTGGCGGACGCGCTGGCAAGCGGCAGCGCCGTGCAGGCGGATTCGCCGGAAGCGCTGGCGGAAAAGATGGACGTTCCGGCGGCGGCGCTGATAGCCGCCATAGACCGCTACAACGGGCTTTCCGACGCGGGAGACGACGGGGACTTCGGCAAGCGCAGCGAATTTCTCACGAAGGTCGAAGCCGCCCCGTTCTATGCGCTCAAATGGGGCCCCGCGCTGCAGGAGGTCTACGGCGGCATCCGCACCGACGTTTCCCTTCGGGTGCTGACGCCGGAGGGTGCGCCCATCCCGGGCCTCTATGCCGCGGGCAGCGCGGCAGGCGGCGTCATCGGCCTTGACTACCCTGAGGTGCTGGGCGGCGCCGATCTGGGTCAGGCGCTCACGTGGGGATATCTGGCGGCGGAACACATCGCGGCTGCGAAGGAGGGCTGAACGTGGAACTCACCCTGAATGCATACAGCAATCTTTCCCCCAAAAAGGGCTGGAGCTGGGAGACCCCGCCCGCGCCCATCCCGGAAAGCGAGATCGCCGAAACGCTGGAAGCCGACGTGCTGATCATCGGCGGCGGCATCTCCGGCCTCGCGGCGGGCGCAAGGCTCACCGAGAACGGTCACAGCGTCATCATCGTGGACCGGTATAAGAATCTGCTGGGCCGGGCCGGGCACGTGGGCGTGGTGGATTCCTCCGTCATGCGCCGTTTGGGCGTTCACATTGATAAGAAGCAGTTTGCCAAGGACTGGATGCGCGTCACCGGCAGCCGCGTGAACGAGGAGCTGCTGTGGCTGTATATCGACCGCTCCGGCGAAGCCTTCGACTGGCTGCTGAGTCAGGGCGGCGATGCGGTGGACGCGACGCTGTATACCGGCTATTACAAGGGCCCCGGCTTCGCGGAATACCCCGGCACTCACATCGTATTTCAGAAAAAGGGCTGCGGCCGCTATAAGGCTTCCATGGGCGGTCAGCTGGTGGTGGAGATGCTGCAGAAGACCGTGCTGGACGGGGGGAATCAGATTTTCCGCCCCGTGCGGGCAGAGCAGCTCGTGAAGGACGATACCGGCCGCGTCACCGGCTGCCTCGCAAGGGAGGAAAATACCGGCGTCGTCCGGCGCTATCTGGGGAAAAAGGGCGTCATCCTCGCCACCGGCGACATCGAGGGCGACCGGGAAATGATGGAGGCTTTCTGCTCCACGGCGACGCTCGCCTCCCTCGCCCGCTACTGGCCCGTGGGCAACAATACCGGCGACGGGCACAAGATGGCTTACTGGGCGGGCGCGGCCTTCGACGACGCCAACTGGGCCGCCTCCCTCCACGGGCGGCGGGATGAGGACGCCTCCTATTATTCCCTCTGCTACCTCTACGTGAACGATCAGGGAAAGCGCTTCATGAACGAGGACACGTGGACGCAGGGGAAGTCCCTCCGCCTCCTTGCCCAACAGGGCGAGGACATCGCCTACACGATCATGGACGCGGACTGGCTGGAGAATTTCGGCCCCACCTATGAGCTTGTGGGCGGGCAGGCCGTCATCCCGCTGAACATCGCCAATTTCGGCGATAAATGGGATCCGGAATGCGGCCTTCGGGACGAGGTCGAGACTATAATCCGGAAGGGAAAATGCGCCTTCCGGGCGGATACGCTGGAGGAGCTGGCGGCGCAGATCGGTGTTCCGGCGGAAAACCTCGTCGCCACCGTGGAGCGCTACAACGAAATGGCGGACAAGGGCGAGGACACCGATTACGGCAAGCGCCCCGAGCTGCTGTTCCCCATCCGCAAGGGGCCGTTCATCGCGCTGAAATGGGGCCTCGCGCTGCTGGACGTGTTCGGCGGCGCGCTGACCGACACCGGGATGCACGTCCTCACGCCCTATAACAAGCCCATCCCCGGGCTTTACGCCGTGGGCAATGCCGCCGGCGGGTTCTACGGGGTGGATTATCCGCTGCTGATGAACGGCAACAGCTTCGGCCGGGCGCTCACGTGGGCCCTCGTCGTTGCCGAGAGCATCGACGCGGACAGCGAAACATGACAGGATAATACAATTAAAATAATCAAAAAATCGAAAGGAAGATCATCATGGCAGTTTTTGAATTCAGTATGTACTCCACCTCCCTCCACCGCAACACCGACGTGACGGCTGTCATCCCTGCAGAAGGCCCCATGTTCCCCGGCGCGAAGCCCGCAGAAGACGATAAGCCCCTCCGCACCCTCATCCTGCTCCACGGCTATTCCGGCTCTCATACCGACTGGCTCCGCAGCAGCAGCATCGTCCAGCTGGCCGCTCAGCACCACATGGCCGTTTTCTGCCCCTCCGGCGAAAACAGTTTCTATGTGGACGACGCGAAACGCGACGCCCTCTATGACACCTTCATCTGCAAGGAACTGCTGGCCTTCGTCCGCAAGGTGTTCCATCTGTCCGACGCCCGGGAAGATACCTTCATCGGCGGTTTCTCCATGGGCGGCTATGGCGCGATCCGCAACGGCCTCAAGTATAACGACGTGTTCGGCGGCATTCTCGCGCTCTCCAGCGCGCTGATCACCGACGGCGTCGCCACGATGCCCGACGATCCCAAGCCCGCGCCTGCCGGTCAGGGCGGCGGCATGGGCATGAGCATTTCCTACTTTATCCAGTGCTTCGGCAAGCCCAGCCAGATCCTCGGCTCCGACGTGGATCCCAAGGCGCTGGCGAAGAAGGTCCTGGAATCCGACGGCCCCAAGCCCAGACTCTACATGGCCTGCGGCTCCGAGGACTTCCTCATCGACCCCAACCGCAGCCTGCATCAGCATCTGGTGGACATCGGCTATGAACACTTCTATGTGGAAGGCCACGGCACCCACAGCTGGGAATACTGGAACAAGCATATCACGGATTCCCTGAACTGGATCGACGGCAAGCTGGAAGCCGCGGAATAAGGAGGATCAACTATGAGCGAAGGCAATTTTGCACCGCTGTTCACCCCGCTGAAGATCGGCGGCGTGACGCTGAAAAACCGCATCATCATGTGCGCCATGGGCGGCACCAGCCCCGTGGGCTTCAACGGTCAGTTCGTGGAAAAGACCCGCCCCTACTTCCTCGCCCGTGCGAAGGCCAACGTGGGTCTGATGATCCCGGGCGTGACCAGCGTGGGCGGAAACGGCCACTGGCTGTATCAGGATGAAGATCTGTTCATGGGCCCGCTGAAAAGCCTCATGGACGAGATCCACGCCTACGGCAGTAAGTTCTTCCTCCAGCTGGGCGCAGGCTTCGGCCGCAGCCAGATGGTCTTCCCCGGCATGGACAAGATGCCCAAGGAGATGCTGAAGGCCACCATGGTCGCCCCCAGCGATGACCTGCCCAACGTGTGGGAGCCCAGCATCAAACACCGCGCCCTCACCGTGCAGGAGATCCACGATATCATCGACGCTTACGGCAAGGCCGCCGCCCTCTGCAAGAAGGCGGGCATCGACGGTGTGGAAATTCACGCCGTCCATGAAGGCTACCTGCTGGATCAGTTCGCCATGGCGAACATGAACCACCGCACCGACGAATACGGCGGCAGTCTGGAAAACCGGCTCCGCTTCGCCTGCGAGATCATCAGGAGCATCAAGGCCGCCTGCGGCGAGGATTACCCTGTTTCCGTCCGCTACAGCGTTGCCAGCAAGATCCGCGGCTTCAATCAGGGCGCGCTCCCCGGCGAGAACTACGTGGAGTTCGGCCGCAGTATCGAGGAAAGCCCCGCCGCGGCGCGCATCCTCGAGGCCGCCGGCGCCGACCTGCTGAACGCGGACAACGGCTCCTACGATTCCTGGTACTGGGCGCATCCCCCGGTGTATATGCCCATGGCCTGCAATCTGCCGGAAGTCACCTACATCAAGAATTTCGTGAACATCCCCGTGTGCTGCGCGGGCCGTATGCACGACCCCGAGCTGGACGCGAAGGCCGTGGCCAACGGTCAGATCGACGCGGTGGGCGTGGCCCGTCAGCTCCTCTGCGACCCCGAATGGTGCGGCAAGATCCGCTTCGGCGATCTGGAGGACGTGCGGCCCTGCATCGCCTGCCACAACGGCTGCTTCGCCGTCAGCCACTATAAGGGCAACCCCACCGGCTTCGGCCGCATGGGCGAATGCGCGCTGAACCCCATGACCATGAACGAGGAGGCCATGGCCCT
>JAZQQF010000106.1:0-4904 GCA_045628925.1 Oscillospiraceae bacterium | reverse complement strand
TATTCTGCATATTCCAGCCGCCGCTCAATCCGCGTCGCCGTTTTCCTCCTCGGCGGTCTTCAGCGCGATCTGCACCAGCCGCTTGAACTCGATGGCCTCCGCCTCGGTCATATCCTTCACGAAGAGCGTCTCCGCCTCATCCGCCGAACGCCGCAGCTCGGCAAAAATGGCCTCGCCCTTGGGCAGCGGCAGCAGACGGCGATACCGCGCGTCCTTCTCGCTGCGGGCGCGCCGGATGAACTCCTTTTCCTCCAGCCGGTCGATGATGCCGGACACGGTGGGGTTCGTGAGCTTGAACACCGTCTGGATATCCAGCTGGTTGATCTCACGCTCCTGATAATGATTCAGGATATAAAACAGCACGTCGGCCTGGATCGAGGTCAGGTCATAGGCCTTCATGCGGCGGTTCTTCTGCTTCACCAGCGCGTTGTTCAGCCGGAATACGTAAACCATGATGTGGTTGATCTTGCGTTCTTCGGACATGACGGTGCCTCCGATACGGAAATAGATAGGTCGCTTATCTATCTATTAAAATACCGGACTTGCCGGTGAAAGTCAAGCAAAAAATCCCGAAAATTCCTGTTTTTTCCGTTTTTTCACCGGAGGATGCCCACCGACAGCCATGCCGCCCCCACCAGACCCGCGCCCGCCAGCGCCCAGAGCCAGCGGGGGATGCGGTCCGAAATGCGCTTCCGGGGGCCGCGCATGGCCTCCGAGGCCAGCGCCCGCGCCTCCTGCAGGAGCGAAGCCTCGCTGACGCCCTCGCCCCCGTCCCGAAGAATGAAGATCGCCTTTTCAAAGCGCTCCCGCCCCGGCGCATCCACCAGTATCACCTGCCGCGTCACGCCCTTTACCATTCGCGTTCCCTCCTTTTTGCCGTCTATGGGGAGTATGCCCGCTTTCGAGGGCGGTCATACTCAGGAGGGCGCAGGTTCGCCCCGCTTCATCAGGCTCAGGGTGAGCACGGTCATATCGTCCTCCCAGCCGCCCCGGGCCGCTGCCTCGGTGAGGATCCTGCCCGCCAGCTCCTGCAGCTCGCCCGGCGCACAATCGAGCAGCGCGGATTCCACCGTTTCCGCCTTTGCCGCCCCGTCCGAGAGGATGACCGCCGCGCTGCCGGATTCCAGCTGCAGGCGGGTGCAGTCCGGCCCCACGTCGTCCAGCCCGGCGGCGGGACTTTCGCTGCGGCAGGTCTGCACCTGCCGCCCGGCGCGCACGTAGCTGGGGGCCGCGCCGTATTTATACACGTTCGTCTCGCCGGAAAAGAGGTTGACGCTCATCAGGTCGAGACTCAGACTGGTCATGCGCGTCTCGCTGCGCAGCAGGAGCGCCGTGTTCAGCAGCCGCATGACCGTTTCCGGCCCGGCCCCGGCGCGCAGGAGCTTTTCCGCGAGGGCGGCCATCTCGCCGCTCTCTGCGGCGGCCTCCTGCCCGGAGCCCATCCCGTCGGCCACGATGAGGTAGAGGACGCCCTCCGCCGTTTTGAAGCTGCGGGCCGTGTCGCCGGAGGCGGTCTTCCCGCTGCGGCAGCAGGCCGCCACGCCGATCTCCGCCTCCAGCGGCTCCCGTTCAAAGAGCTGCAGCCGCTTCGTGCCCGTATCCGGGCAGACCATCTCCGCGCCCAGCACCCGGGAGACCTCCTCCAGCCACCCGGCCTTCCGGGCGAGGCCCATGCGCCCCGTGCCGCCCAGCTCCGCGTGGAGCCGACCGTTCACATCCCGGAAAACGCTCACCTGCGTGCCGGGGGCGTAGTCCCGGAGGAAGCGCTCCAGCTGCCGCGTGAGCTTCAGTTCCTCCCGCAGCCCGCCTTTGTTCAGCACCGTCAGGTCCCGCAGGATGCCCGCAAAGTCCGCGTACTGCCGACTCAGCAGCGCCCGGTCGGCCTTCAGGCGCTTTTTCGTCTGCCGCCGCCGCAGAACGCCCTTCCATTCCCGCGTGACCGCCTCGCTGTATTCCCGAATGTGCTGGCACCCGTCCCGGAACCAGAGGGGGAAGTCCTCGGGCGTGACCGCGCCCTTCTCCCGCATGGGCACGGCGGCGGCCTGGAGCGCGGTGCGCGTTTCCTCATAGCGCCTGCCCCAGCAGCGCTCCCGGTCGCGGCAGCCGCGGCAGACGGATTCGCCCGCCGCATCGAAGGCGGCCAGCAGGTCCTCGTCGTTTCGCCCGGCCTCCGGCGTTTCCCGAAGGAGAGTCGCCAGCTCGGTGAACGCGGAGGCCGCCAGCCCGGTGCGCCCCTGCAGATAGTGGAGGAGCCCCGCGCTGCCGCCCTGCTCCGAAGTCTGCCGCAGCGCATCGAAGACCCCGGCGGGCATCAGCAGGAACAGCACCGAGGCGATGAACCATTCATAGAGCAGCCCGGTGCGCAGGGTGCTTTCCGCCGCCCAGAAGGCCGCCGCCGCGTTCCCCAGCACGCAGCACAGCGCCGTGGGGAAGCGTCCCTGCCGGCTGCTCAGACCGCCCAATGCCCCCGCGCAGCCGAAGGTCAGCGCACAGACGCCGGGGGTCTGCGCCCCGGCGTCCAGCGCGAGGCCCAGCAGCAGGCCGGATAGCGCCCCCGTCTGCACGCCGCCGGCGAAGGCTGCGGCCAGCACGGCGAGGGCGGCGCAGCAGCGCCCCACGGAGATGACCCCCGCGATCTGGATACTCCCCAGCGCCATGCAGGAGGCCATGGCGAGGAAGGCCATGCCGATGCGGCTGCGCTCCTCCTCCCGGTCGTGCCGGAAGCCTGAGCGGAAGAGCATACAGCTGCCGCCCGCGAGGATTGCCTCGCTGAGCCACGGAAGGAAGGTCACCCCCGTCTCCGCCCCAAAGCGCAGATATACCCCGCCCACCAGCGCGGTCATGAGCGAGGCCGCCAGCGGGCCGAACCAGCGCCGCCGGGCAAAGCCGAAGCCCTTCAGCAGAAAGAGCGTCGCATAGATGAGCAGCCCGACGGCGGCATAGCGCAGGCCGTATACAAGTCCCAGCCCGCTGACGCTTCCCAGCATCAGCCCCACCGCCGCCAGCGCGCCCCGGCGTTTTTCACCGCAGGCGGCCAGGAATCCCGGCCCCAGCGGGGCGCAGCCGCCGGGCAGCACCGTTCTGCCCAGCAGAAAGGCCATAGTCAGTGCGCCAAGGTCTCCCAGAGCCCGGCGGGCGCGGCCACTGGGCGCAAGCTCCTGTTTCGCTGCCGTCCGCAGTTTTTCACCGAGACGGTGCAGTTCCATCGTTTGTTTCACGGTCATTCGCCTCCGTGGCCCATGATAAGCCATGGAGGCCCGGAAAACGGTCGCCTCCTGTCGCAGGGAATATAAAAAAGGTTGCCGCCGGTGCTTGAACTGCGGCAGGTTTTGTCATAAAATACAGGGGAACGATTCGCCGAAGGAGGCCTGTGAGATGCCGAGCGTGACCCGGATCCAGTATGCGCTGCCCAACGGGCAGTATCTGGACCGCCTGCTGAAGGACGATCTGATCCTGCGCTACGTGAAGGACGATTATGCATACAGCGAGAATTGCTGGGAATTTTATGATACGGAGGACTGGCTGCTGACGAGGAAGGGCTACTCCCTGAATATCTCCCGCGATCAGGAGCTGCACACGGTGCAGCTGGCGCGGGGCAGGCTGGATCCCTCACTGCCGGGCCTGCTGCACGGCGACCATTGGGTCGCGCCCTATACCGGGATGGACTATGCGGTGGAGGCGCTCATGGAGCGGGGCGCGCCGGAGGAATTCCGGGAGCTGACCGTGGGGCGGCAGCTGCAGCGCAATTTCTTCATCCTTTATAAGCGGAAGTCCACCACCCTCTATCTGCCGGAGCGGACGCGCATCGATATGGCGTTCGACAGCGGCGAGATCGTGGCGGGGGAGAAGCGCCAGCCCACCTACGATCTGAGCATGGAGCTGCTCTATGGCGAGGAGGATCAGCTGGTGAACTACTGCCAGCAGCTGCAGGAGCAGTTCGGCCTGCCGCCGGTGCTGCTTAGCCGGGAGCAGCGCGCCCTCCGGCTGATGAACGGGGAATAACCCCGGAACCTACCCCATACCCCTGAAGGAGGAACCTGTTTGAAACGCATCGCAACGATCCAGGATATTTCCTGTCTGGGCAAGTGCTCCCTCACGGTGGCGCTGCCCGTCATCTCCGCCATGGGCTGCGAGTGCTGCGTGGTGCCCACGGCGGTACTCAGCACGCATACCATGTTTTCCGGCTATACCTTCCGGGATCTGACGGCGGAGCTGCGGCCCATCGCCGACCATTGGGAGCGGGAGGGCTTCACCTTCGACGCGCTGTATTCCGGCTATCTGGGCTCGGAGGAGCAGCTGAGCATCGTGAAGGACTATTTCGCCCGCTTCGGGAAAAACGCGGTGAAGCTGGTGGACCCGGTCATGGCGGACAACGGGAAGCTCTACGCGGGCTTCACCCCGGATTTCGCGCTGAAAATGGCGAAGCTCTGCGGCAGCGCGGATATCATCCTGCCCAACCTCACCGAGGCGGCCTACCTGCTGGACCGGCCCTACGTGGGCGCGGGCTACGATGAGGCGTTCATCAAGGATCTTCTGAAGCGCCTCAGCGACCTTGGCGCGGGAACGGTACTGCTCACCGGCGTGAGCTTTTCCGAGAAGGAGATCGGCGTCATGAGCTACTGCGCCGAAACGGAAACCTACGAGAGCTATTATCATGCGCGGGTGAACGCCGGATACCACGGCACCGGCGACCTTTTCGCCAGTGTGCTCACCGGGGGGCTGATGCGGGGCCTGAGCCTGCAGGAGAGCTACCGGCTGGCAGCGGACTTTACCGCCGCCTGCATCCGCCGCACCGCCGAAACGCCGGGCGGCATCCGTTACGGCGTGTATTTCGAGGCGGAGCTGCCGAAGCTTATCCGGGCGCTGGAAGACCGGGCATGAAGCCGGAAGTTTTGTACACCGTC
>JAZQQF010000105.1:0-3660 GCA_045628925.1 Oscillospiraceae bacterium | reverse complement strand
AACCGCGTGGTCCGCGCCGCGCAGGGGCGGACGGTGCTGGAGTTCGGCTCCCGCCGGGCGCAGGGCGCGGACGCGGCGATCCTCGGCGCCCGGGCTGCGTTCATCGGCGGCTGCGCCGGAACGGCCTGCGCACTGACCGACCAGCTCTTCGGCGTGCCCGCCGGCGGCACCATGGCTCACAGCTGGGTGCAGATGTTTGAGGACGAGTATACCGCCTTCAAGACCTACTGCGAGGTCTATCCCAATAACGCCACCCTGCTGGTGGATACCTACAACACCCTGAAATCCGGCGTGCCCAATGCCATCCGGGTCTTCAAGGAGTTGCTGGTGCCCAAGGGCATCACGAATTTCGCCATCCGGCTGGATTCCGGCGATATCTCCTACCTCAGCAAGCAGGCGCGGAAGATGCTGGACGACGCGGGCCTGCAGTGCTGCAGGATCACCGCTTCCAACGCGCTGGATGAGGAGCTCATTCAGGATCTGCTGGCGCAGGGCGCCTGCATCGACACCTTCGGCGTGGGCGAACGGCTCATCACCGCCAGCAGCGAGCCCGTCTTCGGCGCGGTCTATAAGCTGGCCGCCGTGGAGGGGGAGAACGGCACCATCCTGCCCCGCATCAAGATCAGCGAGAATACCGCCAAGATCACCACGCCCCACTTCAAGAAGGTCTACCGCCTCTTTGACCGGGCGACCGGCAAGGCGCTGGCGGATCAGCTCTGCGTCTGGGATGAGACCATCGACGAGAGCCAGCCGCTGACCATCTTCGATCAGGACGCGGTGTGGAAGACGAAGAAGCTCACGAACTTCACGGCGAAGGAACTGCTGGTGCCCATTTTCAAGGATGGCAAGCTGGTCTACCGCCGTCCCGCCCTGAAGGAGATCAAGGCCTACTGCGAGGAGCAGGTGGATCTGCTGTGGGACGAGGTGAAGCGTTTCCACAATCCGCATACTTACTATGTGGACCTGAGCGAGAAGCTCTGGCTGGTGAAGCGGGAGCTGCTGCGCCTGACCACCGGGGAAGAATAAATGATCACCGGAACGGAGCCGCGAAAGCGGCTCCGTTTTTTGCTTGCAGAAGGGCGTTTGTGCGTCCATGTTCTGACGGGGGTGGCGGGCGATTCGTGAATCGCCCCTACAGGCAGAGCGGGTTTATGTCATCGCACGGAATCGCGCCAAAACCCCGTTCCCGCACTTTGCCCAATTCCGCGGCGGGTGAACGCGGAAGGATTTGCACATAATTTCTATGGAATATTTGTGGAAATTTCGCAAAACGGTGCTATAATAGGGATGAACTGCATATTCTCTCGGCTGATTCCTGCGGTCGATGTTAAAAACACGACGATTATACAGAGAATAACAGCAATTATGACCCGATGCACCGGGGGAATCCTGCAAAAAGCGGCAAAAACCGCAGAAAAACAGCGAAACGGATCTGTAAACACTTCCCGGCCTGTATGGGCGGGTATCTAAACAGAAAAAGGAGCTATGACATGAAGTACGTTTACCTGTTCAGCGAAGGCAACGCGAATATGCGCGAGCTGCTGGGCGGCAAGGGCGCGAATCTGGCGGAAATGACCAACATCGGCCTGCCCGTCCCCCAGGGCTTCACCATCACCACCGAGGCCTGCACCAAGTATTATGAGGATGGCCGCACGATCAATGATGAGATCATGGCCGAGATCATGCAGTACGTGGCGAAGATGGAGGAGATGAACGGCAAGAAGTTCGGCGATCTGAAGAACCCCCTGCTGGTCTCCGTCCGCTCCGGCGCGAGAGCGAGTATGCCCGGCATGATGGACACCATCCTGAATCTGGGCCTGAACGACGACGTGGTTGCCGCCATGATCGCCGGCAACCCGGACCCCAAGTTCGAGCGCTTTGTGTATGACTCCTACCGCCGCTTTATCCAGATGTTCTCCGATGTGGTCATGGAGGTGGGCAAGAAGTATTTCGAGCAGCTCATCGACCAGATGAAGGAACGCAAGGGCGTCACCTACGACGTGGAGCTGACCGCCGCCGACCTGAAGGAGCTGGCGGAGCAGTTCAAGGCGGAATATAAGAAGCAGATCGGCGCGGACTTCCCCGCCGACCCGAAGGTGCAGCTGTATGAGGCCATCCGCGCCGTGTTCCGCAGCTGGGATAATCCCCGCGCCAACGTGTATCGCCGGGACAACGATATCCCCTACAGCTGGGGCACCGCCGTCAACGTGATGCCCATGGTCTTCGGCAACCTGAACGACAATTCCGGCACAGGCGTCGCCTTCACCCGCGACCCCGCCACCGGCGAAAAGAAGCTGATGGGCGAGTTCCTGACCAATGCGCAGGGCGAGGACGTGGTCGCCGGTGTGCGTACCCCCATGCCCATCGCCCAGATGGCCGAGAAATTCCCGGAGGCCTACGCCCAGTTCGTCAGCGTCTGCAATACCCTTGAAAATCACTACCGGGATATGCAGGACATGGAGTTCACCGTGGAGAACGGCAAGCTCTATATGCTGCAGACGAGAAACGGCAAGCGCACCGCGCAGGCCGCGCTGAAGATCGCCTGCGATCTGGTGGACGAGGGCATGATCGACGAGAAGAAGGCCGTCGCCATGATCGAGCCGCGCAACCTCGACACCCTGCTCCATCCCCAGTTTGATGCGAAGGCCCTCAAGGAAGCGAAGCCCCTCGGCCGCGGTCTGGGCGCCAGCCCCGGCGCGGCCTGCGGCAAGGTGGTCTTCACCGCCGAGGACGCCATCGAGTGGAAGGAACGGGGCGAGAAGGTCATTCTGGTCCGTCTGGAGACCAGCCCTGAGGACATCACCGGCATGAAGGCCGCACAGGGCATCCTGACCGTGCGCGGCGGCATGACCTCCCACGCGGCGGTCGTGGCCCGCGGCATGGGCGAATGCTGCGTCTCCGGCTGCGGCGATATCCACATGGACGAGGAAAACAAGAAGTTCGAGCTGGCCGGGAAGGTCTTCCATGAGGGCGACCTCATTTCCATCGACGGCTCCACCGGCAATATCTATGACGGCGTCATCCCCACCGTGGACGCCACCATTTCCGGCTACTTCGGCCGCATCATGGGCTGGGCGGACAAATACCGCCGCCTGGGCGTGCGCACCAATGCGGACACCCCCCGCGACGCGAAGAAGGCCCGTGAGCTGGGCGCGGAGGGCATCGGCCTCTGCCGCACCGAGCATATGTTCTTCGAGCCGGAGCGCATCGCCGCATTCCGCGAGATGATCTGCTCCGACACCGTGGAGGAGCGGGAGGCCGCGCTGGCGAAGATCCAGCCCATGCAGCAGAGCGATTTTGAGGCCCTGTATGAGGCGCTGGAGGGCTGCCCGGTCACCATCCGTTTCCTGGATCCCCCGCTGCATGAGTTCGTTCCCAACACCGAGGAGGAGATCGGAGCGCTGGCGAAGGCACAGGGCAAGAGCGTGCAGGCTATCAAGGATATCATCTCCGGCCTCCATGAGTTCAACCCCATGATGGGCCACCGCGGCTGGCGTCTGGCTGTCACCTATCCGGAGTTCGCCGCCATGCAGACCCGCGCCGTCATCAAGGCCGCGCTGAACGTGCAGGCCCGTCACGCCGACTGGAACGTGGTCCCCGAGATCATGATCCCGCTGGTGGGCGAGGTGAAGGAACTGAAATACGTGAAGAGCGTGGTGG
>JAZQQF010000104.1:0-13877 GCA_045628925.1 Oscillospiraceae bacterium | reverse complement strand
GGAATGTCTTCCTTGATGATCTTCCGCATCTCGACTTCGATCTTCTCCAGCACTTCCGGGGTGAATACGGTCTCGGAATCGATGTCATAATAGAAGCCGTCGTCGATGGCGGGGCCGATGGCCAGCTTGCTTTCGGGATAGAGACGTTTGATCGCCTGCGCCAATACGTGAGACGCGGTGTGACGGAACGCCAGACGACCGTCGGCGTCGTCGAAGGTGTTGAAGGTGACCGCACAGTCATGCTCCAGCGGCAGGGGCAGGCCATGGACCTTGCCGTCCACCGTCGCGCTCAGCACCTTGCGGGCAAAGCCTTCCGAGATCTTTCCGGCCACATCCAGCAGAGAACTACCCTTCTCCACCTCGATGATCTTGCCGTCCTTCAGGGTAATTTGAATCATGGTAAACCTCCATTGGGCGTCCATACAACAGACCACCCGTTAATCTATACTACAGGGTCTCCCCTATAATATGCCAAAGATCGCGCCCACCGCCAATACCAGCCCGGCCAGCACCGGCTGATGGACAACGTAAATGAGCAGGGCGTGCCGCCCCACCTTCGGGAAAAACGGGAACTTCGCGGAATAAAACTTCTCCGGGAGCTTCCCCGCGCGGATATAGCTGCCCGCCCACGTGCCCGCGAGGAACACGAACAGCCACGGCAGGATGGGGAAATAATCCGCGGAATAGAACCCGTCATACAGGAAGCCGAACGGGAACAGCCAGCGCAGCTGCGTGATATGCAGGCCGTTCACGTACTTCGCCGTCAGCACGGTGAGCAGCACGTACAGGATGGGCGCCAGCCAGCCGGGCAGCCTGTCCCACAGCTTCCTCGTCAGCCCGTAGAACAGCATACAGAAGCCCAGCAGATGCAGCACGCCGAACACGATCAGGATGCCCGGCTCATAGCCCAGAATGCGCAGAGCCAGCCAGTCGCCCAGCCACGTCGCCGCCGTCAGCGCCAGCGCCACAAGGATGACCTTCGCTCCCCGTTTTACGTTGGAGCGGCTGAAACGGCTGGAAATGCCGCTGATAAAGATGAAGCAGCCCGCAAAAAGATAATGCAGGATATCCAGCACCGGGTTCGTGAACAGCCACCACGGCGCGCCCAAAAAGGAGCAGAGGTCATACAGCAGATGGTGGATGCACATCAGCACCACGCAGAGACCCCGCAGCGCGTCGATGGCCTGAATACGGCCCGGCTTTTCGGCACTCATTTCGACACGTTGAAGCGGAACAGGACCACGTCCCCGTCCTTCATCACGTATTCCTTGCCTTCGCTGCGGATGAGGCCCTTTTCCTTGGCGGCGGGCATACTGCCCACAGCCTTCAGATCCTCAAAGGCGATGACCTCGGCGCGGATGAAGCCGCGCTCAAAGTCCGTATGGATCTTGCCGGCGGCCTGCGGCGCCTTGGTGCCGTTGACGATCGTCCATGCGCGGCACTCGTCCTCGCCGCTGGTGAGGAAGGAAATAAGGCCAAGCAGCTTATAGCTGGCCTTGATGAGCCGGTCGAGCCCGGATTCCTTGAGGCCCAGCTCTTCGAGGAACATCTCCTTGTCCTCGGCGGGCAGCTCGGCGATCTCCGCTTCGGTCTTGGCGCAGACGGGAATGACTTCCGCGCCTTCCTTGGCGGCCAGCTCGGCCACCTGCTGATAATAGGGCACGTTCTGATAGTCCGCGATGCCCGCTTCATCCAGATTCGCGGCATAGATGACGGGCTTGCGGGTGAGCAGCTCGGCTGTGGCGAGAATCGCGGCATCGTCCTCGGAGCAGGCATAGCTGCGGGCGGAATTACCGTCGTTCAGCCAATCGCGCAGGCCGGAGAAGACCTCCGCCTCATGGAGATACTTTTTGTCGCCCTTGGCGGCTTTATTCGCCTTGTCGATGCGCCGGTCCACCATTTCCAGATCGGCCATGATCAGCTCGATATCGATGATGCCGATATCCCGCAGCGGATCGGTGGAACCTTCCACGTGGATGACGTTCTCGTCATCGAAGCAGCGTACCACGTGGACGATGGCGTTGGTCTCCCGGATGTTGGCAAGGAACTTGTTGCCCAGACCCTCGCCCCGGCTGGCGCCCTTCACCAGACCGGCGATGTCCACAAATTCGATGACGGCGGGGGTGGTCTTTTTCGGCTTGTAGAAGTCGCTCAGCCACTCCAGCCGGGAATCCGGCACGGCCACCACGCCCACGTTGGGGTCGATGGTGCAGAAGGGATAGTTCGCGCTCTCCGCGCCCGCGTTGGTGATCGCGTTAAACAGGGTGCTCTTGCCCACATTGGGCAGACCCACGATACCTAATTTCATCGTTCTTTCTCCTTTGTGCAGGGAGTTCCGTCAGATTTCCTGACTTATCATAGTATTATAGCACGCCTTTTCCGCATTCTCAACTGCTTTTTGATACTCCGGCGGATTTCTCCGAAAACTTCTCCCCACTGCTTGACATACTGTGTTTCACAAGGTATCATTGTCTTGTATTACAAGGGAAGGAGGTTTTCCCTTTGACAACACGCCAAAGTATGCACTGGCTGGAAAAGACCTTGAAATACGTGCCATATCCGCCGGACCGGAAACGGGTACAGACCGAGCTTTATGACCATATCCTGCAGCGTATCCGCCTCTTTTCCGAGGAAGGCTGCAGCGATGAGGAGGCCGACCGCCGCACCGCCGAGGCCATGGGTGACCCGGACGAGGTGGGAAGGGCGCTTGCGAAGGAATACCGCCCCTTCTGGGGGTGGTTCCTGCTGTCGCTCCGCGTGGTGGCGCTGATTCTGCTGGTCGTATTCGCGTTCACCTTTCTTCGCGATCTGCCGGGCATCCGCTCTGAGCGGGAATGGAACCGGGCCGCGCTGGAGCGCTTCGGCAGTGAAGGCTGGGTCGAGCAGGTTTCCGAGGCGGAATGCGGCGACTATCACTTCCGCTTGATCCGGGCGCAGCTTTCCCCGCAGGAGGACGGCGGCACCCGGCTGGTGATCGAGCTTCGCGCCCGGACATGGGATCCGCTGCTGGGCGCGCCGATGATCGACCGTTATCTGACCGTGACGGACAGCGGCGGGCGCTGCTATGCATCGACCGCTTCGCTTTCCGGCGCGCCCGCTGTCCGTGTACATTCCGAACAGCATGGGCCGCTTTCCTTCACGTTCCTGTCCTCCGCTTCTCACGAAGCCGTATTCACATGGACACGGTATTTCATGGTCGAGGGCTTCGACGAAACGGCGAAGTGGGCAACGCTGGATTTTGACAATGGTGAGAATCGCTTCTCGCTCCCCATTCGATTGGAGGGCGCGGCATGAGACACAGAAAGCTGCATTGCATTCTCAGCATTCTCTGCATTCTCCTGCTCCTGTACGGTATCCGCCTCGTCAGCGGGAGGCTGTCGTGGTTCTTCTCCGCAGAAGCCGCCATCCGGCAGATGGAGCGGCAGGAGCTGCGCAGCCGGTGTGAAATTCTCACTGTCATCCCCGACTTTTCGACCCCCCACGTTCTGCTTCGCTATGGCGACCGGCTCAGTTTTTCCTTTGCACACGGCGGCATTTTCGGCAATGTGGGCTTCGGGCGCATTCCACGCTACTGGTTCGCTGCGACCGTCAGCGACAGCGGGCATTCGGCGTTTTTCGCGTGCAGCACCTATGAAATCGGCGTTGGTTCTCAGCTTCACATCCTCTTCCCCGCGCCGGACGAAGCCGCTGTATCTGCGGCATTGACGGTGGACGGATCGAACGACGAAACCGGATATACCCGGACATGGACGCTTACCGCGACCCGCGATCCGGCAGGCTTCTATCATTTCCGCATGGAGCTTCCCGAGTACGAAGCGGCGCACGAAATTCTGGCTGCCATCGGGCAGCGCTATGCGCGCGATGGGATATTTGCAGTTGGGACACTTACATTAAAGGACGCGAACGGGAACGAACTGGAAACGCAGACGTTTCCGATGATCTACCGGGAGGAGCTGAACGAACATGGCACGTGAACAGGAACCGGGCGGGCTGGATCTGCTGGTGCTTCGCCTGCTGTCGGAGCGGGAGATGTACGGCTTCGAGATCATCGCGGAGCTGGCAAAGCGCTCGCAGGAGGTCTTCCAGCTCAAGGAGGGAACGCTCTATCCCCTGCTGCGGCGGCTGGAAAACGAGGGTGCGGTGACCTCCCGCGCCGAAAAGATCGAAGGCCGTATCCGCCGCTATTACCGCATCACGAAAAAGGGCGGCGCGCGTCTGGAGGAACGGCAGACGGAATGGAGCCGCTACAGCACTGCGGTGAACGCGGTGCTGGCCTCGGCGCTGACATAAGAGAATACAGCTTCGCCCCGGCGGGTTTACCCGCCGGGGCGCTTTCGTTTCCGCTGTCAGGCGGTCTTCTTCGTGGTTTTGATGGTGGCCGCGTAGGCGCTGTTGCACAGGCCCAGCACCGCCGAGAGGATAAACAGCGTTTCGATGCCCAGCGTCTGCCAGATCCAGCCGCCAAACAGGGCGATGAGGATGGTAATGAGGTGGTTCACGCTGATGCCCGTTGAGAGCGTGGCCTTCTGCTCCTCCGGCGAATCGGAGATATCCTGCACGTAGACATTGGAGGCCATGGAGGCCAGCGAGATGACCGAATCCAGCACGTAGTTCACGCAGCAGATGATGAACGCGATATCCTTGGGGAACAGATGGTGCGCGAATCCATAGAAGAAGCAGACGATGACGAGAATGAGGGTGTCGGAGATCATGACGATCTTATACCCCAGCCGGTCGATGATTTTCCCCACCACCGGCGAAAGAATGAACCCCGCTACGGCGGAAACGGCGAACAGCAGACTGATGACCTTGGCGTCCGCCCCGTAGAACAAAATCAGCACATAAGGGCCGAAAGTGAAGAACACCTGCTTCCGCGCCCCGTAGAACACCTCCAGCATATAATACTTGGTGAACTTTTTGCGGAAATAGAAGCGGCTCTTCGTCTTGTCCGTTTCGCTGTGGCCGGTGATGCCGAAGCTCAGGAGCATGGCGATGGCGGTCAGCCCCGTGGAGATGAGAAAGAACAGCCGATAGGGCTGCTTCCCGCCCGCGGTACCGAAGGCGAGGATGATGACGATATAGCCCACCAGCGTGCCGACCTGATTGACGCTGCTCTGATATCCCAGCGCCACGCCGCCGCGCCCCGGTTTGGAATACTCCAGCGTCATGGTATTTTTCATGCCCAGCTGGATATGCTCACCGAGGGAGTAGATGCAGATGCCCAGCGTGACCAGCACCTTTGTGGGCGATACGATGCTCAGAAGACCCATGCCCACCAGCATCACCACCGCGCCGATCTTATACAGCGTTTCGGCGGAACACATATAGAACACCGCCAGAATGAACACCAGCAGCAGGCCCGGCAGTCCCCGGAAGAACTCTGCCACGCCCCGCTCAAATTCGCCCATGACCACGATATCCGCCAGATAGTTGTCGATGATGCCCTTGTAGATTCCGTAGCCCAGCCCCACGGTCAGGATGGACAGAAACAGCAGCTTATACTTGGAATCCTCCCGGAACACCTCTTTGAAGCGTTTCATTGCTTTCCCCCCCATGCGCAGGCATTATGCCGCAGCGCGGTTCTTTCTGCTGCGACATTATACGCGCAGACAGCGGAAATTGCAATCCGTCCGGCATTCTTTCTGTTTTCGCTTTTGGCTGCGATCACCGATCATATGCAGAAAAAATGAAACCGCCGCTTTCATTCTCCGGCGGCAGCGATTATAATAAGGAGGCAATTGCATGAACGAAGCGGAGGCCGTTCCGGTCGGGCCGCAGTTGACAAAGATCGCCTACTGCGGCGCAGCGGGCGCGTTTGCTTTCCTCGCGGCGGCGAAGCTCTTTCCCGGTGCGGCGTACCGGGGCTTTCCCAGCTTCGAGGCCGCCTATCACGCGGTGGAAGCCGGGCTTTGTGACGCTGCCGTCCTGCCGCTGGAAAACAGCTCCGCCGGTGCGGTGGAGGCCGTTCTGACTTTGCTGAATGCCGGGCCGCTCCGCGTCTGCCATACGGCGTGGTTCCCCATCCGGCACTGCCTGCTGGCGAATCCCGGCGTGACGCTTGCGGATGTCCGCTGCGTCATCAGCCACGCGCAGGCGCTCCGGCAGTGCTCGGCATTTCTGCACACGCTGAACGCGGTAGCGCGGGAGGCTCCCAGCACCTCCGAAGCCGCAAGATCGCTGCGCCGAAGCGGCAGCCGGACGGAGGCGGCCATCGCTTCCGCCGAAACGGCGGCGCTGCTGGGGCTGGATATTCTCCGGCGGAATATTCAGGATGCCGCCGACAATGCCACTCTTTTCGCCGTCTTTACCCGCGCCGAAGCGGACTCTTCACAGGAGGTGGATCGCCCATGGTGATACCCGTCCATGCCCCGAATCACGATTACCCCATCTATCTGGAATCCGGCGCGCTCCGGCGCGCGGGCGAACTGCTGCCGCTCGATCGGCGCGTGCTGGTGGTAACGGACAGCGGCGTCCCCCGGGAATATGCCGCCGCCGTGGCCGCGTCCTGTCGGGAGGCAAATACCGTCACGCTCCCCGCAGGGGAAGAAACGAAGAATATGGATTCGCTGCAGGTCCTGCTTTCCGCCATGCTGGAAGCCGGTCTCACCCGCTCGGACTGCGTCATCGCCGTGGGCGGCGGCATGGCGGGCGACCTGAGCGGTCTCGCCGCCGCGCTCTATCTGCGGGGCGTGGATTTCTATAATATCCCCACTACGCTGCTGGCGCAGGTGGATTCCTCCATCGGCGGCAAGACCGCCATCGACTTCGGCGGCGTGAAGAACACCGTGGGCGCGTTTTATCCGCCGAAGGCCGTCATCATCGACCCGATGCTGCTCGCGTCGCTCCCGGCAAGACAGCTCCGCGCAGGGATGGCGGAGGCCATCAAAATGGCTGTCACCTGCGACGCCGCGCTGCTGCGGGATATCGCGCGCTGCGAAGACCTGCCCTCCGCCCTGCCGGACATCATCCGCCGCAGCCTGCTCATCAAAAAGCGCGTCGTGGAGGAGGATCCGAATGAGCAGGGCCTCCGACGCGTGCTGAATTTCGGACATACCGTCGGTCACGCCGTGGAGGCCCACGCGGGCGGAAGTCTGCTCCACGGGGAATGCGTGGCGCTGGGGATGCTCCCCTTCTGCGGTCCGGCGCTCCGGAAAGAGCTGCGGCCCATCCTGCGGAAATATTCGCTGCCCACAGAAGTCCCTTATCCCGCGTCGGAGCTGATGCCCTATCTCCTGCACGATAAGAAAAAGCAGGCGGATGGCATCGTCGCCGTGCTTTCGGACAAAGCGGGTTCGTTCCGCTTTCAGAAGCTGACGCCGGCGGAGATCGCCGCCCGATTGGAGGAAAAACCATGAAGAATACCTTCGGTCAGAGCCTGACCGTTTCCGTTTTTGGAGAAAGCCACGGCCCCGCCGTGGGCGTGGTGCTGGACGGGCTGGCCCCCGGTCTCCCGGTGGAGAACGCGGAGATCCAGCGGCTCCTCAGCCGCCGCCGCCCGTCCTCCCCGCTGGACACCGCCCGGCAGGAGCCGGATGAGTTTCAGATCCTCAGCGGCGTTTTTGAGGGCCGCACCACCGGCACGCCGCTCACCATCAGCATCCCCAATACGGACACCCGCAGCCGGGATTATTCCTATGGGCTGGCCCGGCCTTCCCACGCGGACTATGCCGCCTCTCGGAAGTACCACGGATTTGAGGACTATCGGGGCGGCGGGCATTTTTCCGGCCGGGTCACGGCGGCGCTGGTGGCGGCGGGCGGCATCCTGCTGCCCGCGCTGGAGGCCTGCGGCGTCACCCTCGGCACCCACATTCTCCGCTGCGGCAGCGTCTGCGACCGGCCCTTTGAGGATGCCGCGGCGGACGTGCGCGCATTGAAAGCCGCCCCGTTCCCGGTGCTGGAGCCTGCCGCCGGGGAGGCCATCTCGGCCCGCATTCTGGAAGCGAAGCAGAATCTTGACAGCGTGGGCGGCGTGACGCAGACCGCCGTGTGCGGACTTCCCGCCGGACTCGGCGAACCGTGGTTCGACAGCGTGGAGGGACTTCTGAGCCACGCGCTGTTCAGCATCGGCGGCGTAAAGGGCGTAGAGTTCGGCGCGGGCTTCGCCTTTGCTGACGGCACCGGCAGCGAGCTGAACGACCCCTTCCGCATCCGGGACGGGCAGGTCGTCACGGAAACGAACCGGAACGGCGGGCTGAACGGCGGCATCACCAACGCCATGCCCGTGGTGTTCCAGTGCGCGGTGAAGCCGACCCCCTCCATCTCGCAGGTGCAGAGGACCGTGGATTTCCGGCGCATGGAGAACGCGGAGCTGACGATACAGGGGCGGCACGACCCGGCCATCATCCGCCGCGTCTGTCCGGTCATCGACAGCGTTACCGCCATCGTCATCGCCGACCTCATCGCCCAGCGCTTCGGAACGGACGCGCTCAGGAAAGGAGCAAGCCTGTGGAATACGGTCTGATCGGCGAAAAGCTGGGGCACAGCTATTCCCGTGAGCTGCATGAGCGCATCGGCGGTTATCCGTATGAGCTGCGGGAGCTGAAGCCGGAGGAGCTTGGCCCGTTTCTGCAGGCGCGGGATTTCCGAGGCATCAACGTGACCATCCCCTACAAGCAGGCGGTCATGCCCTATCTGGATGAAATTTCCGAAACGGCACAGCGCATCGGTGCGGTGAACACCATCGTGAACCGGGGTGGGAAGCTCATCGGCGATAATACGGACTATGACGGGATGTGCGCCCTCATCCGGCGCTGCGGGCTGCCGGTGGAGGGGCGCAAGGCACTGATCCTCGGCACCGGCGGCACCTCCAAAACCGTGCGGGCCGTTCTAAGTAACCTCGGCGCGGCGGAAATCCTGCGTGTCTCCCGCTCCGGCGCGGAGGGCGCGGTGACCTACGCGGAAGCCGCCGCGAAGCACAAAGACGCCGGTATCATCGTGAATACCACGCCCGTGGGGATGTTCCCCAATGAGGGCGTTTCCCCCATCGATCTCGCCGCCTTCCCCAGATTGGAGGGCGTGCTGGACGCGGTCTATCACCCGCTGCGCACGGAGCTGGTGCTGGACGCCGAGGCGCGGGGACTTCCGGCCTCCGGCGGGCTGTATATGCTGGCGGCGCAGGCCGTTGCCGCCGCGGAGCGGTTCCTTGACAAATGCTTTGACGATTCCGTTTTGGAGGATGCTTTCGCGTCTCTCCGCCGGGAAAAGGAGAATCTCGTCCTCATCGGGATGCCCACCAGCGGCAAGTCCACCGTGGGCAGGCTCCTCGCCGCCGGGACCGGGAAGGAGCTGCTGGATACGGACGAGCTGCTTTCCCGCCGCATCGGCTCCGTTCCCGACTATATCCGGCAGCACGGCGAAGCGGCCTTCCGCGCCGCGGAAAAGGAAACCATAGCTTCGCTCAGCCGGGAAAGCGGGAAGATCATCGCCACCGGCGGCGGAGCGATCCTGGACGAAGGGAACGTGCGTTCCCTGAAGCGAAACGGCCGCCTCGTGTTTCTGGACAGGCCGCTGAGTAAGCTCATCCCCGCTGCCGACCGGCCGCTGTCCGCGTCTGAGGACAGGCTCCGGGAGCTGTATCATTTCCGCCGCCCGCTCTATCTGCGGGCAGCAGACCTCGTTATTTCCGCCGACGTGCCGCCCGAAGCGGTGGCCGCCGCGATCCGCAGGGAGGCAAATCTATGAAGCTGCTCATTCTGAACGGGCCGAACATCAATCTGCTGGGCATCCGCGAGCCGGATATCTACGGGAAAGCGTCCTATGCGGAGCTTTGCCGCCTCGTCCGGGAACACGCGGAGGCGCGGGGCGTGGAGGTCACGTTTTTCCAATCCAACCACGAGGGCGCGCTGGTAGACGCCATCCAGCAGGCGTATTTCGATCACATCGACGGCATCGTTTTCAACCCCGCCGCCTATACGCACACCAGCGTCGCCATCGCCGACGCGGTGAAGGGTGTGGGCATCCCTACGGTGGAGGTGCATATCAGCGACGTGACAAAGCGTGAAGCCTTCCGGCAGGTAAGCTATCTCCGCGCCGTGGCAGTCCATACCGTCATGGGCGAGGGGCTGCAGGGGTATCTCACCGCGATGGACTTCCTGATCGACCGGGAGGCGAAGCCATGACCGTGCGCATCGAACCGGGGCTGCTGCACGGCACGGTCAGCGTCCCGCCCTCCAAAAGCTGTGCTCACCGGCTGCTCATCTGCGCCGCGTTGGCGGCGGGCGAAAGCACCGTCCGGGGCATTTCCGAAAGTCAGGATATGCTGGCAACCATGGACTGCATTTCCGCGCTGGGCTGCGTCTGCCGAAAGGCCGGGGACACCGTTACGCTTTCCGGCGGTTTTCGGGCATTTCCGGACGGAACGACGTTCCCCTGCCGGGAAAGCGGCAGCACCCTGCGGTTTCTGATGCCCATCGCGGCAGCGGCGGGTGGTTGCGCGGTATTTACCGGCACCGAGCGGCTCCTGCAGCGGGGCGTCGGCGTTTATGAAGCGCTGTTTCTTCAAAAGGGCCTGTCGATGGAACGAAGCGCCGATTCCATCACGGTTTCCGGGCAACTCACGCCGGGGGACTACGTCATCCGCGGCGACGTGAGCAGCCAGTTCGTGAGCGGTCTGCTCTTTGCGCTGCCGCTCTTAAGCGGCGACAGCACGCTGCAGGTCCTCCCACCGGTGGAAAGCCGCCCCTATATCCGCATCACGCTGGATGCGCTGCGGCAGTTCGGCGTCACCGTCACGGAAACCGGTGAAAACCGCTTCTTCATCCCCGGCGATCAAAGCTATCAGGCGCGGGACGTTTCCGTGGAGGGCGACTGGTCCAATGCGGCGGCGCTGTTGGCCTTCGGGCAGACGGGCAGCGGTGTGACCGTCACCGGGCTGAACGAAGGCAGCCTGCAGGGCGACCGGGTCTGCGCCGGGCTGCTGCGGCGGCTGGATGGACCGCAGCCGGAAATGGACCTTGCCGACTGCCCGGACCTCGGCCCCGTCCTCTTTGCCGCCGCCGCCATGAAGCACGGCGCGGTCTTCACCGGTACCCGCCGCCTGCGCATCAAGGAGAGCGACCGGGCCTCCGCCATGGCGGAGGAGCTTGGGAAGTTCGGCGTCCGCTGTGAGGTGGAGGAGAACCGGGTCACGGTTTATCCCGGCACGCTGCGCCGGCCCGAAGTGCCCCTCAGCGCCCACAACGATCACCGCATCGTCATGGCGCTCACGCTGCTCTGCTCCCGCACGGGCGGCGTCATCGAGGGCGCGGAGGCGATCCGCAAAAGTTATCCGGACTACTTCCCCACGCTGCGGGCGCTGGGGCTGGAGGTGCGCGATGGAGCTTGATCAGAATCTGAAGATCTGCATCATCGGCCTTGGGCTGATGGGCGGCAGCTATGCGCAGGCCCTCTCCGGGCTGGGGTACCGCGTGGGCGCTATCGACGTGAAGCCCGAATCTCTCCGATATGCGCAGGCGCAGGGCTGGATCGCCGACGGGCGCACCGAGCCGGACGGGGACTATCTCCGGCAGTTTGACCTAATGGTGTTCGCCCTCTACCCCCACGCTTTCCTCGATTGGCTGCGGCAGTATCAGGAGCTGCTGAAGCCCGGCACGCTGCTGACGGACGTGACCGGCGTGAAAAGCTGCGTCGTCTACGATGCGCAGGCGCTGCTGCGGCCCGATCTGGAATATATCCCCGCGCACCCCATGGCGGGCCGGGAATCCAGCGGCGTGGAAAACGCCTGCGCGGAGGTCTTTCAGAACGCGAACTACATCGTCACGCCCACCGAGCGGAACACGCCTGAGGCCATCGAGACCTGCAAGGCGCTGGGGCGGACGCTGGGATTTCGCACCGTTACGGAGCTGACGCCGGAAAAGCACGACGAGATGATCGCCTTTCTCTCCCAGCTCACCCACTGCATCGCCGTCAGCCTCATGACCTGCCGGGACACGGCCTGTCTCGCCGAATACTCCGGCGATTCCTTCCGTGACCTGACGCGGATCGCCAAGATCAACGACGAGATGTGGAGCGAGCTGTTCCTCGCCAACAAAACGGAGCTGCTGCGGCAGATGGATCTTTTCAGTGAAGCCTTTCAGAAGCTCCGGGATGATATCGCAAACGACCGCCGTGCGGAGATGCGTGAGACCATGCGCCGTTCCACCGCCCAGCGGCTTGCATTTGATAACAGAAGGAAGAAGTGACCGTCATGAATATGGATTTTAAACGGGAAATGCCCACAGCGCGGGTCATCAAGGAGATGTACCCGCTGACGGACGAGATGATCGCCCGAAAGCAGAAAAACGACGCGGAGATTCAGGCCATCTTCACCGGCGAGAGCAAAAAGCTCCTGCTGATCATTGGCCCCTGCTCTGCCGACCGGGAGGACGCGGTGCTGGAATATATCTCCCGCCTGCGCCGGGTGCAGGACGCGGTGGCGGACAAAATGGTCATCGTACCCCGCGTGTATACGAATAAGCCCCGCACCACCGGCGACGGGTATAAGGGGATGCTGCACCAGCCCGACCCCAATGCCTCCCCCGACCTTTTAAAGGGCCTCATCTCCATCCGCCGCCTGCACATCGACGCGCTGGCGCAGACTGGCTTCTCCTGCGCCGACGAAATGCTCTATCCGGAGAACCACCAGCACCTTTCCGATTGCCTTTCCTACGTAGCCGTTGGCGCGCGCAGCGTGGAGGACCAGTTCCACCGGCTCACCGCCAGCGGGCTGGACATCCCCGTGGGCATGAAGAACCCCACCGGCGGCGACCTGAGCGTCATGCTGAACGCCATCCACGCCGCCCAGCACAGCCACACCTTCGTCTATTCCGGCTGGGAGGTGCAGAGCAAAGGCAATCTGATGGCCCACGCCATTCTGCGCGGCTATTCCAGCAAGCACGGCGGCAGCCTCCCCAACTACCACTATGAGGATCTGCAGCTGCTGCAGGAGCTGTATGAAAAGAGCGGGCTGCAGAACCCCGCCGTCATCGTGGACACGAACCACGCCAATTCCGGCAAGCACTGGGAGGAGCAGCCCCGCATCGCCAAAGAGGTGCTGCACAGTATGCGCCACAGCGCAGATATCCACAGGCTGGTGAAGGGCCTCATGATCGAATCCTATCTGGAGGACGGAAATCAGAAGCCGGACGGGACGGTCTTCGGCCAATCCATCACGGATCCCTGCCTCGGCTGGGAAAAGACGGAGCGGATGCTCTTCGAGCTGGCGGAGCAGCTGTAAACACTCGCAAAAGTCCGCGGACTTTTGCGAATCAGGCGGAACCGCTGTAAAATGCTTGCAGTTATTTCCAGACTATGCTATCCTGCATACAGAGAAATAAATAACAGGAGGTACAGGCAATGTTTACGCACATCACGAAATTCAATGCCAGAGGTACGGAGCTTTTCATATGCTATCCCGAAGGCAGCCGCCGGGAGACTTCCGGGGTGCTGCTGAACTTCACCGCGCCGAATTTCATCGTCTATGGCGATCAGACTTCCTACACTGAGGAAGAAGCCGCCGCGTTTCTGGAAGAGCTGGGCTTCGACACCGCAGCTGCCGAGGGCGGCGGGCTGGTGCTTCTGGTGCTCGGCAAGGGCAAGCGCTAGGCAAAAGCGGATATGGCCGCCTATGACAACATCCTCGGCTGCATGAACCCGGATACCTCCGCGAAATACGACTTCGGCGTGGGCGTTGGCCGCAACTTCTTCACTCATGAGGAAGAACTGCGCATCGTGGGCTTCCCCGGCGCGGCGCATCTGGTGGGCGTCGGCAAGGGTGCGGACTTCGTCGGGCAGAATATGATCCGGGCGCTGCCGGTGGAGCGGGAGCGCAAGCCCGGCGCCATGGTCAGCCCCGACCACAGCCCCGCGTCCGTCCTGCTCATCAACGGCGCGAAGGCCCC
>JAZQQF010000103.1:0-3527 GCA_045628925.1 Oscillospiraceae bacterium | reverse complement strand
GTGGGCAGCGCCAAGGATCAGCCCATGGCCCCCTACAACAGCTCCAAGGCCGCGCTGAACCAGCTCACGCGCTTCCTCGCCATTGATTTAGGGGACTACGGCATCCGCGTGAACGCCATCGCCCCCGGTCCCACCCACAGCGATCTGGACAAGGATCTGCCGCCCAGCGCGCTGGCGGCCATTGAGGAGAAAATGCCCATGCACCGCTTCGGTATGCCGCTGGAGATCGGCGCGCTGTGCATCTACCTCGCCTCCCCCGCCGCCTGCCATGTGACCGGCACCATCATCGAGCATGACGGCGGAATGCACCTCGTCGGCTGATTGACATTTCCCCGGAACGGTGGTAGGATAGTCACCGTTCCGGATTTTTGCCGGCGTGGCGGAACTGGCAGACGCAGGGGACTTAAAATCCCCCGTTGGCAACAATGTGCGGGTTCGAGCCCCGCCGCCGGCACCAATGCACACCCTGCCCCCCATTCGGGGGGCGGGGTGCATTTTTGTCGAACGCTGGTGTGAGAGACCGCCCGCGGCGTTTTTTCATCCCGGCAAGCCTTGCGCCCCGAAAGGGGATGTGCTACAATAGCGTCACTTTTGAAGGGAGGTTTTTCCATGGATTCAGTGAAAAAATTCTTTGCGGAACTGATCGGGACCTGTGTTCTTGTCACTTTCGGCTGCGGAACCGCCATGCTGGTCGGCTGCGACGCCGCCTCCGGCAGCGGTTATCTGCTGACCGCGCTTGCGTTTGGCCTTGTCATCGTTGCGATGGCCTACTCCATCGGGAATGTTTCCGGCTGCCATATCAACCCCGCCGTTTCCCTCGGTTTTCTGGTGGCGGGCAAAATGAAGGCTAAGGATTTCATCAGCTACCTCATCGCGCAGTTTGCAGGCGCGACCATCGGCACGCTCATTCTGAAGGTCGTCTTTGATCTGGGCGGACTGACCGACCAGACCGGCGCTTTCGGCGCAAACGCGCTGGTGCATGATTCCATCGGCATTTCCATGCTTGTGGAGATCATTCTGACCTTCGTATTCGTGCTTGCGATCCTCGGCGTCTGCTCCAAGGAGGAAAATTCCTCCGTTTCCGGCATCGTGATCGGCCTTACGCTGACGCTGGTGCACATCCTCGGCATCGGCCTCACCGGTACCTCCGTGAACCCCGCCCGTTCCTTCGGGCCTGCGATCTTCGCCGGTGGTTCCGCGCTGGCGTGCCTGCCGGTGTTCATCATCGCTCCGCTCATCGGCGGCGCGCTCGCCGCGGTCGTTTACAGACTGGGCAAAGGTAAAGACGCCTGATCTCCCGCTTCGTTGATCCCCGTATTCCGTCCGATACTGTGATTGCAAAAAGCCTGTTGCGGAAGCAGCAGGCTTTTTCGGCGCTGTGAGATCCGTCTCTGCAGGCGGGTGATACTCGATTTTGACGAGCGAAGGGCGGAGTTGGAGGATTTGCCACAAATTGCTTCCGTTCCCGCATTTCAAGTTGTTTGTTTTTTCTTCGCAAATCTTTCATTCCCTCTTTACAGTTTACATAATCCGTGTTACTATGTAAACCCTATTCAAGTGGCGGCCCGTTCGGCGATACCGTTCCTCTGACGCAGCCCCCCCCGGCGCGGACGCGTCAGAGGTTTTCTTTCTCGCCGCCCCGGCCGCCGCGCAAAACAGAAAGGAAGGAATGAAGATGCCTGCCAACACCGAACTCCGCACCGCTTCCCCCGAACCCCGCCGTTCTCTCCCGCTTGCGCTTCTCATCCTGCTCTCGATCGTCGGTCTGTTCGCTTTTCGTGTCTGGTTCCGCCTGTCCACGTACGGCGGAGGAAACGCGGCGATCCTGTTGGATGCCGTCGTGATCGGCTTGCCGCTGCTGCTGTTTTTCTTTTTGAAGCAGAAGCTGCTGGTCCTTCTCTCGCCGCAGATCGCCATTCTCGTTCTTCTGCTGCTCGGGATGGGCGCCATTTTCAGGGACAGCATTTATTCCGGCTGGTTACGGATCGGCAGTATAAGCCTCTGCCTGCCCGCACTGCTGTGTTTCCTCATCTTCCCGCTCAGCAGTACGACTGCTCGCAGCAAAAGCATCTCCATAGGCCGCGGTTTCATGATGCTTGGCGCGTTCGGTTTTCTTCCGGCTGTTCTGATCCTGCTCCACGCGGTCATGGATGACGTTGCCGTTTATTTCTTTGCCTGCGCCGCCTTCGTGTTCTACGTCCGCCGGGAAGGTCGGCTGGATCTGCCGCGGTGGCTGTTCATTGTCTGCGCGGCGCTGTTCTCGGCCATCATCCTCGCGCTGATCCTCTCACCCTATCTTCGCTATGCCGATATCATCCTTTCCCGCGGCGCGGCTGACCCTGACGGTCTGGGCTGCCGTCTGCACGCTATGGACGGCTGCTGGAGCAGCATCCGCCTTGCGGGCGCTTCTCCCCTGCTCGCCGATCATGGGGAGGCGCTGGAGGACCTCCTGCAGAGAAGCGCCTATGCCCCCTTCGGCGTGCTGCTGGCGGGCGGCTGGCTGGCCTTCGCGGGTCTGCTAGTCTGTTTCTTCGTGCTGATCGTCTGCCTGTATCGCCTTCCCCGTCGGATGAACAGCGACTTCTCCCGCTTTGTCGCGTTTCTGGTGCCGTCGCTGTTCCTCGGCAGGGCTGTCTGGAATCTCTGCTCCTGCTTCTTCGGCCTTTATGCCGAGCAGCGCCTGCCGCTCTTTGGCGGTTCCTTTACCATGCTGCTGATCGACGGCATCCTGCTGGCGATCGATCTGGGACTTTACCGGCAGCGGAACGTCCCGCTCCCCGCCTATTTCTATCCGGGCCCGGCGCCCGCGGAGGCAGCGGACGAAGGTCACGCGCAGTTCTCCTCGCCGATCCTCCGCAATCTCGCCCGCATCATCAACCCGGAAGCGGACGCCGTTCTGCCCGCCGAACCGGCGCAGCCGGGCGGCTCCGTGCAGTCCCGGAAAACATAACCGCATTTCATCAGGACGCTGCGGTCTGGACCGCTCCGTCCGCAGATCAGGAGGCAGATCATGAATCCAAAAGTACGCATCATCACCCGCACCGCCGTTCTGCTGGCGCTGCTCATCGTGCTGCAGGCCGTCACAAAGCCGCTGGGGCAGTTCGTCACCGGCTCCTGCGTCAATCTGGTGCTGGGCGTGGCGGCACTGGTCTGCGGGGCGTGGTGCGCCGTTCCCGTGGCACTGCTCAGCCCGTTTTTCGCGTTCCTGCTGGGCATCGGCCCCGCGTTCATCCAGATCGTACCCATGATCGCCGCGGGCAATCTGGTTTTCGTCCTGCTGCTCTGCCTCTTCCGGGATCGGGATGCGCGGCTGCGCCGGATCTCCGTTCCGCTGGCGGCTGCCGCCAAATTTCTCACGCTGTGGCTGCTCATCGTGAAGCTGGTGCTGCCCCTGCTGGGGCTGCCGGAAAAGCAGGCAGGCGTGCTCACCGCCTCCTTTTCGTGGCCGCAGCTGGTCACGGCGCTCATCGGCGGCAGCCTCGCATTCGCCATCCGGCCGATTTTGCAGAAAGCGCTCCGCAGCCCCT
>JAZQQF010000102.1:0-56642 GCA_045628925.1 Oscillospiraceae bacterium | reverse complement strand
CAATGTACTTCACAAGGCCGGTGCGGCCGGACTGCATGATGGCCTGGAACAGCAGGGGCTTATCCACGCGGATGAAGTCCAGCGGGCTGTGCCACCAGCCCTTGGGCAGGTGGATGATGGTGGGCTCGGTAATGACGATCTTCTCCATCTTGTCCAGCGAGGGTCCCATGTAGAACAGATCTTCAGCATCCCAGGAGGCGAACACGTCGGGGAACTTCGCGCCGAGGAAGACAAGGTATTCGTCCTCACGGTGGAAGTGCGGCTCGGTCTCCAGACGGTGGGGCTTCAGAATGACCTGATAGCCAAGGTTCAGACCCGCGCCGGGCATATTCCGGTCGCCGCGGAAGTAGGCCTGCGGGGTGAGGATCCAGTCGCCCCATTTGGTGTTTTCCGGCTCGAACTCATAGAATAATTTCTCGAATTTTTCCTGCATGGATGGTTTCTCCTCTCGTTATTTTCTGTGTTTAGCCGATTATATAATACTTCTCAGCCTAACACAAGCGGAAGTGGGGAAAAAGGTGGGAAAAGATGTGTTTGTTACGGCAGAGGCAATTGATTCTCGGCAGAGACCGAAATTCAATCTGGATAAAGAAATATTGCCGACCCGCAAAAAGCGGATCGGCAATATTGGTGGGGGCGGGTGGATTTACCCCCTGCGGGGCATAAACTTCGAATCCAAATCAAAACAAAAGCACCTGCCTATAAGGCAGATGCTTTTGTTTTGGTGGGGGCGGGTGGATTCGAACCACCGTAGGCATAGCCAGCAGATTTACAGTCTGTCCCCTTTGGCCACTCGGGAACACCCCCATATGAACTTGTGGAGCTGGTGGACGGACTTGAACCCCCGACCTGCTGATTACAAATCAGCTGCTCTGCCAACTGAGCTACACCAGCATATCGGCCAACACCAGCACGGTGAACTATAGCAAATCCGAAGCCGTTTGTCAACAGCTTTTTGAAATTTTCCCGCATTTCTCAGGCTCGGAAAAGAAGACGGCGGCCTCCACGTCCGAAACCCAGCCCGGCGCATTGACAAATTCCCTCCGCCTGTGCCATAATCAGGAAAAACAGAACCGAAAGGGAGGAACGACCATGCCTTATCCCAGACCGAAATATCTCGACCCCAGCGTGCCTACCGTGACCACCAAAAGCGTGTTCGGCGGCATGACCAGCACCAGCCCGGTTTTCCCCAAGCCCATCAGCATCAAGGAAAACTTCCGCCGCTGCGCGGAGCGGAACCATCCCCTCTGGGTGCCCAACAGCTCCGCCGAGTTCAAGAGCAGCCTGTATTCCCTCGTCATCGGCGCGCCGGAGGCGGACTTCTCATGGCGGGAGCGCAACCGCTTTATCGACTGGTTCGGCGTGGACTGGACGTGGGTCCCCGAGGTGGGCGGCCCCATGCTCACCCCCGGCGTCCAGTTCATGGACGATATCACTGAGTATAAAACGAGGGTGAAGTTCCCGAAGCTGGACGATTATGATTTTGAAGGCAACTGCGCGAAGTACATGGCGGACTACGACGGGGAGAAGGTCCTCTGCGTGGATATCGGTCTCGGCTGCACGGAGCGCTTCGTCTCCCTCATGGGCGGCTATACGGACGCGATGGTGGCCATGGCGCTGGAGCCGGAGGCGACCCACGCCTTCTTTGAGGACTTCGTGGACCACGAATGCGAATTTGTGGACCGGCTGCTGAAATACGTGCCCGCCGATATGCTCACCTATCACGACGACTGGGGCACCGAGCGGGACACCTTCTTCTCCGAGCAGATGATGGAGGACCTGCTGTTTGAGCCGACGAAGCGCCTGTTCCAGCATATCCGGCAGAAGGGCGTGGTGGTGGAGTTGCACAGCTGCGGCAATATCAAGCGCTTCGTGCCCTATATGATCGACATGGGCGTGGACTTCATGCAGATCCAGGCCCGCGCCAACAACGTGCCCGCCCTCAAGGAAGAATTCGGCGACCGCATCGGCATCGACGTGGGCATCACCCCGCCGCCCAATGCCGGAAAGGATGAGCTCATCGCCGCCATCCGCGAGAATATCGACACCTATGCTAAAGGCGGCGGCTACTTCACCAGCGTCTTTGCCGGCAGCCCGGAGCTGCGGTGGGACGCGCAGGCCGAGCTGTATTACTACAGCCGGGAGTATTACGAGAAGTAAAGACCCGAAAATGCAGCCGCGGCAGATGCATTCGCATCTGCCGCGGTCTTTTTACTCCCCGTAGATGGGCGGCATCTTCCGCTTGTGCTCGCTGCGGGAATGATAGCGGTCGATGATGGCCTTCTCCGCCTCGCTCACCTCGCCGCCCAGCACCACCGTGTCGATGGCGGCATAGCTCACGCCCATCTCCTGCTCGTCCGTCTGTCCCTCGAACAGACCGGCGGAGGGAGCTTTTCTGATGATGTTCTCCGGCGCGTTCAGGTAGCGCAGGAAGTCATAGACCTCCGCCACCGTCAGGTCGCCGATGGGGTTGAAGTCGCAGGCCCCGTCGCCCCATTTCGTGAAATAGCCCATATACCGTTCGCTGCGGTTGCCCGTTCCGGCCACCAGACGGTTCTCCGCCGCGCCGATGGAATACAGCGTGATCATTCGCAGGCGGGGATTCATATTCGTCAGCGCAGCCTTGTTCAGCTCTGTCACCGGCCCCACCGCTGCCACCAGCGCCTCCTTCACGGGGGTGATGTCCACGTTCCGGGTCTCGATTTTGAACTGCTCCGCCACGGCGAGGCCGTCCGCCATATCCTCCCCGAAATTCCGCTTCGATTCGCAGGGCAGCGTCACGCCCACGGTGTCCTCACAGGCCAGCTTGCAGAGGATGCCCACCAGCGCGCTGTCCTTGCCGCCGCTGTTTCCGTAAACGATGCCCTTCGCGCCGCTTTCCGCCAGCCGCTCCCGGATGAACTGCACCCGCTTTTCCGTTTCTTCCCGATAATCCCGCATGGTCCTTTCCTCCCCGATGTGATCGTTTCGTTCCTTCCAGATGGTCTCCAGCAGCCTCGGCAGCTCCGAAAAGGCGTTCAGAACGCCGTCGGCGCCGTCAGCCTGCCCGAAGCCGTAGGAAGCATGGATAAAGGGCAGACCTGCCGCACGGGCAGCGCGCCCGTCGGAGGCCGTATCGCCCACGTAGATCGCTTTTTCCAGATGATGCTTTTCACAGATGGCCCGGATATTGCTGGCCTTGTCCTGCGCCGGGAACCCGAGGCAGCCGTAATCCCGGAAGTTCTGCCCCTGACTGTGGGCATAGAGAAATGCCTGAATATACCCGTCCATGCAGTTAGAGACGATATACAGGTCATAGTCTTCCTTTAATATCCGCAGCGTATCCGCTACGCCGGGGTAGAGCTTCCCGCCTGTGCGCCGGATATCCGGTACCTCCTCCCGGCTGGCGAGGCGGACGAGGGCGGTGGAAGCCTCCCCATCCAGCTCCGGCAGCAGCGCCGCGCCGATCTCCCGGTCGGTCATGCCCATCACGCCGGTCATATCCTCTCGCGTGACGTGCCTTCCCGCCTTTGACAGTACCCGGTCCCACGCGGGAGTGATGGCGAAGGTGGAATCCCAGAGGGTTCCGTCCAGATCAAATAAGACCGCCGCTCTCATGTGTTCTCCTCCCTTGTGAGCTGCTTCACCCAGCGGTAGCGGTTCACCACGATGCCGTTGGGGATGCATTTCAGTAACTGATCCGCCTTCAGAAAGCAGAAAACGACCAGCGGCGAAGCGTGGAACACGAAGGCGCTCAGCGCTGCCGAGGGGATGGTGAACAGCCACATGAACAGATTGTCCACGATGGCCTGATATTTCGGATCGCCGCCCCCGGCGATGATGCCGCCCTCCACCGGGAACTCATAGCAGGAGCCAACGGAGGTAACGGCGAGGACCACCAGAAAATCCTTCGCCAGCGCCGCCGCCTCCGCGGATACGGAGTAGAAGCCCACGATGGCGTTCCGGCAGAGGAGCATCAGGATCGCCTGTATGACGCCGATGAGCAGGAAAAGCATCTGCAGCGTCCGCGTATAGGGCTTCACGTTTGCAAAGTCGCCCTTTCCGACGGTCTTGCCCATGGTGATGCTGGCCGCGTTTGCGCCGGACATCCCCACCACTACGAAGAGCTGGAAGATGACCGAGGCGATGCTGTTCGCGGCGATGACGGCGGCGCTCATATGGCCGAGGATGGCCGTCTGCGCGCCCTGTGCCACGCCCCACATGAGGCCGGAGAACATCACCGGCAGCGCGGCCTTCGCAAAATCCTTCAGATAACCGAAGTCCAGCCCGAAGATATCCCTCAGGTTCATTTTCAGCTTTTTGTCGATGAACAGCACGTAGACGAGGATGATAATGAGCTCCACGATGCGGCTGGTGAGGGTGGCGTAGGCCGCGCCCCGGATGCCCAGCTCCGGGAAGCCGAAGCGCCCGTAGATGAGACAGGAATTGAGGCAGAAGTTGATGACGATGGTGGAGCAGGACATGACCGTTCCGATAAACGCCGTCTCCACGCTCTGGAGGGAATACATCAGCGTATTGGACACGGCGAAGATCAGGTAGGTCCAGCACATGATGCGCAGGTATTTCATGCCCTCGGTGATGACCGTCTCGTCATTCGTGAACAGGCTCAGCACCGCGTGGGGCATCAGGCGGCTGCCGAGGCAGAAGATGAGGCCCGCGCCGATGGCGAACTTCACGCCCACGGAGGTGACACGCTTGATGGGCCGCGTCTCCTTCCGGCCCCAGTACTGGCTGCCGAGGACGCTGACGCCCATGCCGATGCCGCCGCAAAGCTGCTGCAGCACGAACTGCAGCTGGTTCACCAGCGTTGCGCCGCTGAGGCTCAGCTCCGTATAGCGCCCCAGCATGATATTATCCAGCAGGTTGACGGTGAGCGCGGCAAGCTGCTGCAGGGTGATGATGCACAGCAGAGGGGGAAACGTCCGGTAAAAATCCCGGTCATGGGTGAGAAAGGAGCTGCCGCGGGGCAGGTCGGGTGCGGTGCGCTTTGCGCGTCGGGGTGACGGCATGAGAAACCCTTCTTTGCGATTATTCTATCTGATTATTAAATCGGAAACGGGCCGGAATGTCAAGAGCGAATCGCACACGCAAAAAGCGCCTCCCGGTGACCCGGGAGGCGCGGAGATCATTGCTGCGATTCAGCCCGCAAAGGGGAGATTATCATACCCCGTCCAGCCTGCGATGTGTCTTGCGAGGATGATGCCGTCCTTGGCATTGACGGCCCCGTCGCTGTTCACGTCGGCAGCGGAAAGGTCCGCCATAGATACATAACCGCTCCAGCCTGCGATATAGCGGGCGAGCACGATGCCGTCCTTGGCGTTGACCGTGCCGTCACTGTTCACGTCTCCGCAGAGACCGCCGCCCAGCGCGGGCAGGATCCAGCTGTCTGCGGCGATCTCGTGGGTGCAGGCTGCATCGGAGAAGAATTTCCCGCAGCCGGAGCAGCTCCAGTAGGCGCTGCTGCCGGATTTCACGGCGGTGGGAGCAACGTAGGGATGCGCGGTGAGCTGATGGCCCGTGGCGGGGAGGCACCAGCTGTCGTCGACGATCATGCGGGTACAGGCGCTGTCGAAGTAGAAATTCCCGCATTCGGAGCAGTACCAGTAATCAACGTGACCGTCCTCCACGCAGGTAGGAGCAACATAGGGGTATCTGGTGAGCCTGTGGGTGTGCGTACTCCCGAAAAAGTCGTCCGGGATGTGCATAATGAGCATATCCTCTTCATCCATGCTGGCGTCAAAGCCCACGTAGCAGTAAACCTGATCGCCATACCAGAACAGGCCGTAAAGATAACCGTTGCCGTCGGTGGACACGCCCTGCGAGGTGAGCACATCGGTCGCGGGATCATAGCGGTAAAGGGTTTCAGGTCCGTTAAAATAGAGCAGTCCGTCCCGCATGATGATGTTGCTGAAGCAGTCCGCATAGTAGTAGCCGGGGCTGCCGGGATAGGGCCACGTATCTTCGATGGTCTTGACCCGGTATAACGTATTGGAGTCCCAGTCCCAGCGCATCAGGTCGAATCCCGGCACCGCCGCGTTAAACAAAAAGCTGTAGCTTTCCGTGCCGGAGGTGAAAAAGTAGGGGCCGGTCATTTTCTGCACATCGGAATCGTCGAATTCGCGGCTGATGCAGTATTCATACTGCATCCAGCCATAATGGTCGGCTGAGAGCTGATAGTCGCTGTTGAGGAAATACTGATGCTTGGGCTGCGGCGTTTTGTCGTCATCCCATGTCACATCGATGTGGTACCACAGGCCACCCAGCTTCACCAGCGTCCATCCATGATTCATATCGTTGGAGCGCTCATACCGGCACTCGATGCCGCAGCGCTGCAGCAGATCGACATAGGCCATCGCATAGCCCTGACAGACGGCGCGGCCTTCCACCAGCGCCCCGTAGGCTGTGTGGGCTGAATATAACCCGCTCAATTCAGCGACCGGGTCATCATATTCCACCGTGGCACAGAGATAATCATGCAGGGCGAGCATGATGCCCAGCGTATTCATGCCCGGCTTTACTGCCGTATCCAGCGCTTTCTGCACAGCCGCTTCGTAGATCGGAACATCATCCTTGCGAAACGCGAGCGTATCGCAGGAATAATACAGATGCAGCGTGTTATTCCATATGGTATCGTTGTAGTCGATGTAATAGAAAAAACGGGGATACGTGAAGAAAAACTCGTCCAGCACCCGCCGGACCTGCACGTCCGAAAGATCATAGGGACTGAGATCGACTTCCGGTTCCCAGTAATAAACCGCCTGCACGATGTCATCCAGCAGCGCGTACATCTCGGCGTTCATCGGGGTTTCCAGTCCGGCCGCCTCCGCCGACTGCCCCATGCCCAGAAGTCCGGCGCAGAGGACGAACGCCAGCAGAAGGCAAACGAGTCGTTTTCCTCTCTTTTGCATATCCTGTGACCTCTCTTTCATTTCCTTGCCGTTTTAATGCGGATATACCATTATATCTGCGAAAATGCACCTTTGCAAGCGTCCCTTTGCCGGTTATGATGCAAAAAGGCACATCTTTCCGAATTTCAGACAAAAAGCGCCTTCCGGTGACCCGGGAGGCGAAGCGATCATACGAAAAGAACAGGCAGAATCGGTTTTTGACTTGCAGAAAAGAATAAAATATGATATCATTGATGCATTAAATTGGAATGGCGGGGGGACGGTACAAAGGTATCCGGCAGGATGGGATCATCGTCAGGACGATACGTGACTTCGGTCAGGAAACAAGATCTGACGAAGCGCAGGCAGCACCGCGGGTCCACCGTGAAATTTTAAAAAATCAGCGGGTATTTTCCGGAAAGCACTTCCATCTTCTGAAAAAATGTGCTATGATAAGAACCTCAATGTGGGTAATTGCCCGAACCCACCGGATTTACATAGGGCACTTCCTTGTTGGCTTGACCGCCGCAGATTCACCGGAAAGGCGAAGCTGCGGGGTCTGACCATAGAATCAACAAAATAATCTGAGAGGAGAAAGGAAAAAATGAGAACAAGCAAGAAGCTGCTTGCGCTGCTTCTCTGCGTGGCGATGATTGCCGCGATGGGGATCCCGGCGCTGGCAGCGGACCCGACGGTCTCTGCGGGCATCGTTACCGCCCATCGTGGCGAAACCGTTGACGTGAAGATCGGTCTGGCCAACAACCCCGGTTTCGTTAGCCTCAAGCTGGAAGTCGGCTACGATGCCAGCGCGCTGACGCTGGTCAACGTGACCGACACGGGGGATCTTGGAACCCCCGTCTTCGAGAAGACGGCGGAAGGCTATGCCAAGAACCCCTACACCCTGTTTTGGGACGGAGGTGCCAACCCCAACTTTACGGTCAACGGCACTGTTGCGACACTTACCTTCCAGGTGAAGGACGATGCGGCTTACGCTGAGTATCCCATCATTGTGACCTTCAAGGAGGCCCCGAATTTTGACCTGGGTGATGTGATCTTCACCCCTGTCAACGGCAGCGTGACCGTCGAAGAGATCGTCTGCCCCCACACGAACACTGAGACCGTTGCCGGCAAGGCTGCCACCTGCGCGGAAGACGGTCTGACCGATGGCGTGAAGTGCACTGATTGCGGCACGTGGGTCACTCCCCAGACCGTTATCCCCGCCACGGGCATCCATACGCCCGAGACCGTTCCCGGCAAGGCTGCCACCTGCACCGAAGCCGGCCTGACTGACGGCCAGAAGTGTTCCGTCTGCGGCGCTGAGATCACTGCTCAGGAAGCGATCCCCGCCCTGAACCATGCGAACGCTGTTTATGTTGCTGCGAAGGACGCCACCTGCGTCGAAGACGGTAACATTGCCTGCTGGAGCTGCGAGGACTGCGGCGAGTACTTCAGCGATGAAGCCTGCACCTACAGCATCAGCGCTGACACCGTGATCATCCCCGCTTTCGGCCACACCGTCGTCATCGACCCCGCCGTTGATCCGATCGACGATCAGCCCGGCTGGACCGAGGGCAGCCACTGCTCCGTCTGCGGCGAGATCCTTGTTCCTCAGATGCCCATCTCCAACTACATCCCCGAGGATGAGACCCCCATCAACGGCAAGTCCAAGAAGACCGAAGAGTCTGAAGAACCCGAAGAGCCTGAAGAGCCTGCGGAATCCGGTGACCTGAAGTTCATCGATGTTGCCAAGGATGCCTGGTATTACGACGCTGTGTACTGGGCGGTCGAGAATAACATCACCGTCGGCACCAGCGAGACCACCTTCAGCCCCGAGGATCCCTGCACCCGTGCGCAGATTGTCACCTTCCTGTGGCGTGCTGCCGGCTGCCCCGAACCCGCGAGCACTGAGAATCCCTTCGCGGATGTCGCTGCCGATACCTACTACTCCAAGGCCGTCCTGTGGGCCGTTGAGAACGGCATCACCGTCGGCACCGGTGAAGGCACCTTCAGCCCCAACGCCGTCTGCACCCGCGGCCAGATCGTGACCTTCCTCGCCCGCTTCGCCAAGGCTGAAAACACCGCTGCGGCTGACTGCTTCGAGGATGTTGCGGCTGACGCTTACTACGCCGGCGCTGTGACCTGGGCTGCCGATAACGGCATCACCGTTGGCACCAGCGAGACCACCTTCAGCCCCGACAACGAGTGCACCCGCGCTCAGATCGTCACCTTCCTGTACCGCTACTTCGCGGAGTAATCTAACCCCTGCATCACACAGAACCGGGTCGAATGACCCGGTTCTGTTTTTTGTCTCGGAAATGGTTTTTCCAGCCCGACTGCGGGAAGGATTGCAAGCGGGGGAGAATCATGCTATACTAATCTATACGAATATCGGTGCTGAGCCGCAAACCGCATCCATGAGGGAGGAATGGTATCATGACGAACAAAGCGATTCCGAAACGCAGCGAGGTCGCTGCTGAAGATACGTGGAACCTGCAGGATCTGTTTCAGACAAATGAGGACTGGCTGGCGGAATATGAAAGCCTGAAAAGCCTGCCGGCGCAGATCGCCGCTTATCAGGGGAAGCTGGGCGACAGCGGAGAGACCCTGCTGGCCTTCTTCCGGCTGGAGGATGAGATCAGCCTGCGCCTGAGTGCGCTCCACGGCTATGCCAGCTGCGCCGCCGACGTGGATACGGCGGACAGCTATTATCAGGACCTGCGCAGCAAGGCCACCGGCGTCGTTGTGGCGATCTCCTCCGCGGCTGCCTTCGCAACTCCGGAGATCATGGCCATCCCGGAGGAGACGCTGGAGCGCTTCCTGCAGGAGACGCCCGGGCTGGAGACTTACCGCCGCGACCTGTATCTGGTGCGGCGCATGAAGGAACACGTACTCAGCCCCGAAGGGGAGACTCTGCTGGCCGCCGCCGGGGAGATGAGCGAAGCGCCGGACAATATCGGCGGGATGCTGCGCAATGCGGATATGCGCTTCCCGGACGTGACGGACAGCGAGGGTGTCGCCCATAAGCTCACAAACGGTTCCCTTGTTCCCCTGCTGGAAAGCCCCGACCCGGCCTTCCGCAAGCAGGTGTTTGAGACCTATTATCACCGCCTCGGCGAATACCGGAACACCATCGCCGCCACGCTGGACGGGCAGTTCAAGCAGCTGCGCTTCTTCGCCGCCGCCCGGAAATACCCCAATACGCTGGAGGCCGCGCTGTTCCGCAACGAAGTGCCCGTGAGCGTGTATCACAACCTCATCGAGGCCGTGCATCAGAATTTCGAGCCGATGTATCGCTACGTAGCCCTGCGGCGGAAGCTTCTGAAGCTGCCGGAGCTGCATATGTACGACGTATATACCCCCATCGTGGGCGATGCGGCGGAAACCATCCCCTATGCGCAGGCGCAGGAGACCGTGCTGGAAGCGCTGAGCGTACTGGGAGAGGACTACGTAGCCCTGCTGAAGGAGGGCTTCGCCAACCGCTGGATCGACGTTTATGAGAACGAGGGCAAGCGCAGCGGCGCGTATTCCTCCGGCGGCGCCCGGCCTCATCCCTACGTGCTGCTGAACCATAAGGACAATCTGGACAGTATGTTCACCCTCGCCCATGAGATGGGCCACGCGCTGCACAGCTATCACAGCGTCCACGCCCAGCCGGTGAACACCTCGGATTACGTCATCTTCGTGGCAGAGGTGGCCTCCACCTGCAACGAGATCCTGCTCATGCGCCATCTGCTGGGCAAGACCACGGATAAAAAGGCCCGCGCCTACCTGATCAACCATTTCCTTGACCAGTTCAAGGGCACCATCTACCGGCAGACCATGTTTGCGGAATTTGAACTGGAGATGGGGAGAATGAGCGAGGCCGGGGAGGCCCTCACGGCGGACGCGCTCTGCGAGAAGTATCTGGCGCTGAACAGGCTCTATTTCGGGCCGGACATGATCTCCGACGAGGGCATCGCGCTGGAATGGGCGCGCATTCCCCACTTCTTCTATAATTACTACGTGTTCCAGTATGCCACCGGCTTCTCCGCCGCTGTGGCCATCGCAAACCGCATCCTCAGCGAAGGGGAGAGCGCCGTGAAGGACTATAAGAGGTTCCTCTCCGGCGGCTGCTCCACCGACCCCATCAGCCTGCTGAAGATCGCGGGCGTGGATATGTCCACGCCGCAGCCGGTGTCCGATGCGCTGAAGCTCTTCGGCGAGCTGGTGAACGAGCTGGAAGCGCTGGAACTGTAAAGACGTTTTAAGAACAGAACAGGGCGGACCCGACGTGGATTCGGGTCCGCCCTGAACTTATTTCCGTTTTCCGCCGGGCTTCTGCACGGCCTTCCCGCCGCTTTTGGCAGGCGGTTTCCCGCCGGACTTCGGCGCGGAGCGGGCCGCTTTCCCGCCGGAAGGCTGCTTCCCGGTAGCCTTGCCGCCCCTGACGCCGCCCGCTGCGGCAGTTGGTTTCTCCGGCCGGACAAGGCAGTGCGGCCCGTAGCCGATCAGGTCCTCCCGGTGCGCCTTCTGCAGCGCTTCGATGACCAGCGCCTTCTTCGTGGGGTCGAACCATTGCAGAAGCGCCCGCTGCAGCTCCTTTTCGTGGTAATTCCGCGGCACGTAGACCTTTTCCCCCGTGCGGGGGTCGATGCCCGTGTAGTACATACAGGTGGAGAGGGTGCCCGGCGTGGGGTAAAAGTCCTGCACCTGCTCGGGGCGGATGCCGTGTTCCTTCAGATAGACCGCCAGCTTCACCGCGTCCCGCAGGGTGCTGCCCGGATGGGAGGACATGAGGTAGGGGACGAGATACTGCTTCTTGCCCAGCTCCTCGTTCAGCGCGGAATAGGCTTCGCTGAACTGCTCGAATACGGAAACCGACGGCTTGCCCATCTTCTCCAGCACCGTGTCGATGCAGTGCTCCGGGGCGACCTTTAACTGACCGCTCACGTGGTATTTCGTCAGCTCCCGCAGAAATTCGTCACTGTCGTCCGCCATCACGTAGTCAAAGCGCACACCGGAACGGACGAAGACCTTCTTCACCCCCGGCAGCGCCCGCAGCTTCCGCAGCAGTGCCACATAGTCCGAATGGTCGGCGCCCAGATTCGGGCAGGGCGTGGGGCTGAGGCAGCTCCGGTTTGCGCACATCCCGCTTTTCAGCTGTTTCAGGCAGCTGCGGTGTCGGAAGTTTGCCGTGGGGCCGCCCACGTCGTGGATATAGCCCTTGAAATCCGGGTGCTGCGTCATCTTCTCCGCCTCGGCCAGCACACTCTCATGGCTGCGAACGGTGACGGCCCGCCCCTGATGGAAGGCCAGCGAGCAGAAATTGCATCCGCCGAAGCAGCCCCGGTTGTGGATGATGCTGAACCGCACCTCCTCGATGGCCGGAACGCCGCCCAGCGCGTCATACATGGGATGTACCTCCCGCGTGAAAGGCAGCGCCGCCAGCGCATCCAGCTCCGCCGTTTCCAGCGGGGCGGCGGGGGGATTCACGATGAGATACCGGTCGCCGTGAGGCTGGATGAGGGCACGGCCCCGCACCGCGTCATGCTCCGCGTATTCGATGCGGCAGGCCTCCGCATAGGCGGCCTTATCGTCCCGCACGTCCTCAAACGAGGGGAGACGCAGGCTGGCATAAGCGCAGTCCGCTTCCTTCCGCAGGCAGGCCGTGCCGCGGATGTCGGTGAGCTCGCCGATCCGCTCCCCGGCTTTCAGCCGCGCCGCGATCTCCAGCGTGGCCCGTTCGCCCATACCGTAGGTGAGCAGATCGGCTCCGGAATCGAACAGCACGCTGCGGCGCACCTTATCATCCCAGTAGTCATAATGGGCGAAGCGCCGAAGGCTGGCTTCCAGCCCGCCGATGATGACCGGCAGACCCGGAAACGCCTCCCGCACCCGGCCGGAATAGGCGATGACCGCCCGGTCAGGCCGCAGACCGATCTGCCTGCCGGGGGAATAGAAATCTTCACCCCGCCTCCGCTTCGCGGCGGTGTAGTGGGCCACCATACTGTCCAGATTACCGGCGGAGAGCATCACGCCCAGCTCCGGCCGCCCCATGGCTTTGATGGCCTCGGCATCATGCCAGTCCGGCTGGGCGAGGATGGCCACCCGGTAGCCCGCGGATTCCAGCAGCCGCCCGATGACGGGCGTGCCGAAGGAGGGGTGGTCCACATACGCATCGCCGGTGATGAGCAGAAAATCATAAGTCGGCCAGCCGCGGGCAAGCATGTCCGCGCGGCTGACCGGCAGAAAATCGGAATTTTGCAGCTTTTTTTGATTCTTCACAGGTTCACACACCATTCTGTCAGGAGATCGGCCGCGTCAGGATGAGGATCTCCCCCAGCGTGCCCTGTTCGCGGTCCGCTTCCCGGAAGCCCCAGCGGTCATAAAACCGGCGGGCGGCCTCGTTCGTGTCCGCCACGCAGAGCCGGAGATACTTTCGCCCCAACGCCCGGTAGTAGGATTCGGCCTGCCCGATGAGCTGGATGCCCAGCCCCCGGCCCCGGAAGTCCGCTTCCAGATGCAGCAGGCTGATATGCCCCACGCCCTCGTCCGCGCCCTTGCGGGGGCTCAGCTCCAGCATCCCGCAGGGAACGCCGACGCTGAACGCTTCCACGATGGCACCCGGGTCCTCCGCGGCGGTGGCCTTCGCCCGGAGGAGATACACGTCCGAGAAGCCGAAGTCCGTTCCGTGGGAGGCGATCCACGTTTCCCGATAGCGGCGGAGGTAACTTCGCTGCCCCGCCCTGGAAGTCAGATCCATGGGCAGATAATACAGGTCCCGCCCATCCTGAAAATCCTCCTGCTGCCACCAGGTATCCCGTGCGAACGCGCTCAGCTCCTCCGGCAGATGGGTATTGTCGTTATAGTTCAGAACACGGAAGCTGCCGTTCTCATACGTAAGCTCCGCAACGGAGGTATTGTCGCAATGGGGGATACGGGCAATCTCGGAGGAAGCATAGCCCAGCAGATGGTTCAGCACCATGCGGATGGCGCCGCCGTGGCTGAACAGGGCCACGGTCTCCCCATCGTGCGCTTCGGCGATCCGCTGCATGGCGGGGAGATAGCGCTCCAGCACGGCGCCGTAGGTCTCTCCGCCGGGTACCGTGTACTTTTCCGGGTCCTTGTTCAGCGCGTCATACTGTGCCGGTTCGTATTTTGCGGCCCAGCCCCAGCACCGGTCCTCCCACGCGCCCATATTCTGCTCACGGAGTTCGGGGCAGATGCGCACCTCCAGCCCCCGCGGCTCGGATAGGGCGCGGGCGGTCTGCTGGGCGCGGCGGAGACTGCTGGCATAGATCGCGTCGATCCGGACGCCCTCAAAGCGCTGCCGCAGCGGCATTAGCTGGCGGAGGCCCAGCTCTGTCAGGCTCGTGTCGGTCACACCGTGGATGCGGCGGTAGAGATTGCCCTCCGCTTCGCCGTGCCGGATGAGAAAGATGCGGGTCATTTCCCGGTCTGCTCCGTTTCAGGTTCTTCCTCCACCTCAGCCAGCTCGGTATCCATGTTGACGTCCACCGTCAGGTCCACGATGGTGCCGGTCAGCTCAACGTAGCGGCTCTTGATATAGTAGATGCGGCCCAGACGCAGCTCCTGCGACAGGGACACGTTGGTATCCGTATTCAGATCCACGGGGGCGAGGATGGTGAAGAACGCATTGACGTATTCCACCGAGGGGTCGGGCACCAGCACCACGGTCTCCGTGGCGTTAACCGGGTTGGAGGACTCCACGCTCAGCAGGGTGCAGGGCTCGGAGCTGGCGCTCTCGATGATACCGTTGGCCAGCTTGCCGCTTGCCAGCAGCTGGGCGGGCAGCTGCTCGGCGATCCGGTCATACAGCTCCTTCCGCACACCGTCCACTTCGACCACGAAACGGGCAACGGCCATGTTTTCCGAAGCGGTCGGGCGGCCCGAAGCATCGAGCTTGTCGGCACGGCTCTGGGTGAGCTTTACGGCGAGAAAGATGACGGCTGCCAGCAGGATGACCAGAACCGCCAGATCCACAATATTAAACTTCCACTTTTTCTTCTTTTCCATTTGGCACTCTCTTTCCGGCGAACTTACGCCTTTACGGGTTGGAATAAATGGTATATACTGTGTGGGCAGGCTTTCTGCCTGCATTCGGCAGAAATACAGATTTTAATATACACCAATCTGCCGACTTTCGCAAGAGGAAGGGATACAGCCTTGAAAATTCTGACCCTGATCAGCGGCGGCGACGTGGGCGGCGCCAAGACCCACGTGCTGGGGCTCCTGCAGGAGCTGAACCGCCGCATTGAAGTGACCCTTGTCTGCTTTATGGAGGGAGATTTCGCCGAGGATGCCCGGGCAATGGGCCTCGACGTGCGTGTTTTTCCCGGCTGGAATCTGCCGAAGGTGCGGCAGCAGCTGGTGCAGCTGGTGAAGGAAGGACATTACGACCTGATCCACAGCCACGGCAGCCGGGGCAATTTCAATGCGTGGCTGCTGAAAAGCTGCGGACTTCCGCTGCTGACCACCGTTCACAGCGACCCGAAGCTGGACTATATGGGTCGGCCTGCGGCGGGGCTGGTGTTCGGTACCATGAACCGGATGGCCCTGCGGGGAATGGATTACATGACCGGCGTCAGCGATTCCATGGCGGACCTGATGATCTCCCGGGGCTTCCGGGCCGACCGGGTCTTTACCATCTATAACGGCGTGGACCTGAATGCCCACGGCGAAGCGCTGCCCCGGGCGGAATTTTTCCGAGCGCACGGATTCGAGGAGGAACCGGGCGCTGTCTATGCGGGCATCGCCGCGCGGCTGAATCCGGTGAAGGACATCGCCACGCTCATCCGCGGCTTCGCGGGCGCGGCGGTGAGCGCGCCGCAGCTGCGGCTGCTCATCGCGGGCGACGGGCCGCAGGAAGCGGAGCTGAAGGCCCTTGCCGAAAGTCTGGGCGTGGCGGAGAAGGTGCATTTCCTCGGCTGGCTCACGGATACGGACAGCTTCTATGCTTCGCTAGATATCAATACCCTCACCAGCCTGAGCGAGACCTTCCCCTATGCGCTGACGGAGGGCGTGCGCTGGCACTGCAGCACGGTGTCCTCCCGGGTGGGCGGCGTGCCGAAGCTCATCGACCACGGCGTGAGCGGGTTCCTGTTCACGCCCGGAGACGCGGAAACGCTGGCGGCGCATCTTGCCGCGCTGGCGAGTGACGAAGGCCTGCGGAAAAAATACGCCGATGCGCTCTATGAAAAGACGATGCGCCTCTATTCGCTGGAGACCACGGTGCAGACCCAGCTGGATATTTATGAAACGATCCTGCGCCGCCATACCCGGAAGGACGGGAAACGGAACACCGTCACCGTCTGCGGCGCTTACGGACGGGGCAACGCCGGAGACGAGGCCATTCTCCGCAGCATCCTCGCGGAGATCCGGGAAGCGGACCCGGACGTACCGGTGTGTGTGGTGTCCCGCAGGCCGAAGGAGACGCGGATGCTCCACCGGGTGCAGGCCATCCATACCTTTGACGTGTTCGGCTTCCGCCGCCTCTGCCGGAGGACGAAGCTGTATCTCAACGGCGGCGGCAGCCTGATACAGGACGCTACCAGCCGCCGCAGCCTGTGGTTCTATCTCTTTACGCTCCGCGCCGCGAAACGGCATGGCGTTCCCGTGGTGATGTACGGCTGCGGCACCGGCCCGGTGACCCGCCGGGGCGACCGGGGGCTGGCGGCAAGGACGATCTCCCGCTGCGCGGACGTGATCACCCTGCGGGAGGAGAGCTCGCTCACGGAACTGAAAGAGCTGGGCGTCAGCGGCCCCGAGGTGCTGCTGGCGGCGGACCCGAGCCTGACGCTGCCCGCCGCCGGACCGGAAGAGACGGAAGGACTCATGCTGACTGCCGGGCTGGAGCCGACGGGCAGCTATGCGGCATTTATCCTGCGCCCGTGGCCGGGATTTGAGGAAAAGGCGGCGGCGTTTGCCCGTGCGGCGGACGAGCTGTGCGAAAAAGCGGGCCTGAAACCGATCTTCCTGGCCATCGACCGGGTCAAGGACGTCCGCGCCGCCGAGCTGGTGGCCGGGCAGATGAAGACCGGGGCGGTGCTGCTCCGGGAGCCCTACGGCGCGGAGGCGATGGCCGGTCTGCTCAGTCGGATGCGCGTGGTGATCTCCATGCGCCTGCACGGGCTCATCTTCGCCGCCGGACAGGGCACGCCGCTGGTGGGCGTGGTCTATGACCCGAAGGTGCGCTCCTTCCTGCGCTATATCGGACAGGAGCGGGATATCGACCTGCAGAACGTGACGGCGGAAAAACTGACGGAGCTGGCCGGGGAGGCCATCGCCGCCGCCTCGCCGGAACAGCAGCGCGCCGCGGTCAGACACCTGCGGGAGCTGGAAATGGAGAACCGGAAGGTGCTGCGGCGGTATCTGTGACGATGCTGCGATGAAATTCATGCCCGGCGGGACTGCGGTCCCGCCGGGATTTTCTGATCCGGGACCGTTTCCCGACAGAAAACAGTTTACAAATGCGTATCACTTCTGTATAATAGCATCAAATTTGCGCCGCACCCGCAGAGGCGGGGCGACAGCAGGGAGGTAATTGAATATGGCAACTGGTGCGAAAAAGTTCGACACCAAACGGCTCGTGGCGTTGGCACTGTTCACCGCCATCGTGGTCGTGCTCCAGTATCTGGGGCAGTTCATCCGCTTCGGGGTCTTTTCCATCTCGCTGGTGCTGGTGCCCATCGTGGTGGGCGCGGCGCTGTATGGACCGAAGGCGGGCGCGTGGCTGGGCTTCGTCTTTGCCCTCGCCGTCTTTCTCACCGGCGACGCGGCGGCGTTCCTCGCGGTGAACCCCTTCGGGACCATCGTGGTGGTGGTGCTCAAGGGCGTGCTGGCGGGCTTCTGCGCGGGCTTCGTCTACCGGAAGCTGGAGAAGATCAATATGACCTTCGCCGTGTTTGCGGCGGCTGTGGTCTGTCCGGTGGTGAATACGGGCATCTTCCTTCTGGGCTGCCCGCTGTTCTTCCTGGATACCGTGGCGGGCTGGGCAGAAGGCATGGGCTTCGGCGACAACGTGGCGGCCTATATGTTCCTCGGTCTCGCCGGCGGCAACTTCCTCTTTGAACTGCTGGTGAACGTGATCCTCAGCCCCGTGATCGTCCGGCTGGTAACGCTGGGCCGCAAGCAGGGTCTGGGCGACAAGAGCAGCAACGCGGCACCGGAAAAGAAATGAGGTATCTATGATCCTTGCATTTGATATCGGCAATACGAATATCGTCATCGGCGGCATCGAGGGGGACAGTATCAGCTTCCTCACCCGCATCTCCACGAACCTGAACGAGACGGAGGCGGAATACGCCGTCATGCTGAAAAATCTGCTGGAGCTTTATCATGTGAAGCCCGGCAGCATCGAGGGCAGCATCCTTTCCAGCGTGGTGCCCCCGCTGAACAACATCATCATCTCCGTGGTGGAGCTGATCACCGGCGAAGCGCCGCTGGTGGTCGGTCCCGGCATCCGGACCGGGCTGAACATCACCGGCGACCCCAAGGAGCTGGGGGCCGATCTGGTGGTGGCCGCCGTGGCCGCTATGCAGAAATACCCCGGGGAGAATCTCTGCCTGCTGGATATGGGTACCGCCACCACCATCAGCGTGGTGGATAAGAAGGGCCTGTTCCGGGGTGTTATCATCTACCCCGGCGTGATGGTCTCCTTTGATGCCCTCGCGTCCCGCACCGCGCAGCTCCCCCGCATCTCCTTCGATGAACCGAAGCAGGTCATCGGCAATACCACGGTGGACAGTATGCAGTCCGGCCTTATTTACGGCAACGCCGCCATGCTGGACGGGCTGATCGACCGGGTGGAGGCGGAGCTGGGCGACAAGTGCGTGGTCATCGCCACCGGCGGTCTGAGCAGCAAGATCGTGCCCCACTGCAAGCGGGAGATCCTGCTGGACGAGGATCTGCTGCTGGACGGGCTGCGCATCCTCTATGAGAAGAACCGGAAACCGAAAAAAGTGTGATCACAGACCGACTTCGGCGGCTGCGGGGCAGATGCTCCGCAGCCGCTTTTCCGCTTCGCGAAATCCGCGGGCCTGCGTGGAGCGGCCATGGATCCCGGGCCGCTGAACCGGAAATCCTTCCCGCCGTGCGCTGCCGCACTTGCATTTAAGCCCGGAATAGGATATGATAGTTATCTGGAAAATCAGGCCATATCGTAAATCAAAAGGAGGCGTCCATGCATCTTCCCACGCTCATTTCCGACCTTGCCATCATGCTGCTCACCGGCGGCGTGGTGACCATTCTGTTCAAAAAGCTCAATCAGCCGCTGGTGTTGGGGTATATCGTCGCAGGGTTCCTGATCGGCCCGTATATGCCCCTGTTCTTTACCGTGGCGGACGTGGGAGCCATCGATGTTTGGAGCGAGATCGGCATCATCGTGCTGATGTTCTCGCTGGGGCTGGAATTCAACCTGCACAAGCTCACGGAGGTGGGCGGCACCGCCATCGTCACCGCGCTGACGGAGGTGGCCGGGATGCTGCTGATCGGCTTTTTCGTGGGGCAGGCCATGGGCTGGGGAACCATGGACAGCGTATTCCTGGGCGGTATGCTCAGCATGAGCAGCACCACCATTATTATCAAATCCTTCGACGAACTGGGCGTGCGGAAGGAGAGCTTCGCCACGCTGGTCTTTGGCACGCTGGTCATCGAGGACATCGCGGGCATCTTCATGATGATCGTACTCAGCACCGTTTCCGTCAGCCAGAGCATCTCCGGCGGGGAGCTGGCCGTGAAGCTGGGCCTGCTGGTGCTGTATCTGGCCCTGTGGCTCATCCTCGGCATCTACCTGCTGCCCACGCTGCTGAAAAAGGCCGCGAATCTGATGAACGACGAGACGCTGCTCATCGTCTCGCTGGGCATCTGCTTCGGCATGGTGCTGCTGGCGGATGCGCTGGGCTTTTCCAGCGCGCTGGGGGCCTTCCTCGCGGGCAGCCTGCTGGCGGGCACCGTCCACGCCGAGCGCATCGAGCATCTTACAGGCAGCGTGAAGGACCTGTTCGGAACGGTGTTCTTCCTCTCCGTAGGTATGATGCTGGATCCGGCGCTGGTCGTGAAATACATCGTCCCTATCCTGATCGTCACGGCGGTCACCATCGTGGGCAAGCTATTCATGTCCACCGTGGGCGTACTGCTCTCCGGGCAGAAGCTCAGGAGCGCCGTCCGCTGCGGCTGCTCGCTGGCGCAGATCGGGGAATTTGCCTTTATCATCGCCTCGCTGGGGCAGAGCCTCGGCGTCATCGGCGACTACGTTTATCCCATCATCATCTCCGTCTCCTTCCTCACCACCATCACCACGCCCTTCTTTATCAAGAATGCGGATAAGGTCTTCGGCCTTGCGGTGAAGGTCCTTCCGGCGGCGCTGGTGAAAAAGCTGGACCGGTATACGGACGGGGAGCCGGAGGAAAAGGAACGGGACAGCGATTGGGCCGCCTTCCTGAAGCGCTGGCTGGGGCGCACTGCGCTCTACGGCGTACTGATGTTCGGCTTCGCGCTGCTGGGGAAATTCCTGCTCCTGCCCGCGCTGGAAAAGGTCGGGCTGAACCTGACCGTCAGCCGCGTGATCACCCTTGCGGCGGTGTATGCCTGCATCCTTCTGTTCATCCGGCCCATGCTGGATACCCGCAGCCCGGCCTACACGGCGCTGTGGGTGGAGAAAAAAGCCTACCGTCTGCCCCTGATGGGACTGAACGGGCTGCGGCTGCTGCTGGCGGTGCTGCTCATGTTCCTGCCGCTGCGGCTCATCGCCGGGCTGAACAGCCTGTGGGCGCTGCCGGTGCTGCTGGCGGCGGTCATCGTGCTGAGCCGCCTGCGCTGGCTGGATACGGCCTATTTTCGGCTGGAGACCCGCTTCCTTGCCAATCTGAATGAGCGGCAACTGCAGAAATTCGCGGAGGACGGGGCCGTGACGGAGTGGCTGGATGAACGTCTGCGGGTGCTGACCTTTGTCTGCCCGGCTTCGGAAACGGAAAAAAGCCTTGTGAAGCTGGGCTGGGGCAAGCGCTACGGGGTGAACGTCATCAAGGTCATGCGGGAGAAAAAGCACTTCCGGATGCCGGACGGAGAATTTGAACTGAAATCGGGCGACACGGTCTGCGTCATCGGCGAAGCGGAAAATCTCCGCTCCTTCCGGCTGGGGCTGCAGCTCCCGGAATCGGAGCCGCCCACGCTCCGGCAGTTTATACAAACGGAGGACGACCGCTCGAACGACCTTTATTCCTACGCGGTGCCGGTGGAGAAGGGCAGCCCCCTTGCGGGCAGCACCATTCGGGACAGCGGGCTGCGGCAGCAGATCGGCTGCATGGTCGTGGGGCTGCAGCGTTCCGGCCTGCCCATCTCGCAGCCGGACCTGAATATGGTCATGCTGCCCGGAGATCTGGTTTGGTGTCTGGGCGACCGGGAAATGGCGGGAAAGCTGCTGAACGGCGGCGCGCTTGCCGAATAAACATACGAAAGGACGACGGGCATGGCAGTGGGAACGCAGACCGTCCGCAGCATGGGGGTGCAGGGCATCCGCGGCTACGGGGTAACGGTGGAATGCTTCTATTCCCATGGGGTGAACAGTCAGTTTGAGATCGTGGGGCTGCCGGATGCGGCGGTGAAGGAATCCCGCGACCGGGTGCGGGCTGCGGTCAAAAGTTGCGGCTTCGCCTTCAAGCCGGGGCGCACCACGGTGAATCTGGCCCCGGCGGGGACACGCAAGGGCGGCACGGCCTACGATCTGCCCATCTTTCTCAGCGTGCTGGCTGCCACGGAGCAGCTGGAACCGCTGCCGGAGGACAGCGCCTTTATCGGCGAACTGAGCCTCGGCGGGGCGCTGCGGCCCGTTTCCGGCGCGCTGAGCATGGCGCTGGCGGCGGAGCGGGCGGGACTTAAGCGCATCTTCGTCCCGGCTGCCAATGCTTCTGAGGCCGCCTTTGCCGACGGGATCGAGGTCTACGGGGCGGAGACGGTGGCCGAGGTGCTGGCCCACCTCACCGGGGAAGCGATGCTGACCCGGGCGAAGGAGGACTTTTCCCCGGCGCGGCTGCTGGATTCCGTGCCGGACTTTGCCGACGTGAAGGGGCAGGAGGACGTGAAGCGGGCGCTGGAGGTGGCCGTCGCGGGCGGACATAACGTACTGCTTTCCGGCCCGCCGGGCGCGGGCAAGAGTATGCTGGCCGGGCGTCTGCCGGGCATCTTCCCGCTGATGACCCGGGAGGAGATGCTGGAGACCACGGAGATCCACTCCATCGCGGGCCTCACCGGGGCGGAGAATCCGGTGGTGGCCGTGCGGCCCTTCCGCGCCCCGCACCATACCGTTTCGCCCGCGGGCCTCAGCGGCGGCGGGCCGAATCCGCGGCCGGGGGAGATCAGCCTTGCGCACAACGGCGTACTGTTTCTGGATGAGCTGCCGGAATTTGACCGGGATGCGCTGGAGGTGCTGCGCCAGCCGCTGGAGACCGGGGAAGTGACCATTTCCCGCGCCGCCGGGGCGGAGACCTATCCCAGCCGCTTCATGCTCATCTGCGCCATGAACCCCTGCAAATGCGGGTGGTACGGGCATCCCTCGGGCCGCTGCACCTGCTCGGAGAGTGCGGTGCGGGCCTATCGGCAGCGCATTTCCGGCCCCCTGCTGGACCGGATGGATATCACCTTGAAGGTCCGAAGTCTGGAATATGACGAGCTGCGGGCCATCCCCAACGGGGAGCGCAGCGCCGAGATCCGCGCACGTGTGGAGCGGGCGCGGGAAGTGCAGCGGCAGCGCCTTGCCGGAACCGGCGAAACGGTGAACGCACGTCTTTCCGGGAAACTCTTGCAGGAGAGCTGCCGGCTGGATGAAGCCGGGGAAGCCATGATGAAGGCCGCCTATGCCCGGCTGGGACTGACGGCGCGGAGCTATGACAAGGTGCTGCGCGTGGCGCGGACCATCGCGGACCTTGCCGGTGCGGAGACCATCGAGGTCACGCATCTGGCGGAGGCCCTGCAGTACCGGGGGCAGATATAACCCCGGGAAGATCACGAAGATCCTGAACATACAGATATACCCCCCAACGAACATAAGGAGGACCCGACCATGAAAAAAGCCTTCGCTCTGATCCTTGCCTGCTTCCTGCTGCTGAGCCTCGCGGCCTGCACCGGGAACGGGCCGGAGATCGTTCCCACCACCACGGAGACCCCCGCGCCCGTGCTGACAACGCCGGAGCCGACCCCGGCGCCGGCCCCGGAACCCCCCCCGGCCCCCCCCCCCGCGCCGCCGCCGGGGACGGGCCGGAGACCGTCCCCCCCACCACGGAGCCCCCCGCGCCCGTGCTGACAACGCCGGAGCCGCCCCCGGCGCCGACGCCGGAACCCACCCCGGAACCCACGCCCGAGCCGACGCCGGAGCCTACCCCCGAACCCACGCCGGACCCGGAGCTGACGCCGGAGCAGGTCTATGCCCGCTGCGCGCCCGCGGTGTTCTACGTGGAGATCTACGATGAATACGGCTGGTGCATCAAGACCGGCAGCGGCTTCTTCCTGACGGAGGACGGCGTGGCCGTTACGAATTATCACGTCATCTCCGGCGCGACCACCGCCAGCATCACCCTCTCCGATACCGGCGAAGTATACAGCGTGGAAGGCATCTATGACTGCAATCCGGCAGAGGACTGGGCCGTGCTGCAGATCGAGGGCGAGGGCTTCAAGACCCTGCCCGTGGGCGACCCGGACTATGACGTGGGCGGCGCGACCGTCTATGCCATCGGCAGCCCGCTGGGCCTGCAGAATACCATCTCCGCCGGTATCATTTCCAACCCCCACCGGCTGGACGACGGTATGAACTACATCCAGATGAGCGCGGCCATCAGCCCCGGAAGCAGCGGCGGCGCGCTGATCAATAAGTACGGCGAGGTCATCGGCATCACCTCCGCCACCTATACGGACGGGCAGAACCTGAACCTTGCCATCCCCATGACCTATCTGGAGGACGTGCAGACCGAGGCGTGGGAGTCCTTCACCGAGCGGATGAGCGGCCCCAGCGGCGTGGTGCAGCTGAGCAGCGAAGCCTTCGATATGGGCATCATGGACTGGGAATACCTGAACGTAGACGTGCTGAAGGAAAACTGCGGCGGCGTCACCGTGCAGTATGAGATCGGCAACACCGACGTGATCACCTGTGAGTGGGGCGAATGGTACGGAGACAGCATCCCCCTCTATCTGACCCCCGCCGGCATCGGCTCCACGGATATCACCATCTACTGCTTCGAGACCGATTCGGATATCATGCTGGATACCAAGACCGTTCACGTGACCGTTGGCGCGGGCAACGTGGAGGCGACCGACGGCAACTATCTGGAGACCGTGTACGATGAGATCACCATGAACCTGTTCGATACCTGGTCGCTGGAGATCTACGCCTACTCCGAGGAACACAACGAAGGCTCCACCATCTCCGCCTATCTGGATGACGAGAGCATTCTGGAATACGAATGGCGCGGCTGGGAAGGCGACCGGAACTATCTGGAGATCACCCCCGAGAGCGAGGGCAGCACCATTCTCCATCTCGTCTACTATTACGGCGAGGGCGAAACGCTGGCCGCGAGAGATATCCCCGTCACCGTGCTTTACGGTGCGGTGGTGTTCGACGGGGCGGAGGATGAGAGCGCCGTCTCGCTGCAGGTCGGCGAAAGCTTCACCTTCTACGTGGGCTATACGCCCTCCGACCACCTTTACAAGGTCGATATGTGGGCTTGGTGCGATTATTTCGAGGAGGACGCCGCCATCATCACTGCGGAAATGGGCAGCGCGGATCCGGACAGCGGCCTGTTCCCTGTGACCGTGACCGCCGTCGGCCCCGGCGAGACCAGCATCGGCTTTTATCTGGGAACGGAGGACGATTCCTGGACGCTGGATTACGCCTACGTGGATTTCACCGTGACCGAGGCGGACTGACAGGCGTACAGTCCGGAAGGAGGTACGTATATGAATATCATTATCGCGGGCTGCGGCAGAGTCGGCGAAGAGCTGACGCAGCAGCTGAGCCGGGAAAAACACAGCGTCACCGTGGTGGACACGGACGCTGCGCGGCTGAGTGACATGAACGACCAGTATGACGTGATGGGCGTCGAGGGCAACTGCGCCACCCGTAGCGTCATGGAGGAGGCGGGCGTCGGCAAGGCCGACCTGATGATCGCCACCACCGCGTCCGACGAGCAGAATCTGCTGGCCTGCCTGCTGGCAAAAAAGCTGGGCGCGAAGCACACCATCGCCCGCGTCCGCGACCCGGATTACGTGGAGCAGATGGATTTTCTCGCCGGGGAGCTGGGCCTGAGCCTGTACGTGAACCCGGAGTATTCCGCCGCGACGGAGTTCTTCCGTCTGCTGCGGTTCCCCTCTTCGTGGAATATCGAGGTGTTTGCGGGCGGCCGGGCTGAGATCGTGGAGATCTCCGTTCCGTCCGGCAGCAGTCTGGACGGCGAGAGCCTCATGAACATCAATAAGGCCATCGGCGCGCGCATTCTGGTCTGCTCCGTCATGCGGGACGGGGAGGCCTTCATCCCCCGGGGCGATTTCGTCCTGCGGGCGGGCGACGTGATCGGCGTGACCGGGGAGCCTGCAGAGGTGAATCGCGCCTTCCGCAAGCTGAAACTGCCGCTGAACCGGCTGGACCGGGTCATGCTGACCGGCGGCGGGCGCATGAGCTATTATCTGGCGAAGATGCTCATCGGTATCGGCGCGGAGCCGACGATCCTGGAACGGAACGAGGCGCGCTGCAGGGAGCTTTGCGAGCTGCTGCCGGAGGCGGTGATCCAGTGCGGCGAAAGCGGAAACTGGGGCTTTCTGGGCGAAGCCGGCATCGACGGGATGGACGGACTCTGCGCCATGACCGGTTCGGATGAGGAAAACATCGTTCTGGGGATGTATGCCGCCTCCCTGCATACCGTTGGGAAGGTGATCGTGAAGGTCAACAGCGGTGCGCTGGAGGATCTGGGCAAAAAGGCGGGGCTGGACAGTATGCTCAACCCCAAGCACATCACGGCGGAGCTGATCCTGCGCTACGTGCGCGGGATGTCCAACGCGGAAGGGGCCAACGTGGAAACGCTGCACGAGCTTTGCGGCGGAAAAGCGCAGGCTTTGAAGTTCGTTGTGAACGAGGTGCAGGAACGGATCACGGGCGTCCCGCTGAAGGATCTGAAGCTGCGGAAGAACCTGCTGATCGCCTGCATCATCCGCGCCGGAAAGATCGTCATTCCCGACGGCAGGGAGCAGATCCACCGGGGCGATCAGGTCCTCGTGGTCACCACGGCGAAGGACGTGAACGGCATCCGGGACATTCTGGCATAAGAACCGCCTGAGAAACAGGCGAAAACGGAGGATAGGACCATGGCAAATCTCTCTCTGCATCCCGGCGGCGAGGCGCTGACCCGGGAGGCGGTGAAGGCCTGCGGCTGGAAAGCCGGAGACCGGATACTGGACGTTGGCTGCGGCATGGGCGGCACCATGCAGCTTCTGAAAAACGAATACGGGATCAAGCCCGTGGGCTGCGACAGCGACCCGAAGATGCTGGAGGCGGCGCAGGCACTGGACCCGGCCTTCAAGCTGCGGGAAACAGACGGCATGAGTCTGGATTTCCCCAGCCTGTATTTCGACGGGGCGATATTGGAATGCTCCTTCAGCCTGATGACCCGGCACGACGAGATGCTCAATGAGCTGTACTGCGTGCTGAAAAAGGGCGCGAAGGTGGCGATCTCTGACTTGTATGTCATCAACCCCGATGCGGATAAGGCCGGGGAAGTGTATTACGAAGCAAAGCGCATCCTGAACACGCCCCGGGACGAGGGCGACTGCGAAACAGCGGATCAGATCCCCTCACCCTATCTGCTGGACGGGGCTTTCGTGGTGGACAATCTGCTCCACGCCATCCGGGAGACCGGCTTCGAGATCACCTATTTCCGCGACCGGACGAAGCAGCTGCAGGACTGGTATGCCCAGCTCCTGATGGACCACGGCTCCATGAACGCCTTCTGGCAGGATACGCTGCCCGCAGGCGCGAAGCCCTGCTGCAAGGCGAAGATCGGTAAGAACACCGGCTATTTCCTGCTCACGGCGGAAAAGCTGTGATCGGCGGGGTCATTCTTGCGGCGGGCTATTCCTCCCGCATGGGGGAGTTCAAGCCGCTGCTGCCGGTGTGCGGTGTACCCGCCCTGAAGCGGAGCATCACCTGCCTGCAGGCTGCCGGGGCGGAAACGGCCGTCGTCACCGGTCACCGGGCTTCTGAGCTGCGGCCTCTCATCGCTTCGACGGGGGCGGCGGAGCTGTATAACCCGGACTACGATGGGGGAATGTTCACCTCCGTGCTGGCGGGTGTCCGGCATTTCGCGGCCTTGGGCGCGGAAGGTGTTCTGCTCCTGCCCTGCGACTGCGCGGCGGTGGAGAAGGAGGCCGTGCGGCAGCTCGTTGCCTGCGCGGGAGACCGGAGGGAATTTGCGCTGCCTACCTATGAGGGAAAGAACGGGCATCCCCTGTGGATCCCCCGGCGGTATTTTGAGGATATTCTGACGTACGGCGGCCCCGGCGGCCTCAAGGGCGCACGGGGGCTGCATGAAAGCACGATGCTGCGGCTGCCGATGCCGTGGGAGGGCACGGTGCTGGACATGGATACCCCGGCGGACTACGCGGCACTCTGCCGCTATGCAGAGGATGACGGGCTTGCCGGGCGCATCCGTGGGCGGCGGTTTTTCCTGCTGCGCCACGGCGCCACCGAGCCGCATTCCGGCAAGGTGGTCATGGGCCGCTACGATGCGCACCTCTCCGAGGCGGGGCGGGCGCAGATGGTCTCGGCGGGGCAGCGTCTGGCCGGGATGGAGCTTCGGGCGAAAACGCTCTATCACAGCCCGCTCCGGCGGGCGAGGGACAGCGCGGCGCTGGTAAACGGGGCGCTGGACCTGCCGATGATGGAAATCGACGGCTTTGCGGAGATCAGCCTCGGCGCATGGGACGGGCGGCTCATTGCGGACGTGCAGCGGGACTATCCGAAGGAATATGCCCGCCGGGGCGAGTATCTCATGAGCTACCGCTTCGATGAAGGCAGCGAGAGCTTTTATATGGTGCAGTACCGGGTCCGCCGGGCGCTGAACGTTCTGCTGACGGCGGACAGCAGCCGGGATATCCTCATCGTCACCCATGCGGGCGTGGTGAAGTGCCTGTACGGGCTGCTCAACGGGCGGGACATCGACTGGGCCTTTTCCGAATGCAGACCGGAAAAGGGCGAGCTGACCATTGTGGAAACATGAAAAAACCGGGGCGCTTCCGAAACCGGAAGCGCCCCGAAGTGTTTTTCCCTTATTCGATCTCGATGCAGCGGGAGGCGGGAAGCACCTCCTGCTTTTTGGGCAGGGTCAGGGTCAGCACCCCGTTGGCGTATTTCGCCCTGATGCCCTCGGCGTCCACGCTGCTCACGTCGAAGCTGCGCTCGTATTTGCCGTAGGAGCGCTCGCAGCTCACGTAGGCGCCCTTCTTGTCCTTATCCTCGTGGTCGCTGTGGCGCTCGGCGGTGATGGTCAGGGTGTCGCCGTTCACGTCCAGCTTGATGGCGTCCTTCTCGAAGCCGGGCAGATCCGCCTCCAGCAGGTAGGCGTCGCCGGTGTCGCGCACGTCGGTGCGGAAGTCCGCCAGTGCGGCGGAGCGGAACCCATCCAGCGCCTGTCCGAAGAAGCGCTTCTCCAGCTCCTCCATCTCGCGGAAGGGATTGTAGGTGAGTCTCTGGTTGTCGCGGTAAGTGGTCAGTCCAAACATCATGATGATCCTCCTTTTCTCGCAGGATGCCCGCATGACCGGGCATTTATGCATTCCGGCGCGAAGCCGGTCTCGGTCGGGTTTCTTTCCTCTTGACGCGCTTAGAATAGACCCGGAAAATGGAGAAGTCATGTCCGGAATATGAAGAAACTGTAAAAATTAGCACTCTCGAATTGAGAGTGCTAATTTGCTTCTTATCTTCTGCGGCCCCGTTTCCGCTTTTTCACCCACGAGACCGTGGCGATGACGCCGATGACGGCGAAGGCGAAGATGACCAGAAAGAGCAGATCCATCAGCGCGGCGACGATGCGGCTGCTGAGCATATGATTCAGAAAATATCCCATTCCGCTGCCTCCCGTTACCGCTGCCCGTTCAGATAGGTTTCCAGGATCAGCGTGGCTGCCACCGCGTCGATGCGCTGCTTCCGCTGCTTCCCGTGCTTGCCCGCTTCGGAGAGGATGGCGTGCGCCTCCACGGTGGTGCGCCGCTCATCCACCAGCACCACGCGCAGCCCACGATCTTCCAGCTCGGCGGCGAGGGCGCGGCATTTCTCCGCACGGGGCCCCTCCGTCCCGTCCATGTTCCGGGGGAGACCCAGCACGACGGGATCCGCCGCCCGGCTGCGGGCCAGCTCGACCAGCGCGTTCACCAGCTTTTCGTGGTTCCAGGATTCCAGCACCGTCGTTTCCCCCGCCAGCATCCCCAGCGGGTCGGAAAAAGCAACGCCGGTGCGGGCGTCGCCATAATCAATAGCCATGACCTTGTTCATCTGCATCACCAACTGTAATATACCACAGCCGCGGGCGCAAAACAAGGTTGACAAGTGTTATCCTATATGCTACGATGCAGATAACAACTGTTATCCAAGGAGGGACGGGCTATGCGGCAGAACAGCCTTTCAGACGGGGAATGGAAGCTCATGAACCTGCTGTGGACTTCCGCGCCCCGCACGATCGGGGAACTGGTGAAGGAACTGCGGGAGGACACGGGCTGGACGAAGGCCGCCGTAAACATGATGCTGCTGCGCCTCGGGGAAAAGGGCGCGGTGCGGGTGGAAGAAGGCGGCCGGGCAAAGCGCTTCTACCCGGTGCTGGAGCAGACGGACGCGGTGCGGCAGGAGGCGAGGCAATGCCTCAGCCGGGTGAAGACCGGGGGACTCGGCCTGCTGGTGAGCACCATGGCGCAGGAATGTGAGCTGACGGACGCGGAGATCGACGAGCTGACCCGCATCCTGCGGGAGGGGCGGAAGGACCGTGACTAAGGAATGGCTGCTTTCCTCGGCGCTGCTGCTGGCGGCGCTCATCGCGCTGCGTGCCATCCTCGGAAAGCGGATGCGCCCCGGTTTCCGCTGTGCGCTCTGGCTGCTGGCGCTCCTGCGGCTGCTGCTGCCCGTCACGCTGTTCCATACGAATCTCAGCGGCACGGAACTGCTTCGGCAGACGGTCGGGCCGCTGGTGACCGCGGAGGAACGCTATGAAACGACGCAGAAGCCCGTCTATGCGGGCACGATGACGGACACGCCTCTGAGCGTCGAAGCGGCGGAAGAACAGCATGGCGGCGAAGTCTATAAAGTGCAGGGCTACCCTTCCGATGGGGAAAAAGCCGACCTGCACACCTATTTCTTCCGGGATACGCCGGAAAGCATCCTTGCCCGGCTGCTGCCGAAGCTGTGGCTGGCGGGCGTATGCATCACGGCAGCGGTGTTCCTGCTGGAAAATCTCGCGCTGGCGCTGCGGCTCCGGAAACGGCGGACGCGCCTCCAAGTGGAATGTCCGCTGCCGGTCTATGCGGCGGAGGGGCTGGATTCCAGCTGCCTGTTCGGCTGGACGGTCTACGTTTCACCCGACACGGCGGCGGACCCGGAAAAGCTCCGACACGTACTGGCCCATGAGCGGAGCCACTTCCGCCATGGGGACGGCTTCTGGGCGCTGTGCCGGGCTGCGGCGCTGGCGCTCCACTGGTTCGACCCGCTGGCATGGTGGGCGGCGGCCCTCTCGCGGCAGGACAGCGAGCTTTGGGCCGATGCGGGCGCGGTGCGGTCGCTGGGCGCGGGCGAGTGGGAAGCCTACGGCGAAACGCTCATCGCCCTTGCCGCCGGGAAGAAAAAGGCTGGCCTGCTCAGCGCCGCCACCGCCATGTCCGGCGGGAAAAAGGCCCTGCGGGAGCGGGTGCGCATGATCGCCCGGAAGGGGAAGCTGCCCCTGTGGATCACGGTGCTGGCGCTTACGCTGGCGATCATCGCGGCGCTCTGCGCCTTCGCGGGAAAGCGGGCATCCGAGGAGCCGGTCATCCTCACGGGCGCCCGATACGGAAATCTATCGGAGCTGTACCGGGACGACCACGCCGGAACGCTGGAAAAGTCCCCCTGCACGCTGACCATCCGGAACGCGGAGCGGGAGGGAACGAAGCTGACGCTGGACTGTACCTTGAAAGCAGAGGGAGAAAAGAAGGAAAAATTCACCTTTACCGTCGAGCTGATGGAAGGCCGACTGTCGGACGGGCGGCGGGTGCTGGTGGGGTATGAGAGCTTCGTCAGCGGCCCACATAGCGTGAGCGAATTTATCCTGACGGAAGAAACAGCGGCGGACGAGATCTGCTTTGACCACGATCTGCCCGCCCGGTTCATCCTGCATCTGCGGGGGCTGGACGGCTGGTGTTCCTTCGATGCACCGCTGCCGGAGATCTTCCGGCCCTGTCTGGAGGGCGACTATCCCGATGACGCGAGCACCGACCGGATCGCCGCCGCGGAAAAGGCGCTGGGGCGGGTCGCGAAGCCGCTGTATTCCCTGACCATCGCGGGTTCGGAGGGCGGCAGCTTCCCGGCGGGCTACGCGGCGCTCATCACCGGCGAATACGCAGAAGGGGAGGAGATCCTCCTCACCGTCCGGCCCGATCCGGGCTGGCGCTTCGACCATTGGGAGCTTTCCGCCGGGCAGGTGGAGGACGAACACAGCGGCGATACCGTGTTCACCATGCCGGACTCAGACGCGGAGCTGAAGCCCGTATTTGCCCCGTCGAATCGTGTGACCGTGACCGTCTCGGTCACGGAGGGCGGGAAAGCCAGCGTCACGCATACGGATGACGCGGGCAATGAGAGCTGGTACGGGGTCTATTCCGGCACGTCGATCTATTTCATGGAGGGCGAAGCGCTGACACTCATCGCCGAGCCGGACGCGGGTTGGAGATTCGTCTGCTGGGACAACGAGAAGGGCCATAAGCTGTTCGCGGATATGTTCTCCGACGTGACGGAGTATACCGTGCCTGCGGGCGGCGAAGCGGTACGGGCCCGATTCGAGCCGGATGACGGCGCGGAGGCTGTGGAGCCGCCCGCCCCGGTGGAAGAAACGGATGCCTATGCGAATCCCGCAGCGGGCGATACGATCCTCACCGCCGCCGCCGCGGCCATGCGGAACGTCCCAAATGGGAATGAAACGCTGTGGGAGATCCCGGCGGGGACGCTGCTCACGGTCGTCGCTGCAGAGGATGCGGACGGAGAATGCTGGCTGGTCGTGCAGGGCTTCGATCTCAAGCTGCCCGGCTATGTCACCGGCTGGCTTCGGGAGCGGGATACCCGCCCCTATGACGACAGCTTGCGTGATGAAGTGACGAACCCGGTCTGCGTTCCCACCGGGGCGACGGTTTTCAGACTGACGGAAAGCGGAAGCCGCGAGGATACCCTTACGCTGGATGGCTATGGCACCATCGTGCGCCGGGAGGACGGCTGGCTGCGCCTGACCCTCGTCGGCGGCGCGGAGGTCTGGGCTGCGGAGGCGGACGTGCAGGTGGGGAAATTCCCGACCGGAGCGGCAGCGGAATCTGCCGGAGCGTGGCTTCGCTGGGCAGGCGACCTCTATGCGGACGAGGCGCCGGAAGTCCTCAGCGAAGCGGAGCTGCAGAGCTGGACGGACTGGTTCAATGAGGACTATCACCGCATGGGCTTCCTGACCTCGACCTATATGAACCCGCTGGAAATAAATCTGGACGAGCTGCTGTATATCGGCATTGGGCATACCCCGACGCAGGAGGAGGTCCGGGCATATCTCGCACACACCGGGTACTGGGTCACGGAATGCCCCACGGACGTGCTGCCCCGCAATGAGTTGCTGGCGTATTTGCGCACGTATACCGGCGTGGATTTCGGGGATCTCACGCTCAGCTATAGCTACGTGCCGGAATCCGACTGCTGGTATCACGCCCACGGGGACACGAACGTCGGCGGCGTGATGCTCTCGGGCGGCGTGAAGCACGGGGACGAGGTGCTGCTGTTCTACGATGAGGGCAGCCGCTGCGTGACGCTGGACGTATCCGGCGAAACGCCGCGCTTCCGCAAGAATGTCGTCTGCGAATGGGACAGCGCCGGACGCGCAGTGCAGACCGTCTCCGCACGGGCGGGCGCTTCGGAAGCGCGGGTACTGACCGGGCTTGCGCCGGTTTTCACGCCGGAACCCATACAGTACGGAAGCGCAAAAAAGGCTGTCGCCGCGCTAGAGAGCCTGACGAGCATGGTGAACGGGAAGGAAGTCCCCATCGAGATCGTGCCGGACTGCGGCGCGGGCTATAACTCCGGCGGCGCGTGGGAACGCTGGCCGGTCAGCGGCGGCGACCCGGTCTACGGGGAGTTCCGGGACGGGGAGGACGCCGTCGGCGCGCTGTATTTCGTCTACGAGGACGGGCGCGTGCTGTCCCTGCCCATGCCCGGAACGGCGGAAGGCCCGTGCCGGATGAAATACAGCGCGGAAACGGACGAGCCGGGCACGTTTTACCTCTTCGGCGAGGGCGACCTTGTCGTATGGAACTGCGTGATGCCCGAAGCCGTGCTGCTGCCGGACGAAACGGGAGAAGGCTATACCAGCGTGATCTATACGCTCTTTGTTCCCACAGGGGAAGTGTTCCTGAGATCAAAACGGTAAAAAGAAGGCTGCGGCAAAACGACCGTTTTGCCGCAGCCTTTTCTATCCTGTGTTATCCCCGGTGCTTTTCCAGCCACGCCAGCAGGTCGGAAATGACCTCCGCCCGGCAGAAATCGTTCAGCGTTTCGTGCCGCGCACCGGGGTAGAGCGTCAGCTCCACGTTCCGCATCCCGGCCTTCTGGAACGCACGGGCGCTTTTCTTCACGCCCTTGCCCTTGCTTCCCACCGGATCTTTATCCCCGGCGAAGAACCATACCGGCAGATCCTTCGGCATGGCGGCGAGGTTTTCCGGCTGCTGATTCCGCTGCAGCCCCTCCAGCATGGCAAGGTCCAGCCCGGCGGAGGGCACGAAGCCGCAGAGCGGGTCAGCATCGTAAACGTCCACGGTCTCCCGCAGGGTGGAGATCCAGTCGTTGGGGGACTTCGCGTCCCGGATGCCCTTGAGGTAGGCCCCGAACATCAGGTTTTTCAGAGATTCGCTGGCGGTATGCTCCCCGTGCCGGTAGACCTCCCCCTTCGCCAGCTTCATCCCGGTCTTCAGCACCATGGCGGGCTGCCATGCCGTGCCGGAAAGGATGCAGCCGGAATAGCCCGCATCCGGGTAAGTATACAGGCAGGTGCGGGCGAGGAAGGAGCCCATGCTGTGCCCCATGAGGAAGAGGGGCAGCGCCGGATAGCGCTTTTTCAGCAGCTCCGAAACCAGAAATACGTCCTTCGTCAGCGCCGTCCAGCCGCCCTTGATGCAGCCCATGGGGTGCGCCTTCGTGATGCTGCCGCCGTGACCCATGTGGTCCTCCGCCGCGAGGATATAGCCCTTCGCGTTCAGCGCTTCGGCCAGAAACCCGTATCGCCCGGCATATTCCGCGATGCCGTGAACGAGCTGAACGACGCCGACCGGTTCCCCTTCCGGCAGCCAGAGGGTGAGCTGCAGCTTGCCGCCGCCGGCAGAATTGAGAGATCCCGTTTCCATCCGAATGCTCCTTTCCGCGCTTGCCGGGAAGGGGGCAGGCGTGGTATAATCTTTATATAATAAATAGTATACACCGAAACGCGGAAAAGGGGAACCCCTTTTCGCGGAAAGGACGGAAACCGTGAACGAATATATTTTAGCGCTGGATCAGGGGACCACCAGCTCCCGCGCCATTCTGTTTGACCGAATGGGGAATGCGCTGTATATGGCCCAGTTCCCGCTGACGCAGATCTATCCCAAGCCCGGCTGGGTGGAGCATGACCCCATGGAGATCCTTTCGACTCAGCTGAAGGCCATGGCGGAGGTCTACGAAAAAAGCGGGATCAGCCCCACGAATATCGCCTGCATCGGCATCACGAACCAGCGGGAGACCACGGTCCTCTGGGAAAAGACCACGGGGAAGCCGGTGGCGAACGCCATCTGCTGGCAGTGCCGGCGGACGGCGGATATCTGCGCGCAGCTGGAAGCGGACGGGCTCGGCCCCTATATCCAGCAGAAGACCGGCCTGCTCATCGACCCCTATTTTTCCGGCACCAAGCTGAAATGGCTGCTGGATCAGGACCCCGCGCTGCGGAGATGGGCGGCAGACGGGGAACTGCTGTTCGGAACGGTGGACAGCTGGCTCATCTGGCAGCTCACCGGAGGAAAAGTTCACGTGACGGACGGATCCAACGCCTCTCGTACCATGCTGTTCGATACGTCCCGCTTCTGCTGGGACGAAGATATTCTGAAGGTGCTGGACATCCCGGAAGTCATGCTGCCCCGCCCGGTCTCCAACGGGGAAGTCTACGGCGCCGTCGCCCCGATCACCGGCATCCGGGAGCTGGCGGGCATCCCCATCTGCGCCGCCGTGGGCGACCAGCAGGCCGCGCTTTTCGGACAGGGCTGCTTCAGGCCCGGCATGGCGAAGAACACCTATGGGACCGGCTGCTTCACCCTGCTGAATCTGGGCTCGGAGCGGGTACTTTCCAAAAACGGGCTGGTCACCACCATCGGCTGGCAGCGCGGCGGAGAGACGACCTATGTGCTGGAGGGCAGCGTGTTCAACGCCGGGTCTGCCATCCAGTGGCTGCGGGACGCGGCGGGCGTTGTCTCGGCTGCCCATGAAACGGATATCCTCGCGGAGTCTGTGCCGGATAATCAGGGCGTCTATTTCGTTCCGGCCTTCACCGGGCTGGGCGCGCCCTATTGGGATCCGGCGGCGCGGGGCTGCTTCTTCGGCCTCACCCGGGGCAGCGACCGGGCGGTGCTGTGCCGCGCGGTGCTGGAATCCATCGCCTGCCAGGTGTCCGATCTGGTGGAGACCATGAACCGGGATACCGCTTCGCCCATCACGGAGCTGCGGGTGGACGGGGGCGCCAGCGTCAGCGATTTCATGATGCAGTATCAGGCCGACCTGCTGGGCATCCCGGTGGACCGGCCGGTGAACGTGGAGACCACCGCCTTCGGCGCGGCGGCGCTGGCGGGTCTGACGGCGGGGCTCTGGAGCGGGCCGGAGGAGCTTACGAAGCTGCGGGAGAGCCAGCGCATCTTCACGCCGTCCATGGCTGCCGAAACGCGGGAAGCGAACCTGCGCGGGTGGCATAAGGCCGTCCGGCTGGCACGGGAATGGGGCGCGGCGGAATAACGCGGGGCACCGGAACTTTCAACAAAAGTTTACACGCTGCTCGTTGAAAAAGCGGAAAATCGTGGTAAAATAAACAGATAGAATAACCGTCGCCGATGCACTTTGCAGCGGCGCAGCGAAACACGGAGGTACTTGAATCATGGCGAAAAGACAGTTTAAGGCGGAATCCAAGCGGCTGCTGGGTCTGATGATCGACTCCATCTACACCCACAAGGAGATCTTCCTGCGGGAGCTGATCTCCAATGCCAGCGACGCGATCGACAAGCTCTGCTATCAGTCCCTCACGGAGGGGAACGTGGGGCTGGACCGCTCGGATTTCTTCATCCGCATCGCTTCGGATGAGGAGAAGCGCACCATCACCATCACCGATAACGGCGTGGGCATGGATGAGGCGGATATGGAGAACAATCTGGGTGTCATCGCCCGTTCCGGCTCCCTGCAGTTCAAGCAGGATATGGATAAGGATTCGGCGGCCGCCGAGGAGATCGACGTGATCGGTCAGTTCGGCGTGGGCTTCTACAGCGCGTTCATGGTGGCGGAGAAGGTCACCGTCCTCTCGAAGAAATACGGCACGGAGCAGGCCTATCTTTGGGAATCCACCGGCGCGGACGGGTATACCATCAAGCCCGCAGAGAAGGAAGATTTCGGCACGGAGATCACCCTGACCGTGAAGCCCGACGGAGAAGAAGAGAAATACTCCGAATTTCTGGGCGAATGGCGTCTGAAGGGGCTGATCAAGAAGTATTCCGACTACGTGCGCTATCCCATCAAGATGGGCGATGAGACCGTGAACAGCATGGTGCCCATCTGGCAGCGCAGCAAGGCGGAGGCTTCGGATGAGGACTGCGCGAAGTTCTACAAGGAAAAGTTCTATGACGGGGAGGACCCGCTGAAGATCATCCGCGTCAGCGCCGAGGGCGCGGTGAGCTACAAGGCGCTGCTGTTCATCCCCTCGCAGGCACCGTATAATTACTATTCCCGGGATTACGAAGCCGGGCTCCAGCTCTACGCCAACGGCGTCCTTATCATGGACAAGTGCGCCGACCTGCTGCCCGAATGCTTCCGCTTCGTCCGCGGCGTGGTGGATTCGCCCGACCTGAGCCTGAATATCTCCCGTGAGCTGCTGCAGCACGACCGGCAGCTGAAGGTCATCGCCTCCAATCTGGAGAAGAAAGTCAAGAGCGAGCTGAAAAAGATGATGGATTCCGCAGCGGAGGACTATGAGAAGTTCTACAAGGCCTTCGGCCTCCAGCTGAAATACGGCATCCTGAATGACTACGGCATGAAGAAGGACCTGCTGCAGGATCTGCTCCTGTTCTATTCCTCCGCGGCCGGGAAGCCCGTCAGCCTTGCGGACTATGTTTCCGGCATGAGCGAGGAGCAGCAGTTCATCTATTATGCCTGCGGCGATACCGTGGCGCGGCTGGACAAGCTCCCGCAGGCGGAGCCTGTGCGGGAAAAGGGCTGGACCATCCTCTACCTCACTGACGAGGTGGACGAGTTCGTCATGAATATGCTGGGGTCCTATTCGGAGAAGGAACTGAAAAACGTCATCTCCGCCGACCTTGGCCTCGGCACGGAGGAGGACAAACAGAAGCTGGAGGAGCAGGAGAAGGCCAGCGAAGCGCTGCTCACCTTTGTGAAGGACGCGCTGGACGGGGCGGTCAGCGCGGTCAAGCTTTCCGGCAGCCTGAAGAGCGCGCCGGTCTGTCTGGGCACGCAGGGCGAGATCACGCTGGAAATGGAGAAGTATTTCGCGTCCATCCCCGGCTCCGGCGAGAAGATCAAGGCCGAGCGGGTGCTGGAGCTGAACCCGGAGCATCCCGTGTATGAAAGCCTTGTGCGCGCTTATGCCGATGACCCGGAAAAGGGAAAGAAGTACGCGAAGCTCCTGTATTACGAAGCGCTGCTCTATGCGGGCGCGGCCATCGCCGACCCGGCGGAGTTTGCGGGCCTCGTGAGCGAGCTGATGGTGTAAGAACCTGAGAAGAGACAGCAATGCGCCCTGCAGTCAAATGACCGCAGGGCGCTTCTGTATGTCGGCATCATCGGGCGCTGCACAAAAATTGCCCGTTTTTGCGCAGAAATTCTTCTGCAGATGCGCAGGTAACCTGTTATAATGGAATCGGGTATTTATACCGGAAGCGCTCAGAAGAATTTTTCGATCGCCTTCTTGAACTCTTCGATGGCCTCCGTGTCCCCGTCCTCCATGGCGTGATAGATACAGTGGGAGATGTGCTCGTTCATGATCTCCTTGCCAAGGCCGGTGATGGCGCTGCGGGTGGCGCTGAGCTGCGTGAGCACGTCGGCGCAGTCCTCGTCCGCTTCGATCATGCGCTTTACGTGCTGCAGATGTCCGATGACCCGGTTCAGCCGGTTCAACTGGCGTTTTTTCTCCTCCGGGGAGTGATAATGGGCGTGTTCCGCCGCATGGCCGTGCGTCCTGTGTTCATGTTCCTGTTCCTGCGACATGACGTGACCCCGCTTTCTATAGGATGGTATCAGTTTAGCGTTTCCGGCGGGATTGCGCAAGCCTCCCGGGGGGATTTTTTCCCGGGTGCAGAGCAGACCGGTTCACGGGAGAACGATTGAAAAAGAAACTGCTTGCATTTGGAGTACGAAGCGGTTATAATATAATCCCTGTATTTTGGACAGAGAGACCGGGAGGCGGCGCACAGTGGCAGATCGGGAACTGAAACGGCTCAGCCGGCGGGAACTGCTGGAAATGCTGCTGGCACAGAGCCGGGAAAACGATGCGCTGAGGCAGCGGATCGAAGAACTGAAGATCCGGCTGCAGGAACGGGAAAACGAACTGGAGGAAGCCGGAAGCCTCGCGGAAGCGGTGCTCCGAATGAACGGCGTGTTCGCAGCGGCAGAAGCAGCGGCCGAGCAGTATGTGGAAAATGTGCATCGCATGAGCGCACAGCAGCTGGCGCTGGCCAGGCTGCAGGCGCAGAAGATCCTTGCCGAGGCAGGGCCGCATGGCGCGTATCCGGCGGATGGCTGAACAGCGCCGCGAAAACGGTCAGCGGCCATGCTTTCCGGGCGCTGCTGCAGATGATGCGCAAAAACTGTGCCGTTTTGTGCAAAGATTACCATTGCATCGTATGCTGTTACAGAATAAAATAAAAGCGGATCAATGATGATACCCGGAAAAGGCAGTATACCGCAGCTGCGCGGGGCCGAAGCCGTTTCGCGTTCTGATATTTCGTAGCCCGATGAGCGGCAGGAGGACTGGTCGCATTGGCAGCGCATGAACTGAGAAAACTCACCCGGCGGGAACTGCTGGAAATGCTGCTGGCGCAGAACCGGGAACATGAACAGCTGGTGCAGCAGGTCGAGGAGCTGGAAAACCGGCTGAATGCCGGAAAAATCGATGCGGACGAGACCGGTGATCTGACGGAGGCCGCCCGGAAGCTGAATGAGATATTTGCCGCAGCGCAGGAAAGAGCCGACCTGTATATGGAGAATGCGCGGAAAAGCAGCGCATTCCAGCTGGCGGCGGCACGTGCTCAGGCGGGACAGAGCTCCGATAAGGCCCGGAAGGGGACGGACAGCGGCCGACCGGCGGAAGGCCCAGAGCAGCCGCACGGGGAACAGGAATAACAGAGTAATATGGCGCGGAAAAAAGAAATTGTGAACCCCACAACGGAACAGCTGGAGGAAGAACTGCATCGGGTCCGGTTCCGTTCCCGCTACGGGAAGCTGCTGCGCAGCACGATCTATGCGCTGATCGTCACAGCTGCGGCGGCTGCGCTGCTGGCAACGCTGGTGCTGCCCGTCCTGCAGATCTACGGCAGCAGCATGACGCCGCTGCTCCATGAGGGCGATATCGTGGTCTCCCTCAAAAGCAAAAAGATCCACCGGGGCGATGTGGTGAGCTTTTATTATGCCAACCGCATTCTGGTGAAGCGGGTCATCGGCCTGCCGCTGGATGAGGTGGAAATGGATGAAGACGGAAACGTATACGTCAACGGCGAATATCTGGAAGAACCGTATCTGAGCGAAAAAAGCCTTGGCGAATGCGATATCGAGTTTCCGTATCAGGTCCCGGAGGCATCCTACTTTGTCGTCGGCGACCACCGGGAGACCAGCGTGGATTCCCGGACTGCAGCAGTCGGCTGTATTACAATGGATGAAATCGTTGGCAAGATCGTATTTGCGGTCTGGCCGTTCAGGCATTTCGGAGCTGTCAGCTGAGCAGCTGACGGCAGATAGAGGAAGGAAGTGGAGCCGGAGTTGAAAGACGAACGACTGAATGAAAAACTGCTGCGGGCGATCAGGTCCAGAAAACGCCGCATCCGCTGGCAGCGGTTTGTGAGTATCCTTGCGTGCGTGTCGATCTTTGTGACGACCTATGCGCTGATCCTGCCCGCGAGTACGATGGACGTGGACGAATATGCCGTGTGCGGGATGATGCACCATGTCCATACGGATGCGTGCTATGCGTGGAACGAGGTGCCGGAGGAGCGGACGCTGATCTGCACCCTGGAGGAGGGCGAACAGCCTGCCTCCGAGGGCGATGCATATCAGGAAAGCCCGGATGCGGAGCCGCTGCGCCATGTGCATACGGATGCGTGCTATCTGATCACCGAGGCGCACCGGGAGCGGGGCGACCTGATCTGCACCATTACGGAGCATGAGCATGATATGAACTGCTTCGTGCGTGCACAGGAGGAAGCAGAGTATTGCTGCGGCTATGACTATGAGCATACACACACGGAAGAATGCTACATAGACGGCGTGCTGGTCTGTTCCTATACCGAGCATACCCACACGGATGAGTGCCGCAGCATCATGGATATGACCATCGAGTCGGCTCCTGCGTCGGATGGCGCGGTGGCGGTGATCTCCGGGCTGCTGCCCGTTGGGGCGAAGGCGGAGATCGAGGCCGTGGAGCTGAGCTATGAGGACATGGTCCGGTATTTCGGCGAAAAGCGTGCGGCCTCCATGAACGCTTACGTGGCCTATGATATCTGCATCATGGTCGACGGCGAGGAGTGGCAGCCGGATGAGACCGTGAGCGTGTCGGTGCGGCAGCCGGATATCACGGTGGAGGACGGCGAAGAGCTGGCTGTCGCCCATGTGGACAGCGAGACGGATGATATTTCCGATGTGGAAGAAGTCGCCGTGGACGAAAGCGGCGAGGTCTCCTTTGAGACGGACGGGTTCTCGCTCTACATCTTCTATACCTTCACGGTGGACTTCCACTATGGCGACGTGACCTTCTCCATCGCGGGCTATGACGATATCCTGCTTTCGGAGCTGCTTGCAGCGCTGGAGCTGGATTTCGATATGGCGGAGATCGAAGCTGTGTACTTCTCCGACCCGTTCCTGCTGGAGGTTGAAGCGGTCGACGGCGACTGGCTGCTGACCTCGCTGGCCCCGTTCAGCACGGACGAAACGCTGACCATCGTCTTCGAGGACGGTTCGATGTTCGAGATCTGGGTCACGGACGCCGCGGGCGACCCGGATCCGGAATCTACGCCGACGCCGAAGAGCGAGCCGGTCGTGTCCGGAGCGATCGTTTCCGGGCCTGCGCTGGGCAATACAGAATATTCGGATGGGTATCTGGTCACCGGCAGCTCCGATAAAGCCACGTCGGATATCGAGCAATTTCTGAAAACGAAGAATAATGATTATAACGGCCGGGTGCTGACGGACAAGAGCGTGACCTATGGGAAGGACGATTACGGCGCAGCGAGTCTGTTCGGTACCGGTGAAACAAGCTATCGGGAAGATGAATTTGGCGTGACCCTGTCCGCGCTGGCGCAGGACTATTATGTGAACGCGGAAGATCGCATGACAAGCCCTGTGGATGTGGTGCTCATCCTGGATATTTCTAACAGCATGCGCGATAACTATGACGGCACCGGTTCCAAGATCCGCATCCAATCGGCGGTCGAAGCGGCGAACTCGCTGATCACGGAGGTGATGGCGAATAATCCGAATAACCGGATTTCGGTGGTCTATTTCTTCGGCGACAAGAGTAAGACTTCCAACTCGGGCGTTTTCCTTCCGCTGGGCAGATATACGGCAACGAACGGACAGTATCTGCTGGCCTATCAGGGAAGCATATCGACTTCGCAAAAGACACTGAGCAAGGGTACTTCCACCAAGGTGACACTGTTCAGCGGCGTGAAGGACGAAGCGACCAACCAGAAGGTCACTGCGGAAACGATCACGACAAGCCCCGGTACCTATACACAGGCAGGCTTTTACGAGGCTCAGGAGGTACTCTGCGCGGCATCGACGACGGTAACGGTCACAAGAGGCAGCGGAGAGGATCTGCGGACATATGATCTGCCGCGCCAGCCTGTCGTCATCCTCCTGTCAGACGGCCTGCCCACGAGAGGATATGACGAAAAGGGAACAAATGAGACCGGGATCAAATTCCCCGCAAAAGCGAACGACACCACTGTAAAGGGCTCGGGCAGCGAAGACGGAGATGCGACCGGTAGTATGGGATATTGGGTGATCAAGACCGCGAATATCGTGAAGCATCAGATCACCAAACACTATTTCCCTGACCAGAGTGACATGAACGCGCTTTTCTTCACGATTGGACTGGGTGTGAATCAGCGTTATTGTCAGACGGTACTGAATCCGACAGCGGACAACGTGAGCGCACTGACGACCCGCAACTATTCCAGCTATTCATCGTCCAATGCAGAGGAGTGGCGTCAGGCAGGATTGCGGGACGCATTGAAGAATAACGGCTACGATCCCTATACAGGTCAGCTGAATTATGCAGACAGAGCACTGGCAGATTCGGCAGCCCACCCGCTGGATGTAAACGATATGGCGACGTTTTTCGATGAGGTCTATCGGAAGAGTGCCAAGGTCAGCAGATACGGTTTCGTCCTCGAAAATGAGAGCTATCTGGAGATCGAGGACCAGATCGGCCAGTATATGGAGGTCAAGGGAACGCCCGTCCTTCGTTACGACGCCGAAAACTACGCCTTGAAGCTGGAAAAGACCAAAACGGACGGAACAAAGGTATACTCCATTGATAAATCGAAAAATGGCGGTACAGCGACGACGATCGTCAACCGCGGCGGTGAAAAAACGGCAGTTGACCTGAGCGCCATCAAAGTGGAGATCAGCGAAACGGGTACGGGGGCAGATCGGTATCAGACCGTGAAGCTGCGGGTACCGGATGATATGATCCCGACATTTGGCCCCAACTCTGAGGGTGGTTTCTACTCGGTGTTCCCTGCTCGCGTGATTTACAAGGTCGGCTTGAGCAGTGCCGGCGTGACAAAACGGAACACGGAACTGGATCTCGGTAATACGCCGGTGTTCTATACAAATGTCTGGTCGGGTAGCGCTGCGGGAGCCAGTTCCAGCTGCATAACCGAAAAAAACAACCCTTATTACCACGAGATCACCTATGACGCGGCGAAAAAAGATGGAACCAGCAGCTGGTGGCCGGATTACCTCGGAACACCGAGCGCAGGTGACAAATACGGGCCGAGGAAGGGCTGGACGGCCAGCAATGTGACGGCTAAGACCGCAAACACCACCGGGACCGTAAGCAACGTCTGGAAGGAAGAACAGAGCTCTGCTGTGGTGACCAATCAGCTTGGCAACAACGGTAAGCTGACGTACCAGAACACAGGTAAACTCACGGTCAAAAAAGAATGGAAAAACTCTGCTGGCAGTATCGAAGGAACACAGACTGTTGAATTCCTGCTGTATCGGCAGACCATTGTCAGCGGCAGCAAAAAATGGAGTCCCGTCTATGAAGCCGACGGTACAACACAGAAGAAACTGGTGCTGACGCCGAGCAACAGCTATACCGGCAGCTTTACGGGTCTGGATGGACTGGAAACGGGCTGCAGCTATGCGATCGAAGAAGTTGCTGTGCCGACCGGCTTTACGGTCGAGTATCCTGACGGGCTGCAGAAGATCATGGTCGGAAGCAAGGAACACCACGTAGGTATCGTGAGCGATCCCACGACGGTCTATACCATCACCAACACGACCGGTTCCGCCCTGCCCTCGACCGGTGGAAACGGAACGATCCCTTATGTGCTCATCGGACTGGCACTCATTGCCGGTTCGCTGACAGGCGGAGCCCTGTATAGACGGAAACGCGAAAGAAAGGCAGACTGAGCCTCCCATCGTGAGCCTCTTTAACGCAGTATCAACCGAATCAAGTATGTAAACAGAGCCTGAAAACTCAGGAGAAAGGAAAAAACATGAAAACTACGAAGAAGTTCCTCGCGCTGCTCCTCGCGGTCGTTCTGGTCGCTGCGATGATGGCAGTCCCCGCGCTGGCGGCCGACAAGGTGAGTCTGAAGATCGAAGATGCCGACGCGGACACCTATGCGGGCTACCTGCTGATGACGTCCACCGACGACGGCACGAACTACGGCTATACCGTGAACAGCAAGTATCATAACGTGATGGTCGCCGCGCTGGGCAAGACGAGCATGACCGACGCTGAGATCATTGCCGCGATCGCCGCGCTGGATGACGCTGGCATTCGTGCGTTTGCCGACGCTCTGTATGAGAAGATCACGGAGGATGGCAGCCTCGCGGCGGATGAAACCGTTACCGGCAACACCGCCAAGGATGTGGCGCAGGGCTACTGGCTGTTTGCGGATACGACGGTCCATACGGATGAAGAAAAGGTCACTTCTCTGGTCCTGCTGAATACGGCCGGAAGCGAAGGTCTGACCACGTCCGCGAAGAAGGATCTGCCCACCGTGGAGAAGACCGCCGATAAGGAAACCGCGAGCATTGGCGATGTAGTCACCTTCACGATCACCGGCACCACCGACAACTACAGCGACTCCTATGAGACCTACTACTTCAATTTCTACGATACCCTGACGGATATGACCTATGTGGCGGACAGCATTGCGTTTTCCTTCGAGAAGGGCAATGGCGTTGCCTCCACGGACTTCACCGCGACCTGCAGCGGCGGCAAGACCCTGACCATCACCTCCGGCGACCTGAAGGGAAAGATCACGGCGGATACCGTGATCACCGTGACCTACAAGGCTACGCTGGATGCCACTGCGGCGAAGAAGGCCACGCAGGACGGCGTGAACTCCGTTTATATCAAGTATTCCAACAATCCCTATTCCTCCGGTCTGGGCGAGTCTACGCCGGACGTGGTGAACGTTTACACCTATAACTTCGATCTGGTGAAGTACACGAAGGACGGCAGCACCAATAAGCTGCTGAACGGCGCGACCTTCCAGCTCCTGAGCGGCACCGACACCGTCAAGTTCGAGAAGGACACTGACGGCAACTACGTGGTATCCAAGGCCGCCACCGCTTCCGCCGATCTGGTCGTGACGGATGGCTATGTCCGCGTGTATGGCCTTGGCGATGGCGAATACACCCTCACTGAGACAGTTGTTCCCGCCAACTATAACAAGGCGGAGGACATCACCGTGGAGATCGACGGCGCCAACCTCTATGCGACGCTGGATACCACCGCGAAGACCTATACGGAAGGCGGCGTGGCTGTGCTGAACAGCAGCGGCACCGAGCTGCCTGAGACCGGCGGCATCGGCACCACCCTGTTCATCGTCTTCGGCGCGCTGGCCGTTATGACTGCCGGTATCTTCCTTGTGACGAATCAGCGGATGAAGAAGGAAGGCTTCTGAGCCGTCAGGCTGGATGCCCCCCAAAAACGGTATCAACTAACGAAAGCGATCCTGTGCGGGGAGCGGATACGCCGCTCCCCGCACAGAGGGACCTGACCGCAGGGAGAAACCAATGAAAGCAACAGGCAAGATTGCGACTTTAATATTGCTGGTCGTGTTTTTCGTGGGTCTCTCCGTGCTGTTATACCCCGCCTTTTCCCAATACTGGAACTCCAAAGTCCAATCCAAAGCGGTCGCTGACTATGAGCATATGCTGCAAAGCCTGACGACGGCGGACTATTCCGCCGTGTTTCAGGCGGCATATGATTACAACGACCGTCTGCATGATCTGGAATCGCCGCTGAAAGATTACGCGCAGATCGAAGGCTATGAAGAAACGGTGGATCTGAACGGCTTCGGGATGATCGGCTATATCTCTATCAGCAAGCTGCAGCTGGAGCTGCCCATCTATCACGGCACCAGCGCAGACGTGCTGAACTCCGCCTGCGGCCATCTGGAAGGAACCAGCCTGCCGGTGGGCGGCGAGAGTACCCATTCCGTGCTGTCTGCCCATCGCGGCCTGCCCCACGCGAAGCTGTTCACCGATCTGGATAAGCTGCAGGAGGGCGATACCTTCACCATCACGATCCTCGACCGGGTGCTGACCTATCAGGTGGATCAGGTGAAGATCGTGAAACCCAATGAGACTTCGGATATTCAGATCGTGGAAGGTGCGGATTACTGTACGCTGCTGACCTGCACGCCCTATGGTGTCAATACCCACCGCCTGCTGGTCCGGGGTCACCGGATCGCAACGGTATCGCAGAAGACCTATTACATTACTTCGGAAGCCTACATTATTGACCGACTGATCGTGACACCGCTCGTGGCGCTGCCGATCCTGTTCATTCTGATCGTGTACGTGCTGCTGAAACCTGTGAAAAAGACGGAAACACTGGATGATTTGCTCCGGGAAGAGGAAAGGAGATCCTGATATGAAGAAACTGATTGCGGTATGGATGACGCTGGTTCTGATGCTGGCCATGTTCGTACCCGCACTGGCTGCCGGAGACGACAGCCGGAATAAACCGCCGATGCCGATCGATACGGACGCTGACGTATCTCTGAAGGTGAGCTTTACCGCGAAAAGCGAACGGGACGGAAGCGCACTGCAGTTTGATGGGGTCGACATTCACGTCTATCAGGTGGCCACGGTGAGCGCGTCCGCGCTGTATACTGTAACGCCCACATTCAGCCGTTACTGCACGGTGGATCTGAATGCGGGGCTGGATGCGAATGCGCTGCGCAAGCTGGCAAATAACACGCTGAAGGCGCAGGTCTATGAAAATGAGATCGCGCCTACCGCTTCCGGGAAAACGGACGCCGACGGCAGCGTGACCTTTGACAAGCTGGAGCAGGGACTGTATCTGGTGCTGGCGCAGCAGCCGGGCAAGGATGGGGACGACAGTTATAAGCCTACCGCGAACCTGATCTCCCTGCCCACGGCGAATGCGGACAGCAGCGCGTGGGTCTATGATGCGGAAGCAAAGATCAAGTACAGCTATGAGGCGGCTCCGGAACCGACACCGACTCCCACGCCGGAACCGACGCCCGACCCGACACCGGAACCGACCCCGGAACCGACGCCGGAACCCACGCCGGAACCGACGCCGGAACCGACGCCGGAACCCACGCCCGAGCCGACGCCCGAACCGACCCCGGAATCGCCGTTGGAACCCATACCGACCCCGGAACCGACGCCGGAGCCGACACCGACGCCGACACCCGAACCGACGGAAGAACCGGAGGAAACACCGGAACCCACAGAGGAGCCGGAGGAAACACCGGAACCCACAGAGAAGCCGGAGGAAACGCCGGAGCCCACGGAGGATCCGGAGCGGATGCCCGTTCCTTCGGAGGAACCGGGAGAGACCCCGGAACCCACGGAGAAGCCGGAGCATACGCCTGCACCCACGGAAGACCCCGAGGGAACGCCGGAACCCACAGAAGACCCTGAGGTCCCGGGCGAGGAGGAGAATAACAACACGCATATAACGGCCCACAAGATGTGGGATGACGGAGACGACGATGCGGGCGAACGACCGGATGCGATCACGGTACATCTGTGGTGCGACGGCGAGCGGTATGATGAGATCACGTTGAGCGCAGCAAATGGTTGGACCTTCGACTGGGATGAATTGCCCGACGGGCATGACTGGGTGATTTCCGAGCGGACGGTTTCCGGCTATTATATGTCGCTGGATCGGGTCGGCTCTACCTACGTGATGACGAACACGTTCGACGAAGAACTGTTTGAGCTGGACGAGGCGGGCGTGCCCCGCGGCCGGAAGACCAGCGATGACGAGGAATACGAGGACTTCGGCGATGAAGTGCCCCGCGGCCGACTGGCTCAGACGGGGATGCTCTGGTGGCCGGTGATGGCGCTGGCCGGTGCGGGCATCGTCTGCTGCATCGTGGGATTCGTCGTTCTGCGCAGGCGCAGAGAGTGACGGAATGGAGAAACCAAAAAAGCGGGGCAGAGCAGGACTTCTGCTGATGCTGCTGGGCCTTGTGCTGGTGCTAGCAGCGGCAGGCTTTGCGGGGAAGAACCTTTATGACAGCCGTCAGGCGGACATTGCCTCCGCCGGTGCGCTGACGGAGCTGCTGGCGCAGATGCCGGAACCGAAGCTGGCCCGCAGCAGCGTGGAATCCTATGTGGCGCATACGCTGGGGCAGACCGGGCAGCATTCGGAACTTGAGGTGCCCGACCAGATGGAGATCCCCCTTTATCTGCTGGATCCGGATATTCCCATGCCCAAGCTGGAGAGCGGCGGAAGGCTGTATATCGGAACGCTGAACCTCCCTACGCTGGGGTTGGAGCTGCCGGTGCTGGACGATTGCACCACCTCCGGGCTGAAGCTTGCGCCCTGCCGCTGGTCCGGCTCGGTGTACCGAAATGACCTGGTGATCTGCGCGCATAACTATCAGCGGCACTTCGGGATGCTCAAGGAACTGATGCAGGACGACCCGGTGAGCTTCACGGACGCGGACGGGAACCTGTTCACTTACCGTGTTGCGCTGGTGGAAATCCTCCAGCCGGAGGATGTGGACGCGGTGGAAAACAGCGACTATGACCTGACGCTGTATACCTGCACCATCGGCGGGCAGACCCGCGTGACCGTGCGCTGTATGCGGGAAACGGACGATTGAAAACAAAAAACGGATCAGTAAAGCGGTCGGCTCCGATTTTGGAGTCGGCCGCTTTTGTGTGAAATTGATTCGATGTAAAAAGCGAGGGAGGCCGGATCGGCTTCCCCCGCTTTGTCAATTATAAAGCTTTGCTCAGCCTTCGGACACCAGACGGGCCAGAATGGTGAACACGCAGCGGCACCACGTTCCCCAGAAGGAAGAGCCCGTTCCGCTGACGGGGTTGATGAAGTGGCTGAAGCCGCCCTCGATCATCCGGCCCAGATACCGGTCGATGATCATCTTGGCCTCGGTCTTCTTCCCGGCTTCCCACATACCGGCAAGGATGAAGAGCTGTCCCGGAGGGCTGATGGGGCCGCAGCCCATCTTCACGCCGGTGACCTCGAACACGTCGGAATCCATGTTCTCACTGGCGATGCCGTAGGGGCTGAGGAGCTTGCCCTCCACCAACAGGTCGGCGGTCATCTTGTCGATGATAGCCTGCGGCAGACGCTTGCCCAGCACCAGCGGGATATAGTGCATATTGCTGCCGGAAAACACGGGTTCGTGGGTGTACTGCTTCAAGGCCACGAAATGCTCCCCGTCCCACATCTTGTCGATCATGCGGTCCAGCAGGTCCTTGGACTTCTTGAACCAGCTCTGCGTTTCTTCCTCGGGCTTGCCCAGCAGCTTTGCCAGCTCGCCCACAGCCTCGAAGTTCAGAACCTCCTGCGCGCACAGGTCGGGCGTGGCGAGGCTCAGGGTATCCCAGTAGGCGGTCACTTCGTCGAAGCCGTTTTCGTTGCCGCCCTCGAAGCCGGGCAGGCCGTCTCCGTCGTCGTCACGGTAGGCCATGAACCAGTCGGCCCACTTGCCAGCGCCCACGTACAGGGTTTCCAGATCCTCGCGGCTCCATTCCTTCGCAAGGTCGTGGTGCTTCATCACGTTCAGCAGACCGAACCCGTAAACGTTGGGCTTGTAGCTGCCGGTGGAGAGGAAGGCCTCGTCGTAGCCGTCGGCCAGCTGACCGTCCTCGCCCTGACGCTGCAGGGGCGCGAGGATCAGGCTGCGGGAGATCTCTCCCTGCTCCTGCAGCGCGACGCCGTTCTGCAGCAGCTGCCAGGCGGAATCCATCTCGCCGGGGAACATCATGAGCATCCAGTTGGGGGTCGTCTGCGTGGGGCCGACCAGATGGGTCCACAGCACGTAGGCGGTCTCCTCCCGCTTCTGCTCATAGGGCTGGATGTAGTGCGGCATCTTATTGAGGAAGGCTTCCCAGTCGGCCTGCATATCGGCCTTCGCCTCCGCGTAGGTGGGATAGCTGTCCCGCATCTTGGCGGCATAGGAGAATTCCTCGCAGACCATGGTGAAGCGCCCGTCCGGGCCGGGGACGGTGTAACCCTGCACCGCGCCGCAGTTCAGGTCGTACCAGTTCCACGTATCATCGAATTTGAAGGTGCTGCCCTCCAGACCCTTGAAGCAGAGGGGGCCGGCGGCACGCTGGGCGGATTCCCAAGCGCCGTCCTTCCGGGGCTTGATCAGTTCATAGGGCTCGCACTTCCGCGTCCACAGCAGGCCCATGCCGGGGTCGCCCTCGGCCATGAGCTTGGAGGTGTCCGCGAAGGTGAAGCGCACGTCGCCGTAGCGGGTGTGGAGCGCCAGCTCGCTGGCGGACATGGACTGCACGCTGAAGGGGACGCGGTGCCCGTCGTGGGTGGGATAGATGCGGAACAGGTTCACGCCGATGGCCTTGTTGTGGGTGCGCATACCGCGGTTGGTGGTGAGATACAGCTCACCCGCGCCGTAGTTCACGTTGTCGATACTCAGGGCGATCCATGCCCCCGCCCGGGAGAACATATACTTATCCACGGGGAAGTACTGGGGGGCATAGCGGAAATAGGGGTCACAGGAGACGGCGGTGAAGCGCTTCTGATAGTGCCTGTTCTGCTCAATCTCGTCCACCATGGCAATGGCAAAGTCCGCGTAGGAGATATAGCTTTCGCCCATGCGGTTGAAGATCTGCGTATCGTCGCCCAGCGTGTAGGCGCCGGAACGGGCGCCCTGCGGGTCGAAAAACCCGGCGGGGCTGAAAAACGTCCAGTTGATGCTGCTGCGGCGATAGTATTCCAGCGATTCCTTCTGGGCGGCGGGGCCGCCGCGGAACGTTTCGGGGATATCGTCGATGACCTTGCCGCTGCCGTCGGCCTTGTTCAGGCTGCCTGCGCCGCCGATGATCAGCAGACGCACCCTGGGCAGCTGCTCGAACAGCTTAATGAGGTAGTTCGTTTCATCCAGATAGACGGATTCCTGGCCCGCCTTGGCTGCGACGGTGTTCACCACCGCGTCGAAGCCCTGCAGGTCCTCCACGGTCAGCTCCATCAGGGCTTTGGCCAGCACGGGTGCTTCCACCTGCGCGGCCTTGTCGGGGCGGACGATGGCGGTGACCTCATGGCCTCTGGCCTTCGCTTCGGCGGCGATCAGGCTCCCGGCCTTCCCGGCTGCGCCGATGACTGCGATCTTCATGGGGGTTCCTCCTTTTTCTGCGGCATGATGCCGACATATTTTTCCTGTTTTGATTATACCCGACCGGCAGCACGGAATCAAGCGCTGCCGGGGGAAATTCCGGCAGGAGCGCAATATGCGAAAAAAACAGGCGGCGCTGCAAAATTCCTCTTTTCAAATGCGGAAGAAACTGATAAAATAGTTCAGTTTAAGGGCGGCGCGGAACGCCCTGCATGAAAGAGGAAGCATTATGGTTTATCAATCTGTTCTGGATGCGATCGGCAACACCCCGGTCATCGAACTGCAGCGCATGGTCGGCGCGGATTCGGCGCGGGTGCTGGTGAAATATGAAGGACTGAACGTGGGCGGCAGCATCAAGACGCGCACGGCGTGGAATATGGTGCAGGATGCGGAGAAGGCCGGGCTGCTGAAGGCGGACTCCGTCATTGTGGAGCCGACCAGCGGCAATCAGGGCATCGGCCTTGCGCTGGTGGGCGCGGTGCGCGGTTACCGGGTCATCATCATCATGCCGGACAGCGTCAGCATCGAGCGGCGCAAGCTGGTGGAGCATTACGGGGCCGAGGTGCGCCTCGTGCATGACGACGGCACCATCGGCGACTGTATTGACCGCTGCCGGTCTCTGGCGCAGGAGATCGCCGCGGCGGACAGCCGGGTCTATATTCCAGAGCAGTTTTCCAATCCCTCCAACCCCATGGTGCATAAGCACCACACGGCGCTGGAGATCATGGAGCAGATCGGCGGCCCCATCCACGGCTTCTGCTCCGGTGTGGGCACCGGCGGGACGATCACCGGTATCGGCGAGAGCCTGAAGGCCATGAACCCGGAGATTGAGATCTGGGCGGTGGAGCCGGAGAACGCGGCCATCCTCGCGGGCGGCAACGTGGGCACCCATCTGCAGATGGGCATCGGCGACGGGCTGATCCCCGACAATCTGAATACGCAGATCTACAGCAGCATTTATATCGTGACCGATGAGGAGGCCATTCAGACCGCGCGGGATCTGGCGCGGCTGGAGGGGCTGATGGTGGGCATTTCCAGCGGTACCAACGTGGCCGCAGCCCTGAAGCTGGCGAAAAAGCTGGGACCGGGGAAAACGGTGGTGACCGTTCTGCCCGACACGGCGGAGCGCTATTTCTCCACACCGCTCTTTGCGGAATAAACAGGAAAAGAAAAGACCCGGGAGGATGCATTGCGCGTCCTCCCGGGTTTTGATATTTGATTCAGTTCTCCGAACTGTCCGGCCTTTCCGCCGCTTCGGATCCAGCCGCTTCTGCGGGAGCAGGGGCGCTGCTGACCTCGGGGGCTTTTTCACTGTCCTCCGCAGCGTAATCCGCCGGGGCATACGCCCGGGGGATCAGCAGACGGAGACCATGGGTGAAAAGCTGTACGGCGAAGACCGCCAGATACAGACGGATCTCCGTTTCCTGCACGCCGGGCAGCGCGGTGATGCTCAGGACCGTGCCGAGGCCGGAGAAGAACGCCGAGGTGCGGGGATGGAGCCGGGGCGCGGTGAAGCCCGCGATGTAGTGAACGGCCAGCACGTCGGCACAGAGGGCGAGGAAGGGATACATGGTAAAGCGCACGGCGGGAATGGGGGCGTGAGACTTATAGTAGCCCACCAGCAACAGCCCGCCGAACAGGATGGGCATGGCGGCGGCCAGCAGGGTGCAGCCGTCTTTCCGGTTCCGGAAGGCGTCCAGACTCAGGCTCAGCCAGCCGCAGCCCGCGAGGACTGCCAGCACCGACAGGAGCAGGTCAAAGACGCTGCCCGCGGACTTCCAGCGTCGCAGGCTCAGATACGCGCCCACCAGCAGGGCGAGGAAGCAGACACAGGAGACCGTCAGATTCCCGACGCCGCGGAAGACCGGCCCGTATTTCTGCGGAAAGTCCGGCAGCTTCCAGGTTTTCGCCAGTACGGCGAAGCCGATGAACGCGGCGGCCATCACCGCCATCAGCAGGACGGAGACCGCTGAAAAATCCATGAGCATGGTGCGGTAGTTCATCAGCGTGTTCAGCTCCGTGATCCGGAGAAACAGCCCCACAGCCGCGCCAAACAGCGCCAGCACGCCGAACAGAGAAGCATTTCTGCGCATATTCTGATCACTCTCCACATAGTGTGAACGGAGGGACGGACTGTATTGCGCTGCGTCCGTCTATCCATAATTACATAATATAACATAACGAGCGGAGAAAGGGAAGTATTGCGATGAAAGAAGTGCGTGCATTTTTCGAGCTGACGGCGCTCAGTCTGCTGCCCTCGCTGGTGCTCCTGCTGGCGCTGCTGCGCAGGCCGGGAGCGGAAACGGTATTCACAGCTGCTGCGGTCTTTCCCGCCGCGCCCGCCGGAGAAGTGCGGAGCGGACATCCCCGCATGGCGGCGGTCTCCGCGGCGGACGGGACGCAGAGCGCCTCGGAAGCGGCTGCGCCGGTCTCCGGCGACCGGGAAACGATGCTGACGATTTTGATAGGAGACGAGCCTGTGGCGATGAACCTGCGGGACTATCTGCTGGGCGTGGTGGCGGCGGAGATGCCCGCCTCCTTCGAGCCGGAGGCGCTGAAGGCGCAGGCTGTCGCCGCCCGGACGGACACGATCTACCGTCTGCAGGTATCGAAGCCCCACGGGAACGCCGCCTGCTGCACGGACGCGGGCTGCTGCAAGGCCTATGCGTCCCCGTCCGAACTTCGGGAGCGCTGGGGTGCGGAATACGACCGCTGGGCGGAAAAGATCGCCGCAGCGGTGGACGGTACCGACGGGGAAGTGATCGTTTATGACGGGGCGCCCATCTTCGCCGCCTTCCACGCGTCCTCCGCCGGAAGCACGGAATGCAGCGAAAACGTGTGGCTCAGCGCGCTGCCCTACCTCCGCAGCGTGCCCACGCTGGAAACGGAGCGGGACGTGCCCCGGTTCCGGGAAACAATCTCGTTCACGGCGGAGGAGCTGGCGGCGCGGCTGTTGGAAGCCTGCCCGGATGCGTCGCTTTCCGGCGACCCGGCAGGCTGGCTCACGGATGCGAAACGGTCGGATTCCGGGCGGCTGCGCAGCGTGAAGGCCGGGGGCGTTTCCCTCAGCGGCAGCAGCCTGCGCAGCATCCTCGGCCTCAGAAGCGCCGCCGTCACGTGGACGGTGACCGGGGAGGGCTTCACATTTGAAACGCTGGGCTTCGGTCACGGCGTGGGCATGAGCCAGTACGGCGCGGAGGTGATGGCCGAAGGCGGCAGTACCTGCGGGGAGATCCTGCTCCATTATTATACCGGTGCGGCAATGGGTTCGTGGATGGAGGTTTTCCGGGGCTGAAACGGTTTGAAAAACGCCTTTCGCGGGAAAAATACCCAAAAGTGAGAAAAGCGCTTGACTTTGGAACAGTACCAAGGTTTATATTCACCATGTATGAGTATGTTGTTATCAACAAAGACGATATACACAAACGAATCAGAAGGAGTGACAAAGAATTGGAAAAGGTTTACACCAATCTGACGACTGGTGGTCCTATTTCCGTGTATGTGGAGGACGGTAAGATCACCCGCGTCCGCCCCATACAGATTCCGGAAGAGGACTATCCGAAGGCGTGGGTCGTGGAGGACCGCAACGGCAAGAAGTACTCCCCCCCGAAGGCTATGCGTCTGGCGCAGAACATTCTGGCGGAACGCAACCGTCTTTATTCTGAGGACCGTATCCTGTACCCCATGAAGCGCGTTGACTGGGATCCCAACGGCGCGCGCAACCAGCATAACCGCGGCAAGTCCGGCTTCGAGCGCATCAGCTGGGACGAGGCTGCCACCATCATCGCCAACGAGATCGAGCGTCTGGCCCCCATGGGCGCGGACGGCAAGCGCGATGGCCATGCCACCACCGCTCTGACCGGTTCCCACCACAACTGGGGCATCGTCGGCTACAAGATGGCGCCCTTCGGCCGCTTCTTCGGCATGCTGAACTACACCCCCATTCTGGACAACCCGGACTCCTGGGAAGGCTGGATGTGGGGCGCCCCCCATATGTGGGGCTTCTACTGGCGTCTGGGCCAGCCCGAGCAGTTCGATCTGCTGCAGGGCGCGCTCAAGTACACCGGCATGATCGTCTTCTGGTCCAATGACCCCGACTCCACCCACGGCATCTACTCCGGCTCCGAGAGCAACATCTGGCGTGTGTGGATGAAGGAAATGGGCATGAAGTGCGTGTTCATCGACCCCTTCTACAACTACACCGCCGCCGTTATGGACGGCACCTGGTTCGCGCCCCGGCCCGGCACCGACACCGCTCTCGCGGCTGCCATCGCCTACACCTGGTTCGTGGACGACACCTATGACCATGACTATGTGGAGCGCAAGACCATCGGCATCGATGAGTTCAAGGCCTACATCATGGGCGAAGAAGACGGCACTCCCAAGACCTGCGAATGGGCTGCCGAGAAGACCGGTATCCCCGCCCGCCGTATCCGCGCTCTGGCCAAGGAATGGGCCTCCAAGCGCGTGGCGCTGGCCGGCGGTGTCCGCGGCGGCGAAGGCTCTGCCTGCCGTACCGCTTACGGCACCGAGGAAGCCCGTATGCTGATCGCTCTGGCGGCCATGCAGGGCTTCGGCAAGCCCGGCGTCTCCATCTGGGGCACCACCATGGGCGCGCCCGCGGACTACACCTGGTTCCCCGGCTATGCCGAGCCCGAATCCCAGATGGGCAAGTCCAGCGCTGCCAACATCAAGTACGCCGCTTCCAACGTGCAGCAGCGTCTGTACCGCATCAACTACCCCGAGGACATCATGAACGGCCACGGCGAGTTCATCGGCGACGGCTTCTGCGGCCAGAGCCTTGAGCAGCAGTTCAACCACCATGAGTACCCCATCGAGGGCAAGGTCAAGATGCTGTGGCGCTACGGCGGCTCCTTCATGGGCACCATGACCGAGACCAACCGCTATGTCCAGCTCTACCGCCATGTCGGCGAGAACCAGCTCGACACCGTCATCAACCAGGACTGCTGGTTCGGCGGCGAAGCCAAGTATGCCGACCTCATCCTCCCCGCCTGCACCAACCTCGAGCGCAACGACCTCGGCGAATGGCCCGTCGGCGGCGGCTACACCCCCCATGCCGAGATCGGCCACAACTGGCGTGTCATCGTGCGCGAGATGAAGTGCGTGGAGCCGCTCGGCGAGTCCAAGAGCGACTATGAGATCTTCCAGGAGATCGCG
>JAZQQF010000101.1:0-5280 GCA_045628925.1 Oscillospiraceae bacterium | reverse complement strand
AGATTGGAAATATGCTGTAATGCACACAAAACTATTCCTAAAAAGCCTCGCAGAGTTCGCGCCGCGCACGGCGCGAATCGAATCAAATTCATTTTTCTCCGCGACCGGTGCGTGGCGAAAAATACATCTCGGTCTGCGTACCAAATCGCAGCCCAGCGCAGCGGGTGCGATTTGGAGAGGAGCAGCCGAGTCACTTCCGAGCAAGACCGCTTGCGGGCTTGCGAAGTCGTGACCTCGCGCTGCGACGAAGTGCGGGGAGCAGACCGCAAGCTCTTCTCGCAAAAGGTCAAATGACTTTTTGCGAAGTCGCGCATAGGATAGCCCGAGGTGATGTGTTATGGTGATCGCGCTGCTGCCGGGGGACGCCCGGCAGACGATCCTCGGCGAGCTGCTCGCGTCCGACGGCTTCGACGTGCGCCCCTACGCGCCGGAAATGACGGCCGACGCATTTCTGTTTCCGCTGCCCACGGGACAGCACCCTGTTCTTGATTCCCTGATACCCGGTTCGCGGGCGCTGACCGCGCTAGCCAGGACCGAGCGCACAGACGTGCAGATGTGGGATTATTTCGTGCCGGAAGCGGTGCAGCTCCAAAATGCCGCCATCACGGCGGAGGCAGCCATCTGGGAAGCCCAGCGGCGGCGGGATACGGCGCTTCTGGGCGCAAACGTGCTGATTTTGGGCTTCGGGCGCATCGGGCAGGCGCTGGCGCCGCGGCTGCGGGCTTTGGGCGCGGAAGTGACGGTCTGCGCACGGCGGGCGGAAAGCCGGGCGCTGGCGGAAGGCATGGCCTGTCGGACGCTGGAGACTCTCCCGGCGGCTGTGCAGGGCTATGACATTCTGTTCAACACCGTCCCCGCGCCCGTGCTGGACGCCGCGCCGGACTGCCTGACGCTGGAGCTGGCCTCCGCGCCCGGCGGGTTCCGGGACCCGGCAGGCGTCATCCCGGCCCGCGGGCTGCCGGGGAGCTACGCGCCCCGCAGCGCGGCAGAGGCGCTGCACGCATCCATCCGCCGCATTCTCCAAAGGGAGGGACTATCATGAAAAAGCTGGGGCTTGCCGTCTGCGGCTCCTTCTGCACCTTCGAGGACCTGCTGCCCGCCGCCGAAGCGCTGGCGCAGGACTATGAGCTGACGCCCATCCTCTCCCCGGCGGCCTACGGCACTGATACCCGTTTCGGGCTGGCGGCGGCTTTTGTGAAGTCGCTGCGGGAGATCTGCGGCCGCGAGGTGCTCACCACGCTGGAAGCCGTGGAGCCGCTGGGGCCGCGCAAACTGCTGGATGCGCTGGTGGTCGCCCCCTGCACGGGAAACACCCTCGCCAAGCTCCGCAGCGGCACGGCGGACACGGCGGTGACCTTCGCCGTGAAGGCCCATCTGCGCAATGCCCGCCCCGTGGTCGTCGCCGTTTCCACCAACGACGGGCTGGCTGCCGCCGGAGAAAACATCGGTGCGCTTCTGAACCGGAAGCACTACTACTTCGTCCCCTTCGGGCAGGATGACCCGTTGGGGAAGCCCTGCAGCCTGAAAGCCGACCTGCAGAAGCTGCCGGAAACGGTGGCAGCCGCGCTGGAGGGCAGGCAGCTGCAGCCGCTCCTGCTCCGGTAAAAACGCCAAAACGCCCGCAGCACCCCCTTTCGGATGCCGCGGGCAAATCTTTGCTTGTTTTTTTCTCCGTTCCTGATACAATATATAAATACTATGTGACACGGGAGGCAGGCAGCATGGAACGCAGCGGCGGTGGGAAGGAGCTTTGGAAGCTCTTTTCTACCTTTTTTAAGATCGGCGCTTTCACCTTCGGCGGGGGCTATGCCATGATCCCCCTCATCCAGCGGGAGACCGTGGAGACCCGGAAGTGGATCACCGATGAGGACATTCTGGATATCATCGCCATCGCGGAAAGCACGCCCGGCCCCATCGCCATCAATTCCGCCACCTTCGTCGGCTGCAAGGTCGCGGGCGTCGCCGGTGCGCTCTGCGCCACGCTGGGCGTCATCCTGCCCTCTTTCGTCATCATCCTCATCGTTGCGGCGCTGCTGGATGCGTTCCAGTCGCTGAAGGCGGTGCAGTATGCCTTCTTCGGCATCCGGGCCGGCGTGCTGGCGCTGGTGCTGAAGGCCTTCTGGAATATGTTCAAAAAATGCCCGAAGAACGTGTTTTCCTACTGTGTGGCGGCGGGGGCCTTCGTCCTCGCGGCGATCCTGAAGCTCAATGTGCTGCTGGTCATCCTCTGCTGCGCGGCGGCGGGCCTGATCCATGCCTTTGTGACGGCGAAGGGGGCGGCGAAATGATCTATCTGGAACTGTTCTGGACCTTTTTCAAGATCGGTGCCTTCACCTTCGGCGGCGGCTACGCCATGCTCCCGCTCATTCAGGCCGCGGTGGCGGAGCATGGGTGGATCGACAGCGCCGCCCTCGTGAACTTCATCGCCATCAGCGAAAGCACCCCCGGCCCCTTCGCGGTGAACATGGCCACCTACGTGGGTTCTCAGATGGGCGGCATTCTCGGCGCAGCCTGCGCCACGCTGGGCGTTGCGGCTCCCAGCCTCATCATCATCCTCATCGTGGCGAAATGCTATGAAAAATTCAAGGCCAGCAAGGTGGTATCCGGCTGCATGAGCGGCCTGAAGCCCGCCGTCATCGGCCTCATCGCCACGGCGATCCTCAGCGTGGGAAAGACGGTATTTTTCCCCGCCGGGCTGACGGCAGCGGTATTCTCCACCGCGGAGTTCTGGATCTCCCTTGCGCTGTTTGCCGTGATGGCGGTGCTGGCCTTCAAAAAGGTGCATCCCATCCTGCTCATCTGCATCTCCGCCGCCGTGGGCATCGCGGCAGGCTATCTGATCCTGTGAACGGAGGAAGACCATGACGATCGTAGAACTGTTCAGCGCGGAACCGGCGGAAAACGTACTGGCCGCCTGCTGCTTCCGGCCGGAGACCGTGATCTTTCTCGGCACCGCCGCTTTGATGACGGACGGGCGCATCGCCGCCACCCGTACCTTTTTCCGCAAGCGGAAAGGCCCGCCGAAGCTCGTCTTTCTGCGCGTCGCCGAACGGGACTATGTGGGCGCCGGCAAGGCCATCCGGGACGTGCTGGCAAAATACCCGGACGCCTGCTTTGAAATGACCGGCGGCAGCGACCTGCTGCTGGCCTCGCTGGGAACGGTCTCCGCCGCCGGAAAGGCGAATCTGTTTGAGGTCGATGTGCGGGAACAGCGCCTGCGCTTCATTCAGGGCTCGCTGCCCGGTCAGAAGGAAGGACTCGTCCGGCCCATGCGCGGACTTTCCGCAGGAGGCTATATCGGCATGAACGGCGGCAGCCTCACGGAGAGCAGCTATCATCTGGGCGCGCAGATCCCGCCGGAGCTGGAGCAGGACGTATCGGATATGTGGAAGGTCTACAGACAGGCCCCGCAGATCTGGACAAAGCAGTGTTCCCTGCTGGCCACGCTCTGTGCGAAAAGTGCTTCCTCCGGTCTCACCGTTTCCGCAGCCATGACGGAAAAATGCACCCGCAGCCACATCGAACGGCTGAAAAAGGCAAAGCTCATCTCCGATTACCGGGAATCCGGCAATACGGTGACGCTCACCTTCCGGGATGCGCACGTAAAGCGTACCCTTTCCCGTGCTGGCGACCTTTTGGAGCTGTGGCTCTTCCTCGCCGCCCGCAGCGACCCGGCCTTTTTCACGGACGCGGTGATGGGCGCCAAGATCCGCTGGAACGGCGGCGGGGACAAGTCCGGCACCTCCAATGAGATCGACGGGCTGATGATGCTGGGCGCGGTGCCCATGTACGTTTCCTGCAAGATCGGCAGCGTTCCCAAGGAAGCGCTGTATGAAGTGGACAGCGTAGCCGCGCGCTTCGGCGGGAGCTACGCGGTGAAGGCGCTGGTCTGCGCCCGGCTCAGCGGCAGCGAATCCGCACGGGAGACCCTGCGCCGCCGCTCCGCCGACATGGACATCCTGCTGGTGGAGGACGTGGACAGGCTCTCCCGGGAGGATCTTCTGAAAAAGCTCCGCCAGCACGCCCAGCGCGGCACTGTTTCCAGACTGCATACCTTTTAAGAAACCAAAACGGCAGCTGACTTCAAATCCGTCAGCTGCCGTTTTCGATTCTCACTTGTAGGGGCGATTCACGAATCGCCCCTGGGTCAGGGTTCGGATTCGCCGACGATATGTGCGTTTCGCAGCCCGGTCCCGCTGGGCGCATCGTGATGCGCCCCTGTGGAAAAGGCGAACGCACCGAATCAGCCGGGCTGTATTTCGTTTCCGACTCAGATATACTTCATGGCGAATACGCCCAGCGACGCCAGCAGGTAAAGCGCGCCGCCCCACGTGCAGAACGCGGTGGAGATGCGCCTGCCGACCAGCCGATCCGCCCCGTCGCCCACATAGAGGCTCTTTCGCCGCTTGATGAGCAGCACCACGCCCGCCACGGCAGCCGCCATAAGCTGGAGCGCATAGAAGGACAGGCACAGCAGCGGAAGGACGGAGTTCAGCGGATTCAGAAGATCCACGTGGGGCAGGATCAGCATCGTCACCATGCTGCCGAAGAAGTTCACGACCATGTGCAGCACGATGGTGTACCACAGCCGCCCAGTGCGCACGTAGATGACGCCGAACAGCAGTCCCACGCCGAAGGCATAGAAGAACTGCACCACGTTCCCGTGAAACAGCCCGAAGGCCAGCGCCGAGAAGAAGACCGCGGCGGGCTTGTCAATGGTGCGCATCCGGTCCAGCAGGAGTTTGCGGAAGGTGATCTCCTCCATGATCGGCGCGATGACCACCGCCAGCAGCCCATAGGGCAGCAGGTCGGAATCCCCCGCCAGCTGCTCCAGTGGGCTTCCGCCTCCGGTGCGGGAAACGGCGCTCAGCACCGCGTCGATCCCCTGCCCGATCAGGTTGCCGGGGTAGAGGAAGCCGAAGCACATCAGGAACAGCGGCCAAAGGTTTTTCAGCGGCAGCTTCTGTTTCGGCGGCAGCAGTTCCTTCTCCGGCGCGGGCGGCAGCACCCAGAGGAAGACCGGAAAGCCTACGAGATACATGGGAACGGCGGAGAGCAGCGGCAGATACCAGCCGCTGCGGGAAAAGGACGGGAACAGAAAGGCCGCCGCCCCCTCAAACAGCAGCTCCGCCGCCAGCGTGACCGCGAGATACGTAAACAGCGCCAGCCCGATGCGCCCGTAATGCCGCCGAAGACTCCGCAGATAATCCGTTTCCATCCATTCCGCCTGCCTTTCCTTTCGGAACTTAAAATGGAGGGCCGGGAGTCCGGGCCGCCGGG
>JAZQQF010000100.1:0-2668 GCA_045628925.1 Oscillospiraceae bacterium | reverse complement strand
GTCACCATCGGCGGGCAGAGCGCGGGCAGCGCCAGCGTCAACAGTATGCTGGCCTCTCCGCTGGCGATGGGCCTCTTTACCGGGGCCATCAACGAGAGCGGCGACGTGCTGCAGCCGGAGCGGGATATCCCCTTTGACGCGGCTGCGGAGAACGGCGTGAAGCTCTGCGAGCATCTCGGCTGCAAAACGCTGGACGAGCTGCGGGCGCTGCCCGCGGAAGCGTTCTGCCGCCTGAATTTCGACGTGATGCGGGAGATCCACGCGGAATGTACCCCGGTCATCGACGGCGTGGTCATCCCCGATTCGCAGGGCAATCTGCTGCTGCGGAACCGGTGTCCCGGCGTGCCCATGCTGCTCGGCTGCAATGCGGACGAGGGCAGCGGCGGCGGTCCCGGATACGTGGAGCGGGTATTGAAGCGGCTGGAGATCGACCCGGCGGAATATGCGGGTCAGGCGGAACCGCAGCTCACCCGCACCGTGGCGAGGGACTACTGGTATGCCCGCCATGCGGCGTGGGCGAAGATCCGCGGCGTGGACTACGGTCTGCCCGTGTGGAACTACGTTTTTGCCAGGGCCGACGGGAAGATGGGCGCGCAGCACGGCGCGGAGATCGCCTATGCCTTCCGCAATATCGATTGCGGCGGCTTCGGCGGGCGTCGGAGCGGGAACGAACCGGCGGACTATGCCCTGATGGATACCCTCTCCGGCTACTGGGTGAACTTCATCCGCACCGGCGACCCCAACGGGGAAGGTCTGCCCGCGTGGCCGCAAAAATCCGCCGCGCCGGATATGCATATGCGGCTGGACGCGGAATGCGCCATGGAGGACGACGTGATGCGTCCCATGGATGCGAAGTGCATCCCGGCAGCCTATGCGTGGCTGCGCCGCCGTGCGGACGGAAAAAGCGACGATTGAAAACCAAAAGTGTCGCGGGCTTTTGGCCCGGGCGCCAGTCACATTTTCGGAAAGAAGGGACTACCTTGGAAAAACAGGGCGTATTAAAGGGCCTGCGCGTCATCGACTTCGGCCAGTATATCGCCGGGCCGATGGCGGCGATGATTTTGGGAGATTACGGGGCGGACGTGATCCATATCGACCCGCCCGGCGGCCCGCGCTGGAACGGCTATGAGGCGAATGCGGTCCTCCAGCGTGGCAAGCGGAATATCATTCTGAACCTGAAAGAGGCGGACGATCTGCAGACAGCGAAGCAGCTCATCGCCACGGCGGACGTCGTCATCGAAAACTTCCGACCCGGCGTGATGGAACGGCTGGGCCTTGGCTATGAAGCCTGCGCCGGGGAGAATCCCGGCCTCATCTACTGTTCGCTGCCCGGGTTTTCCCGCATGGACGAGAAGCGGCGGGATATCCCCGGCTGGGAGGGCATCGTCTGCGCCGAGGCCGGTCTGTATTCCGGGTTCAGCATGACGGATCGAAACGGCTTCATCCGCTTCAATGCGCTGCCGCTGGCGTCGTCCTTTGCGGCGGTCATCGCCTGCCACAGCATCGCCGCCGCGCTCATCGTCCGGAAAAAGTGCGGACGGGGGCAGTTCATCGAGACTTCGCTCTATGAAGCGTCCTTCGAGGTGGATTCCACCCGCACCTCCACGCCCATGCAGCCCATGTTCCCCGGCGGGGGCAGGGTGGATGCGGAGCGGATGAACGCCTATTCGCTGGTGCGGCTGATGGCGCAGGTTCCCTGCAAGGACGGGCGCTATATCCAGACCACGCCGCCGCCCCGGGGTGCGCACAGCCTTGCAAAAGCGCTGTTTCCGGCGGAGTGGATCCAGAACGGGCCGCCGAAGGATGCCATCGAAACGGTGAAGCAGGTCATGCTCACGCGCACCATGCAGGAATGGGAGGACTACGCTCAGAAGGAGCACGGCGCGGGCGTGGCGGTCTCTCAGACCAGCGCGGAGTGGCTGCAGGATAAGGCCGCGCTGGACAGCCGCAGCGTCATCCCCGTGCTTGACCCGATTCTGGGCGAGACCCTGCAGCCGGGCGTCCCGTCCCTCATGCTGAAAAGCGGCGACAGCGCGGGCATTGCCCGGCATCTGCCGGACGCGGACCGGGCGGAGATCCTCGCGGAGCTGAAAACGCTGCCGCCGAAGGAAAAGCCTTCGTCCTTCCGTCCGCCGGAACCGGCGCTCAGGGGCATCAAAGTGCTGGACCTGTGTCAGGTCGTGGCAGGCCCCACCTGCGGGCGGATGCTGGCGGAATACGGGGCGGAGGTCCTTAAGATCAATAACCCCAACGTGATGGAAAACTACACCGCGCTGGCCGGGCATGAAACGCAGAACAACGGCAAGACCTGCATTTTCCTCGCGCTGAAATCGGAGGAAGGGAAGAAACTGCTGGATTCCTTCATCCGGGAGGCAGACGTGTTCCACTGCAACTTCGCGCAGGAGGCCTACGAGCATCTGGGCGTGACGGAGGAGCAGCTGCGGGCGCGGTATCCGAACATCATCCTGTCGCAGATCAACATCCATTCCCTCGGCGGCGGCCGGGAGTGGATGCGCGGGCATGAGGATCTGGGCGAAGCGGTCACCGGTATGTCCTGCCGCTACGGGGATTCCGTGAAGCCCGACACGCTGCCGCTGCTGGTGCTGGATCACATGACCGGGCAGATGGGCTGCCTCGGCGTGATGCTGGCCGTCTATGAGCGGCTGAA
>JAZQQF010000099.1:0-7718 GCA_045628925.1 Oscillospiraceae bacterium | reverse complement strand
GTGTTCGCCGCCATCGGCTCCGAGCAGGATCCGGACAGCGCGAATAACGGCTTCAATTACCACTTCGGCGGCTGGACGGTCATCGTCTGGAACCAGCTGAACCAGTTCATCGGCGCGACGAACACCGAGCCGTGGGTGCTGCTGGACAGCCGCTACAATCAGGAATACGGCGGCGCGGTGTGGCTGGATCGCGCCAAGCTGGAGGTGCGCAGCACCATCGACGAGAATACCGACGCCAACGTGTGGCGCGGCCGCGCCCGCTTCATCGCCGGGTTCCACGACTGGCGCTTCGCGGCCTGCGCGGGCATCACCGGCGCGACGGCCCTCAGCTGAGAGAACCATCCCGGGGCGCATGAAAATGCGCCCCGGAGGAAAGGACGGTTTGATATGACACTGAGAGAGGCGATCTCCTTCGGGGATGAGCTGGTGCCCAACGCCTATTCCGACGGGATGAAGACCGCGTGGCTGAACGAATGCGAATGCACGGTGCAGCTGGATGTGTTCCTGCTGCCGGTGGAGAAGCTCTTTCTCCACAAGGCGGCGGAAGAGAAGACCGTTTCCGGCCTCAGCTTCCCGGACGGGCAGACGCTGCGCTTCCCCATTTCTCCCGGCTACGCTCCGGGCGGGACGGTGACGCTGGACGGCCTCGTGACCTACGCGGCGAATAACAGCGATACGCCGCGCACGATCCTCGCCGTGAGCGGCGACGGGTGCAGCCTGACCTTCGCGGAAGGGAGCTTCACCGCCACCGGCACGGCGGGGGACAGCGGCGAAGCTGCCGTGGGCTATGACGGCGGCGGGGTGCAGATGCTGGCGGGCGCGCCCTTCGACCGGCTCTACCGCCTGTATCTGGCGGCGCTCATCCACTTTGCCAATGCGGAATACGACCGCTATCAGAACAGCATGGCGCTGTATAACAGCGCGTGCGGAGAATACATAAGATGGTACAGCCGGGTCTACCGCCCGGCGGAAAGCAGGTAACTATGGCGATCACATTTCTGGGATATCTGGACACGCCGGAGGAGCACATCCCCGGCGGGAAAAAGCGCTGCCTCTTCGGCTGCGACAGCGCATCGGATGCTGCTTCGCTGCCCACCGGCGCGGGCATGACCCTGCCCGGCGGCGGCAAGACCGCCGCGCCCGCGCCCTTCAGCCTTGCGATCGTGAAGGGCGGCAGCGCGCAGGTGCTGGACAGTGCGGGCAGCTGGGGGGCGCTGTGATGAACAAGGAAACGGAACTGCTGCTCGTTCTGAACCGGAGCGGCGAAGCGGCGGCCGCCGCGCAGGCTTCTGACGGAGTCTATCCCGGCGCAGACCTGACGGCGAAGTTCGCGTCCGAGGTCGGGAGCGATGCGTGGGCGTGGATCAGATCGCGCATTCAGGCCGCGAACTACAGCGGCATCCACGTGGGCGACTACATCCCGTTCACGGCGGGCGGGAACACCTATCACGCACAGGTGGCTGGCATCGACACCTATTACCTGTACGGCAGCCCGTCGGTCGGGCATCACATCGACTTCATCACGCGGCAGCTTTTTGCAGAAGGCCACGCCTTCAACGCGACCGCCACCAACAACGGGACATCGGACGCGCCCAGCCCGTGGATGGCAAGCGGCATCCGAAACTGGCTGAACGAGACGGTTTTTGATGCGCTGCCGGAGGAGCTGCAGGCGGTCATCGTCGGTAAAACCTTCTGGGCGGAAAAACGGTACAGCTCCGCAGGGGCGCTGACCAGCTCCGCAGGCGCGGGCTGGTATGACCTCGGAAACCTGTGGCTGCCGACGGAGGTGGAGGTCTTCGGGTATCCGATGGTCGGAACGCCGTATGTTTCCGCACAGGGCAGCATGGGGCAGTATCCGATCTTCAGCGGCACCTCGGCCCGCGGGAAATCCAAAGTCGGTGCGGGCAGAGATAACTGGTGGCTGATGACCGCAGCCGATGGAGGCAGTTCGCACTTTGTTGCAATCAGCAACTATGGCTGCGGGACGGCGTTATCGGCAGCATCGGCGGCATTCGTGCCGATCTGCTTCCGCATCGCATAAAAGGGGGAATCAGATATGGACGAGCTGGAAATCATGGCGGAGATCGTAGCGCTGAAAAGCCTGCTGCGGGACACGGACTATCAGGCGCTGAAATTTGCCGAGGGCGCGCTGACGGAATCGGAATACGCCGAAACGCGGGAAAAACGCGCCGCATGGCGGGCACGAATCAATGAGCTGGAGGAACGCGAAGCGTGAGCGCGGCGGGCGTCATCCGCACGGCAGAGCGGGAGCTGGGCTATACCGAATCGCCGCCGAACTCCAACCGGACGAAATACGGCGCGGCCTACGGGCTGGACGGGTACAGCTGGTGCGTGATGTTCCTGTGGTGGTGCTTCCGCGAAAGCGGCGAGAGCGCGGCCTTTTACGGGGGTGGGAAGACCGCCTCCTGCGGGCAGCTCATGCGCTACTATCAGGGGCTGGGGCGCTGGGTGAAGGCCGGGTATCAGCCCGGCGACATCGTGATCCTGAACTTTTCGGGCACGCAGGACACGGAACACTGCGGGCTTGTAATCGAGACGCACCCGGACGGCAGCGTGACCACCATCGAGGGCAATACCACGCCGGGGCTGGAAGGCAGTCAGGATAACGGCGGGTCGGTCGCCAAAAAGCGGCGCTATCCCCGCTATATCCTCGGGGCCTGCAGACCGGACTACAAAACGGAGACGCAGCCGGACTATGCCGGACACTGGGCGGAGGAGGCGATCCGCTTCGTCACGGCGCGGGGCCTGATGCTGGGCTACCCGGACGGGACCTTCCGCCCGGAGCAGGACGTTACCCGCGGCGAGCTGGCGGAGGTGCTGCGGCGGCTGATACAGGAGGAAAACAAATGAAGGACTGGATGATCCGCGCAGGCAAAACCTTCGTGCAGGCCTTTTTCGGGGTGCTCATCCCGGAAACGGCCGTGATGATGAAGGAGGGCTTCCCCGCTTCCGGGGAGGCCCTTCGGGCGGCGGTGATGCCGGTGGCCGCGGCCTCGCTGGCGGCGGCCATCTGCGCGGTGTGGAATCTCTGGCTGGAAGCGTCGGGAAAGGGGAAGTAGGGCATGGACTGGATCGCATCCATCGTGGTGGGGCTGCTGGCCATGTCCGGCACGCTGGGCGGCGCGTATCTCGCCAACCGGAAGAATACCGCCCTCATCGCCTACCGGCTGGAGGAGCTGGAAAAGAAGGTGGACCGGCACAACAGCGTCATCGAGCGTACCTACGGGCTGGAAAAGCGCGCGGAGGTGCTTTCCGAGCAGCTGCGGGACGTGCTGCGCCGCCTGAGCGAGCTGGAACGGAAGGAGGGCTGAGAGATGCCAACGGGTACACATCTGCTGGACACCGGCTATCCCGTCTTTACCGGCGGGGAAAGCACGGAAACGAAGCTGAGAAGCATCGAGAATTATCTCTTCATGCTGCTGGAGGAGCTGCGCTGGCTCATGCACCATCTGGGCGAAGGGAACTTCGATGAGGACGCGCTCCTGCAGCTGGATGCGCGCATCCGGGACAGGGCCGCCGAGGTGCTGCAGGCGGACACGGTCATCGCCGATACGGTCATCGCCGGGGAGCTTTACGCCGACTACGGGGCCATCGCGGATCTGACCGTGTGGCGGCTGCGGACGGATTACCTGCGGGCGCGGAACTGGCTGCGGGGCAGCACCGCCCAGCTGGACTACATTTATATCCACGACGAGCAGATCGACTTTATCTCCGCCGTGACCGACGGGAGCCGGACGGAGCAGTTTACCCGGGACGGGCTGCGCTATTACTGGACGGATGAGACGCGCACACAGATGACCTGTCTGCGCGAAACGGAGTGGCCGGTGTACGTCTACCGCTACGACGAGCTGACCAAGCTGAGCATCCGCTTCCAGCCGGTGGCGCTTTCCGGCGGGGGCACCACGGTCATGCCGGTGCTGACCCTCGGCGCGGGCGACCAGAACGGATATGCGAAGGGCTATATCTATAAGGATCAGACGGAGCTGCGCGTCCGCTACGTGGCCACCGGCGGCACGGTGCATGAGCTGGTGCTGGGCGACGGGGGCGCGGCGGTGGACGGGGTAAGCATCGCGCTGGACGGGGACATCCCCCGCGTGGGCGGGCTGGGCATTCAGGTGGTGACGGCCTACCCCGCCGTACAGGCCCCCGACGTGCTGTATATCAAAACGGAGAGCTGAAAAATGGGACTGAATATCAACGGAAGGGGCGTGGCGGCCATGCGCCATCACGGCGCGGAAGCGCTGGAAGCAAGGCTGAACGGCGCGGTGGTGTGGCCGGAGACGCCGGTGGATCCGTGGCCGGAAAAGCCCTATCTGGAACTGGCAAACGGGGAATGGGTGCGGCTGCTGGAATGCCGCTACGACCCCACGCCCCACGACCCTTATCCCGGCGGGGTGCTGACCGCGCCGGGCGGGGCGGAATGCAGCGCCTTTTACCCGGATGCGGGCAGCCCGGGCATCGACCTCGGCTACCGCTTCCGGAACGGCTGCGCGATGGAATACGCCCACGGCGTGGAGTTTCGTCTGCTGGACAGCCTCGGCGCGGTGCTGGAACCGAAGCAGCCTTTGCCGGATATGGCCAATACCTACGGCCTGACCCTGTTTTATGCCGAGGTGGAGGGAACGCTGTGCATGGGCTTCTGGTATGGCAGCGTGAGCGACCTGACCATCCGGAGCCGGGCCAGCGGCGGTATTCCGGGCACGGCCGTGACCCGGCGGGAGCATTCCATGTACGGGCTGACGGCGACATTGAAGGAGCAGTATCACCGGATCGCGCTGGCGCTGCTGCGAAGGGAGGAACAGACATGAAGCTGCCGAAGCTGCCCATGGGGGGCAGATACCGCACCGGCGTGCAGACCGCCTTCGGGGGCCTGGATCGGAATCCCGGCGCCGGGGACGGGGAGCTGTGCGGGATGACGAATCTTTCGGCCCGGGCGTGGCCGCTGCTCTCGCCCCGCGAACGGCGGGGATTGGAGCGGACGCTAGCAAATCCCGGCGGGCTGTGGGCGCAGGAGGTGCCGGTGTGGACGGAGGGGACGACCCTGTATGTGAACGGCGTTCCGGCGGGCATGGTGTCCGCCGGGGAAAAGCGCTTCGCCGCCATGGGGACGGACATCCTCATCTTCCCGGACAAGCTGCGCTATGACCTTGCCGACGGGAGCCTGACCAGTCTGGAAGCATCGTGGAGCGGCACCGGGCTGCAGTTCCGCAGCGGGCAGCTCTACGGGCTGGAGGCCGAGGCCAACACCCTCTATGCCGAGAACGCGGACTGGGCGGCGCAGTTCAAGGCGGGCGACGGGGTGCGCATTTCCGGCTGCAGCCAGCACCCGGAGAACGACCGGACGCTGATCGTCCGGGAGGTGAGCGGGGACTTCCTGTATTTCTATGAATACAGCTTCGTGCTGGATACGAAATACGTTTTCGACGTGCCGGAGGACGGGCTTCCGGCGGGGGCTTACTGCTTCACGGCGGGGGAGACGGGCCGCAGCTTCATCCTGTCCGAGGACGCGGCGGGCGGCAGCCGCCTGAGCTGGGACGGCAGCACCCTCACACTGGAGGATGCGGCGGAGTACGTCACCATTCCCACGACGGCGGGAGAGAGCGGGCAGCGGCTCACGTTTTCCCCGTCGCCGACCCTGCCCTACACGGAAACGGGGACGGTGACGGTGGAACGCCGGGTGCCGGAGCTGGAGCATCTCTGCGTGAATGAGAACCGGCTCTGGGGCAGCGTGGGCGGCACGATCTATGCCAGCCGCCTGGGCGACCCCGCGAACTTTCAGGTCTTCGACGGCCTCAGTACCGATTCGTGGGTGAGCGACACCGTGGACGCGGGGGACTTCACCGCCTGCGTGAGCTTTCTGGGCTATCCGGTGTTTTTCAAGGAGGACAGCGTTTACAAGATCTACGGCGACCGACCCTCCAACTTCCAGTGGACGCCATCGGTGCGGCTGGGGGTGCTGGCGGGCAGCGAAAAGAGCCTCGCCGTGGCGGGCGAGACCCTGTTCTATCTGAGCCGGGCGGGCGTCGCGGCCTATACCGGCGGCATCCCGAACATCATCAGCGGGCCGCTGGGGCAGGAGAAGCGGTGGCAGAAGGCCGTGGGCGGCTCGGACGGGCTGAAATACTACGTTTCGCTGCAGGACGATTCCGGCTGGGGGCTGTACGTCTACGATACCCGCTTCGGCGCGTGGCACCGGGAGGACGCTTCGCAGGCGCGGGACTTCGCCTACTGGGACGGCGGGCTGCATATGCTGCTGGATTCCGGGACGCTGTGGCGGCTGGACGGCTGCGCGGGCACCTTAGAGGACCCCGTCAACTGGGAGGCGCTGTTCGCGGATCTGACGGACGGGCGGCCGGAAAAGAAGGGCGTGCTGCGCCTTCTCATCCGGGCGGAGCTGGAGAGCGGCAGCAGCCTCACGGCGGCGGTGCGCTATGACGGCGGGGAGTTCCGCACCCTGCAGACGCTGACGGCCCGGGAGAAGCGCAGCTTCGCGCTGCCGCTGGCGGGGCGCCGCTGCGACCACTGGCAGCTGCGCCTCAGCGGCACGGGGGAATGCAGGCTCAGCTCGCTGGCGGTCACCCGCTATGTGGGCAGCGAGCGGGATTAAAAAAGGAGGAAACACCATGGCAGGCTATACCTATGCGGATTTTGAAAAGGCTGCGAAGGACAGCGGCTATTACGACCGCTTCAGCGAGTATGACCGGCGACTCGCGCAGCAGTACCCGGAAGTGGGGCTGACGCTCCTGCAGTACAAGATGGACTACGACACGGCGGACACGGAGGCGGGCCGGAAGGACGCGAATCAGAAGGCCAACCGTCTGCGCGGGCTTTACGGGGGCTATTCCGGCGGCACGGACGGCTCGAAATACTACACGCTGGGCGAGGAGAAAGCGCCGGAGGCCTTCCGTTACCGGAAAGCGCCCATCTATGCCGGCAGCGCCTATACCGAAAAGCAGAACGGCCTTCTGGACGCGCTGGAGGGGGAGACCTTCCGCTATGAGAAGGAAAAGGACCCGGCGTGGGCGGCCTATGCGAAGGAATCCCGCCGGGAGGGCCAGCGCGCCGCCGAGGATGCGCTGGGCCGGGCCTCCGCCGCCACCGGCGGGACGCCTTCCAGCTATGCCGTCACGGCGGCAACGCAGGCCGAGAACGCGTATGCCGGGGCGCTGGCGGATAAGCTGCCGGAGCTTGCGTCGGACGCCTACGACCGCTGGGCGGACGAGAGGGCCGAAACGATGAAGCTGGCGGATACCTACGGGAAGCTGGCGGCGCAGGATGAGCAGCGCTTCCGGGATGAGCGGGCGGATTATGAGGCCGACCGGGAATTTGACTACGGCGTGTGGCTGGACGCCTATGAGGCCGAGGAAAAGCGGCAGAAGGAACGGCGGGATGCGCTGCTGGAGGCGCTGGCGTGAGGAAACGGGGGGAGTGCGGGTGCATTCCCCCCCTTCTTTTTTCGGGGGCGGGTGCGGATTCGCCGGGGCAAACGGGGGACGGGCGATTCGTGGATCGCCCCTACAACGTCAGGGCGCGGGCGCACGACTTCGCAAGCCCGTGAGCGGACTTGCTCGTAAGTGACCCGGCTCTTCCTCCCCGAATCGCACCCGCTTCGCTGGGCTGCGATTCGGTAGGGGGAAACGGAAAACCGCCAAGAAGGGGGCCACGGCCCCCTTCTGTGGAAATAACCCCCGGGGACG
>JAZQQF010000098.1:0-5077 GCA_045628925.1 Oscillospiraceae bacterium | reverse complement strand
CTAGAGTTGTCTTCCTAAGACCGCTTGGCCTCCGACTCCCCGCCGCCTGTTTAGCTGAGAAATCAGAACGCGGAATAGTCGAGGGTGATCTCCTTCAGGTCGGTGAATTCCTTCAGACCTTCCAGACCGCCTTCGCGGCCGAGGCCGCTGGCCTTCACGTTGGTGCCCCAGGACTGCTCCTCACTGAGGGTCTGGCAGTTGATGAACACGTTGCCCACGTTCAGACTGTCCGCCAATTGCAGCGCCAGCGCCAGATTCTTCGTCCACACGTGCGCGCAGAGACCGTATTCGCTGTCGTTGGCCATGCCGACGATATCGTCGCCGTCCTTCCACCGAATGACCGCCGCAACGGGCCCGAAGACCTCTTCTTTGGCGATCTTCATATCGTGGGTGACTTCGCTGACGATGGTGGGCATCACGTAGCTGCCCTTTTCCTGCTCGGGCGTTTTGACGCGGGTGTAATACACCTTCGCGCCCTCGGCTACTGCGCCCGCCACGTAATCCTCGATCTTCTTCTGTTGGGCTTTGCTGACCACGGGACCCATAAAGGTGCCCTCCGCCAGCGGATCACCGACCTTGATAGAGTCGGCAAAGGCGGCGAACTTTTTCAGAAATTCGTCGTAGACCGCTTCATGCACGTAGTAGCGGCCCGGGCCGGGGCAGTGCTGACCGCAGTTATTGAACTGCCGGAAGCCCAGCACGCTGATGAGCGCATCCAGATCGGCGTCGGGGTAGACGAGGACGGGATTGTTGCCGCCCAGCTCCATGACGCACTTCTTCACGGTGGGCGCGGCATAGCTCAGCACGTTCTGACCCGTCTCGCTGGAGCCGGTGAAGCCGATCACGTCCACATCCGGGTGGCTGCACAGGCTCTTGCCCACGGTCTCCCCGGAGCCGGTAATGACATTGAACACGCCGTCAGGCAATCCGGCGGACTGGATGACGGAGGCAAAGACCAGATCGGTCATGGAATTGATGGACGGGGGCTTGATGACGCAGGTGTTGCCCACGGCCAGCGCGGCGGAGGCCTTCACCGCCAGCATGATGATGGGGAAGTTCCAGGGGATCACCAGCGCGGCGACACCCATGGGCCCGCGCTTGAAGTAGCTCACCTGATTGGGATCCATGGGGATCTGGATGCCCATGAGGGAAAGCGCGATGGAGGCGGCATATTCAAACTTGCCCGCAGCGCCCATGCAGACGCCGAAGGCGTCCTCGAACGGGGTGCCGTGCTCCAGCGCTTCACAGGTGGCAAGCTCCTTGGCGTTATCCCGGATGGCGGCGGCGATCTTGTTCATATAGACGTTGCGCTGCGCCTGCGTCAGGCTCTTCCACGCGGGAAGTGCCTTCTTCGCGGCCTGAACGGCCTTGTCCACGTCCGCGTCGCCCGCCTTGGGGACGCGGGCCAGCGGCTCCTGCGTGGCGGGATTCACGGTGATAAAGGTCTCGCCGGATTCCGCGTCCACCCACTGGCCGCCGATGAGCATTTTATAGGATTTGATTTCAGACATTCGTTCGGTTCCTTTCTATCCGTTGGGAACTCAGTCCAGCTTGATCATGCTTTCCCAGAAGGTATGGGGCTTTTCACTCAGGCTGATCCAGATGTGATGCTGATAGGTGTATTCATCCAGCGCGAGGACGGAGTTCTCCTTCGTCCAGCCGGATTCCTTGCAGCCGCCCCACGGGGTCTCGGGGACGATCTCCAGATGCTGGTTGATCCACGCGGTGCCGGTCTCGATGTCCTCGATCATCAGCAGGCCCTTGCGGAAGTCGCGGGTCCAGACGCTGGCGCAGAGACCATAGCGGCTGTCGTTCACCAGCTGCACGCCTTCCTCGGCGGTCTTGATCTTCATGACGCCCACGACGGGGGCAAATATCTCGTCCTGCATGAACTCATGCCTGTTGTCGGTGACCTCAAAGATGGTGGGCATGACGAACGCGCCGTCCTTCGTTTCCGGCGTGTTGGGACGCTCGCCGCCCAGCAGACACTTGAAACCGGCGGCCTTGGCGGAGGCGATGTACTTTTCAGCGGTGTCGCGGCAGGCCATATAGGCCAGCGGGCCCATCATGGTCTCGGGCTTCATGGGGTCGCCCACAACGATCTTACTGGCGGCGGCCACGAAGCGCTTGACGAACTCATCGTAGATGCCTTCCTGCACATAGAACCGGCTGGGAGAGCCGCAGTTCTGACCGCTGTTGAAGAAGGCGGCGTAGGTCGCGGTCTCCACCACGGCGTCGATCTCGGCGTCGTCCAGAATGATCATGGCGTTCTTGCCGCCAAGCTCGGAGGCCACGGGCTTTACGAGGGGCGCGGAGATCTCCATGATGCGTTTGCCCACGCGGCTGTCGCCGGTGAAGTTGGTCTTTTTCACCAGCGGATGGGTGACGATGGCTTCGCCCACTTCGCTGCCCGGGCCGGTGACGATGTTCACCACGCCTGCGGGGATGCCGGCTTCCACGCAGTATTCCGCCAGCTTCAGCACGGTCAGCGGAGCGCAGGAGGCGGGCTTCAGGATGCAGGTATTGCCGGTAATGAGCGCCGGGGCCAGCTTGCTCACGGCGGTAACCAGCGGGAAGTTCCAAGGGGTGATGAGACCCACCACACCGTAAGGCTCGCGCACGGTCATGACACGGGCGGCAGGGTTGGCGGTGATGGTGGTGCCGGTCATGCTGCGGCCGATACCGGCCATGAATTCCAGCTCTCCGGCGGCGGAGGGGATATCGAAACGGCTGGTCTTGCTGATGGGGCCGCCGTACTGCGCGGTCTCCAGCGGGATCAGCATATCCTGATCCCGGCGGATCAGCTCCGCCAGCTTGAAGAGGTAATTGGCACGGTCGCCGATATAGGTGTTCTTCCATGCCTTGCGGGCGCGCTGGGCGGCCTGCGCGGCAAGGTCAACGTCCTCCGCGGTGCAGCGGGGCGCTTTGGCGACGAGCTGGCCGTTCGCGGGATTGATCACGTCCATGGTGCCGCCCTTTACCGGGTCGCACAGCTTGCCGTCGATGAGGATCTTGTATTGATGCTCCAACGTTTCAGCCTCCTTGATCGGATTTGTAATTGCGGACAGGTTCCGCATACTGTTCAGTTATACTCCGTAGTTTACACCCTCCCGGGGGATTTTGGCAAGAAAGAATCCGCATTTTCGGAGAGAAAAGTTATGTAAAGTTGGCGAAAAGGCTTGTACCGGGCATCAAAAAGGTATATGATACTGCATCAGAAAAAGAACGCGCATCCGCGTTCCGAATAACGGAGGTACAGAATATGTTTGATAAACTGATCGAGACGCTGAAAGCCAATCGCCGCACCATCGTCTTCACCGAAGGCGAGGACGCCCGCATTCTGGATGCGGCTGCCAAGCTGCTGAAGGGCGGCTTCCTGGGCGTGGTGCTGGTCGGCCCTGAGGCGGGCGTGAAGGCCGCTGCCGAAAAGGGCGGCTATGATATTTCCGGTGCGCGCATCGTCGACCCCGCGACCTACGCGGGCATGGACGCCATGGTTGACAAGATGGTCGAGCTCCGCAAGGGCAAGATGACCGCCGAGGATTGCCGCAAGGCGCTGAGCAAGGGCAACTACTTCGGCACCATGCTGGTGAAGATGGGCGAGGCCGACTGCCTGCTGGGCGGCGCGACCTATTCCACCGCCGACACCGTGCGTCCCGCGCTGCAGCTCATCAAGACGAAGCCGGGCAACACCATCGTGTCCTCCTGCTTCATCCTGACCCGCGGCGAGGATGAGAGCGAGCGGATCGCCATGGGCGACTGCGCCATCAACATCCATCCCACCGAGGACAATCTGGTCGAGATCGCCGTGGAGACCGCCAAGTGCGCGCAGTCCTTCGGCATCGATCCCAAGGTCGCCTCCCTGAGCTCCTCCACCAAGGGCAGCGCTAAGGACGACAGCGTCACGATGGTGCAGAACGCCGTCGCCAAGGCGAAGGAAGCCATGCCTGAGATCCCCGTGGACGGCGAAATGCAGTTCGACGCGGCTGTCGCGCCCGAAGTCGGCCAGCTGAAGTTCCCCGGCTCCAAGGTCGCGGGCCATGCCAACACCTTCATTTTCCCCGACGTGACCGCCGGCAACATCGGCTACAAGATCGCGGCCCGTCTGGGCGGCTTCAATGCCTACGGCCCCATCCTGCTGGGTCTGAACGCCCCCATCAACGACCTGAGCCGCGGCTGCAACGCGGAAGAGGTCTACAAGATGGCCATCATCACCGCCGCCTGCATCTGAGAAACATATAAGAACGCCCGCCTCCGGGAGGGGAGGGCGTCTGTTTTCGTCAGGTTTTCCACCGTCTCCTGCTCATGCTCGGAAAGCAGACAGGCCCGGAAAACGCTGTCGTCCATCTTCCCGGATTGGATCCATTCCGGATAGTCCGGGTGGTTTCTTCCCGCGCCCGCCAGCCCTGCTGCCGCAGCTCCGGCACAAGGAACCCGTCCACGTACCACATCCGCGCCGGGCAGGCATGGATCAGAATCTGCATTTCGCGCCTCCTCCTGAAAATGGGCATAGAAAAACCACGGTGCGATGTGCATCGTGGTTACGAAAAGTCCATCTGTGCTTTTATCAATCTTTTTACTTCAATTCTATCGCCTTCATATTGTGTTCTTCCGAGCAAGTGCATCGCTGCTGTTGCGAAGTCGCCGACCGTATAGCTATTCCAAAATACCGAATCGTCATTTATGCGTTTTTCGATTTCTTTCATCGTCGTGTTTCCAACAAACATGCCATTGTCAATCTTTCTGCGCACGATCTCACAAATAGCCCCGCAGCATTCAATAACATTGCCCCGGTTCACAAGTTCTATCAGGATTTCCCTGCTCATCTTATTGTAGCTTGCTTTCATCCCACGCTCCGCCTATCCTCTCGATTTCACCCCGGCACAACCCTCGAAGTTTGTCTGCAATGTCTTCACGCCCTAACGATTTCGCTAACTCGACTTCCTTCCTGTATGCATTATATTCCATTGTGCACCGTCTGTCAATGTCGAACAGCCCTTCAAACCCCGGCCATCCATCCTGCATATCATCATTCATGTGTTGTTCCTCATGAATCCACGCACCGTAGCTGTCGGTT
>JAZQQF010000097.1:0-2577 GCA_045628925.1 Oscillospiraceae bacterium | reverse complement strand
CAGGCGAGGCAGCGCATACACTTGCGTACCTCCTTGTCCTGCCCGGCGCGGAGCTTGTTGGGCAGGTCGGGGTCGGCGATGAGGCCGCGGGCGATCTCGATCACGTCCACCTTGCCGGAGGCGATCAGGTCTTCCATGATCTCCGGGTTCCCGTGTGCGCCCACGGTGGCGACGGGTGTCTTCACGTGCTTCTTGATCTCCTCGGCGTAGATGGCGTTGCACCCGTCGGCAAGGAACATACTGGGATGGGTGACGGTGAACACCTCGGGCACCTCATGGCTGCCGGCAGAAACGTGGATGAGATTGCAGTGCCCGTCCAGCTGTTTGGCAAATTTGATGCCTTCCTCGATGCCGTAGCCCCCGTCATAGCATTCGCTGCCGGAGATGCGCACCTCGATGGGGATCTTCGGGCCGACCTCCTTGCGGATGGCGTCCAGAATGGCGACGGTGAGCCGGGCGCGGTTCTCGATATCCGGGCCGCCCCACCTGTCCGTGCGGGTGTTCAGGGTGGGGGAGAGGAACTGGCTCAGGAGCCAGCCGTGACCGGCGTGGACGGTGATCATCCCGTAGCCGTTCTGCACGGCGAACTTTGCCGCCTCGGCGTATTTCCGGATGGTGTACTGGATGCGCTCCTCGTCCATGGCCAGCACGATGCGGCCCTCGATCTCGCAGTCCACCGGCCCGTAGGCAAGGCCGCGGCTGGCTTCGCCGGTGATGCCCTTACCCCGGTTGGCGTACATACCGGAATGCTGCAGCTCCACGGAGGCAACGGCCCCGTAGCGCTTGATGTCCTTGGCGCAGCGGGCGATGGCGTGGGCGGCAAAGGGATCGTCCATGCGCACATGATAGTTGGCGCCCCGGCCGAAATCGGAATCCACCACGCATTCACCCAGCGTGACGGCGGCGGCCCCGCCCTTTGCCTTGCGGGCATAGTAGGCGGCGGCATCCGGCGGCAGGACGCCCTCCCGGTCCATATCCTGATAGCCGGTGGGCGCGGCAAAGATGCGGTTGCGGAACAGTGCGCCGGCCAGCTCGATCGGCGCGAACAGATGCGGATATTTCAGCATGATATCGGTTCCTTTCCTGCGGGTCGGAAGCCCGTTGATTCTTATCTGATTAGTATAACATAATTTTCCGTGCATTTCAATGCGAAATCCCGACTTATTTGAGACGCTGGAATGTATAAAGAGTACAAAATCGTTACGCTTGAAACTTGCCATTTTAGACAATTTGTGTTATTTTTATATATACTCATGTAGTGAGAGGAGGGTGCCGATCGGTATGGAAAAAGAGAACTGTCAGAAGATCAAACTGCTGAAACTGATGGAACTGCTGCAGCGGGAAAGCGACGAGGAGCGGCCTCTCACCAGCGGCGAGCTTTGCGGGATGCTGCAGGAGATCGGCATTTCCTGCGACCGGCGGACGCTGCACCGGGATATGCGCACGCTGAACGCCTTCGGCTATGAGGTGCTGAGCGTGATGGTCGGGCACGAGCGGGCCTATTATATGGAGGACCGGATGTTCAGCATGCCGGAGCTGAAGATCCTCATGGACGCGGTGCAGGCGGCGAATTTCATCACGGAGAAAAAGACGGAGGAGCTGACCGAAAAGCTGTCCCAGCTGGGGGGCAGGAACCGGGCGCAGCGCCTGCGGGAGAATATGGTCCATTCCCATACGCACAAGCACCGGAACGAAATGGTGTATTACACGGTGGGCTATCTGGAGGAAGCGCTGGAGAAGGGACGGAAGGTCTCCTTCTGCTATTTCGACCTGGATGAAAACGGGGAAAAGGTCCTGCGGAAGGACGGCGAGCGCTACTGCGTGGAGCCGGTGTCGCTCATTTACAGCGAGGATAACTACTATCTGGTGGCCTATTATGAGAAATACGGCAACACCGCCAATTACCGCATCGAGCGGATGCTGAACGTGGAGGTCGAACCGGAGCCGATCTCTGCGGAAGCGCGGAAGCGGCGCGCGGAGATCGACGGCTATGCGGAATCCGCTTTCCGGATGTTCGGCGGCGAAACGGAGCAGATCACGCTGCTGTTCCCCCGGGAGCTGATCGGCGCGATCTATGACCGCTTCGGGGAGGACACCGTGATCAAGCCGGTATACGGCGAGTATTTCTCGGTGACCGTGGGCGTGATCGTCAGCCCGCCCTTCTGGGGCTGGCTCTTCCAGTATGGCGGGAAGCTGCAGATCGCCGCGCCGGAGCATCTTCGGCGTAGCTGCCGGGAGCAGGCGGAAGCCCTGCTGGCCTCAATGCATTGAAAACGGGATAACGGAAGCACCGAAAGCACAGCGCTTTCGGTGTTTTTTCATGTTTTGCCCGCGCCGCCGCTTTCCTTGACAGAGACAGCGAAAAAAGGGTATACTATCCTTTACGGGCGCTTCGCCCGGAAATCAGGCAGGGAGGGAGAACGCGAAGTGAAACAATATACCGTAACGGGCATGAGCTGCGCCGCCTGTCAGGCGCGGGTGGAAAAGGCGGTCTCCAAAGTGCCGGGGGTGACGGCCTGCGCCGTCAGCCTGCTGACGAACAGCATGGGCGTGGAGGGCAGCGCCTCGGAGGAGGCG
>JAZQQF010000096.1:0-2534 GCA_045628925.1 Oscillospiraceae bacterium | reverse complement strand
CGATGGATGGTCAGCTCCACCTTTTCGCCGGGCTTCCAGTTCTTTTTCAGCTCCAGCAGGTCGGCCGTGCCGGTAACGGGGCTGCCCGCCGCCTCGACGATGATGTCGCCCTCGGCAAGTCCCGCCTTCTCGCTGCAGCTCCCCTCGTTCACGGTGATGACCAGCGCGCCCGGCTCATAGTTGTAGGCCGCGGCGTTCCCCACCGTGATGCCCAGCAGGACGCGCCCGCGCACGTATCCGTAGGCGATGAGATCGTCCACCACCTTCAGCGCGTCGTCAATGGGAATGGCGAAGCCCAGCCCCTCCACACCGGAGGAGGCGTATTTTGCCGAGGCGATGCCGATGATCTCGCCCCGCTCGTCGCAGATCGGGCCGCCGGAATTGCCGTTGTTGATGGCGGCATCGATCTGGAACATGTTGATGGCGGTGTTCGCGTCGGTGGTGATCGTGCGGTCCAGCGCGGAGACGATGCCGGCGGTCATGGAATAGGTCAGCTCGCCCAGCGGGTTCCCCACGGCGAATACGGTCTCCCCCACCTGCACACGGCTGAAATCCCCGATGGTCACGGCGGGCAGGTCGTGCCCGTCGATCTTCAGCAGGGCTACGTCGCTCTTCGCGTCGCCGCCGATGATCTCCGCCGTGTATTCCTCGCCGGAATAGAGCATGACCTTCACCTCCAGCCCCTGCTGGGCGGCGGTCTCGATCACGTGGTTGTTGGTGAGGATATACCCGTCACCGCTCAGGAGGAAGCCGGAGCCGGTGATGGCCCCGCTGGTCACCTGCCCGAACACATTCGTGCGGGTCATCTCCGTGGAAACGCCCACGCAGGAGGGCGCAAGCGCCGCGTAAATTTCCGATGCGGTCATCACGTCCGGCGCGGCGGGCAGCAGCTCCGCCCCCTCGGACGAGGCCGCGCGGGTATACACGGGTTCCGAAGCCGCGCTCCCGTCCTTCGGCACGATGCGCACGGTCTCAAATTCGCGGATGCTCACGCCCGCGCCGAAGGCCAGCACGGCGGCCAGCACCGCACTGAGGATGATGCGCGGCGCGCGGCTTTTCTTCCTTCTGTGTCCCTCGGCGGGAAGCCCGGTATAAGGGTCGTATTCTGTCATGTTTCAGTTCCTCCCATGAGGTCATGTCTCTGCGCAGTTTCTGCAATTTTGCGGTGTGATATGTTGGAAATCCGTCCCTGCTCAGAAAAAGCTCATCTGCGCGCTGTCGGGCATATCCCCGAAGGCGCCCGCGGCCTTCAGCTCCTCGATATGGGTCTTGGAGACCTTGGTGCAGGCCAGCGCGAAATCCTCGATGCTGGTGAAATTCTGATCCCGCTTGTCAAAGATATCCCACGCCGCGCTCTCGCCCAGACCGGCGATGGCGGTGAAGGGCGGGATGAGCTTCGTCCCCTCGATGCGGAAACGGGTGGCGTGGCTCTTTTTCAGATCCACCGGCGCGAAGCTGAAGCCCCGCAGGTAAAACTCATATACCACCTCAAGGCCGGTATACAGATCCTTTTCCGCCTGCTTCAGATCGTTCATGTTCCTGCCCAGCTCCTGAATTTTCCGCCGGACGGAGTCCACGCCGGAGGAGGCGATGTTCAGGTCGAAGGCCGGGCAGCGGATGGTGAAATAGGCGCAGTAGAACGCCAGCGGCATATGTACCTTGAACCACGCGATGCGCAGCGCCATCATAACGTAGGCCACCGCGTGGGCCTTGGGGAAGAGGTACTGGATCTTCTTGCAGGAATCGATGTACCAGTCGGGCACGTTCACGCCCCGCATATCCGCCTCCATGTCCTCGGCAAGGCCGCGGCCCTTTCGCACCGTCTCCATGATCTTGAAGGCGCGCTTGGCGGGCAGACCGTAGTCGATGAGCGTGAGCATGATATCGTCGCGGCAGCCGATGGCCTCGTCGACGCCGGCGGTACCGCTCTCGATGATATCCTTGGCGTTTCCCAGCCACACGTCCGTCCCGTGAGAGAAGCCGGACAGGCGCACCAGCGTGCTCATCTTCTCCGGCTGGGTATCCACCAGCATCTCGCGGGTGAACTTGGTGCCGAATTCCGGCACGGCGATGGAGCCGGTGTGTCCGATGATGGGGTCCCCGTCCGGGATGCCCAGCGCTTCGGGACTCCGGAACAGGAGCATGGTCTGCGGATCGTCCAGCGGGATCTTCTTCACGTCCACCCCGGTCATCCCCTCCAGCATATGGATCATGGTGGGGTCATCATGGCCCAGCATATCCAGCTTCAACAGGTTGGATTCCATGGAGTGATATTCAAAGTGGGTGGTGATGATATCCGTATCCGGGTCGTCCGCCGGGTGCTGCACGGGGCAGAAGTCATAGATGCTCTTGTCCTGCGGGATGACCACCAGCCCGCCCGGATGCTGGCCGGTGGTGCGCTTCACGCCGGTGAAGCCCGCCGCGAGGCGGTTCTCCTCCACCTTGGTCACGTGGATGCCCCGCTCCTCGTTGTATTTTTTCACGTAGCCGTAGGCCGTTTTTTCCGCGATGGTGCCGATGGTCCCCGCGCGGAA
>JAZQQF010000095.1:0-6187 GCA_045628925.1 Oscillospiraceae bacterium | reverse complement strand
GCTGGGGCCGTGCAGGTTCAGCCGCGCGATCTCCACCGGGTCCTTCCCCAGCTTTTCCGCGATCAGGTCGAAGGCCACGGTGATGCTGTCCCAGTTATAGGGGACGAACTGGGCGCAGGTGTGCATATAGCCGATGTTGGAATCCATCACCTGGAATTTCTGAGTGATGTCCTTGCATTTCAGAGTATAGTACCCATCCCAGTCACGGTCGGACACGCTGCCCATTACGCTGGAGTTGGGCGTGCCGTTGTCCACAAGGGTGTTATCCTCCACGACAGTGATGAGTCCGTCCTTCGTGACGCCCAGCTTCATGTGCATACGCCGCTCGGCGCGGGACATATTGAAGGTCTCTTCCCGGGTGTTCATGCAGCGCACCGGTCTGCCGCCCATGCGCTTACTGAGCAGCGGCGTGATCTCCTGCGACATACGGAGACCCCAGTCGCAGTATTTGCCGCCCTGAAACAGCCCTTCCTGCACCACCTCGTCGCTGGACTTGTGGTACATACTCATGATCTGCTCCCGACGATGGGGCGCGCCCTCGATGTAGATCTTCTGACCGGGGCCCTTATACATACTGTCGCCCCAGTAGGCGACGGACGCGGGCGGGTTGGGGATGGTGGAGATATTGGAATTGATGTTCACATCGTATTCCAGCACGAAATCGGCCTTTTTCCAGCCCTCCTCCGGGTTCCCGTCCACCTTGATGTTCCAGCTGTAGTTGCCCTCCCGCGGGGGATCGGTGGGGTAGTGCCGGGTCATCAGCACATAGCCCTGCTCGGTGGACATACCCGCATGGGGGGAATACTCCGCCGCTTCCTTGTCCGTATACTCGGGGCCGCGGATGCGGGGCAGATTAGGGTCAAGTCCCTTCTGCAGGTCGGTGATGAAGGGGAGGACTTCCCACTCCACCTTGATGGCCTTCAGCGCTTCATCGCAGAGGGCCTCCGTTTCGGCGATGACCACGCAGCCGCACTCCTGCCCTTCAAAATGGGCTTCCTGCAGGAGATAGGTGGGCTGGTTTCCGCCGAAGCCGCTGGCTCCCATTTCCCTGAACTGCGGATCGTCCCAATGGACGATATCCAGCACGCCGGGAATTTTCCGGGCCTCCCGATCGTCGATGCTCACGACCCGCGCATGGGCGAAGGGGCAGCGCATGATGCGCGCAAAGAGCATTCCGGGAACGGTATAGTCCACGCCGTATTTGGCAACGCCCGTCGCCATCGCATAGGACGTGAGACCGGGGATGTTCGCCTTGCCGACCACGCGGAAATCCTCCCGCAGGCCGTTCGCGCCAGTGGTATCCGGCATCAGGCTTCGCCTCCTTTCGCCATGACCTCTACGGCCTCCAGAATCGCCTGCGTATGGCGGGGATAGGTGCCGCAGATGCAGATATTGCCGCTGAGGGCAGATTTGATGTCGCCCGCGGTGGGATGGGGGTTCCAGTCCAGCAGGCACTTGGCGGTGACGAGGAAGCCGGGAGTGCAGTAGCCGCACTGCATGGCGTCCCACTTGCAGTAGGCGTCGATGAGGGGCTTCCATTTGGGGTCGGCGGCGATGCCCTCCACGGTCTGCACGGTCATGCCCTCGCAGTCCGCGGCCAGCAGATTGCAGCTGAGGGCGGGCCGCCCGTTGAGGATGACGGTGCAGGAGCCGCACTGGCCCCGGTCGCACATATGCTTCGCGCCGGTCAGGCCCAGATGGAACTGCAGCGCCTCCTGCAGGGTGGCCTGCGGCTCGGTCAGCAGGCGGCATTCCCGTCCGTTCACCGTGAGATGCACCGCGGCGGGGGCGATCTCGCCCGGATGGTCTGCGAAATAGTGGAGGGTGAGGGCGTGCCCGTCCTTACAGGGCTTGCCGCACTTGGGGCAGAACAGCTTTCCGCCCACCGGCATGGCGGCGATGCGGGAGGCAGCCTGCATACTGGCTTCCCGGAAGCTGACGCCCGCGTGGTTTCCTTCCATGGTTCTCACTCACTTTCTTCGGCGGCGAACCGCCGGTTTTGTTCTTTCTGGATTCAGAATAACAGAGACCGGCATATCATGCAAGCGGAATTATCAAATTTGCCGCGCATTCCCGGGATTTTCAAAAATGGCGGGTGCTTCGCGGAGGTAATTTGACCGAGCAGGCGTAGTGGCGCATCACGATGCGCCCGGCAGGCACGCACCCCGGCAGACGGGCGATTCGTGAATCGCCCCTACGGGCGAAGGACGGAGGCCCATATTGATAAAAAGAGGCTGCTGCAAACACACGATTGCAGCAGCCCCGATAGGACCGTCGATCAAATTTTGTAGTTTACACCAGCAGTTTCCGGTTTTTCCACTTGCCGGAGAGGTAATAGAACAGGCAGATGACGCCGATGACGTTGCCCGCGATGGCGCCGCCCAGCCAGAAGCCCTCGATGCCCATTTCCATGACGACGCCGAAGAGGTAGCTGAAGCCGATGCGGGCGATGAGCCCATCCGCCAGACCGGCGACGAAGGCGAACTTACTGAACCCGATGCCGTTCACCAGCGAGAAGGAGGCGGCGCGGGTGGCGAAGCCGATCAGGTTGATGATGCAGTAGATGACGTAGCGATGGCTCAGGGCCAGCACCTCGGGGTTCCGGTCGAACAGGCCGAAGATCTGCTCCGGGAACAGGGCCACGACGGCGCCCAGCAGCAGGCAGAACACAAGGCTCACGCCGAGGATGCAGCCGAGGGTCACGCTGACGCGCTTCATCTTCTTGGCGGCGAAGCTCTGGGCGACGATGGAGTTGCCCGCCGTGTTCATGGCCTGCGTGATGATGGTGGCCAGCATGGTGATCTTGTTGCCCACCGCGGTGGCGGCGGCGGCGACCACGCCGTAGCCGTTGATGAGGGCGTTCAGCACCAGCATGGAGGCGGAGACCGCCACGCTCTGCACGCTCAGGGGGAAGCCCATGCTCAGAAGCGGCTTCAGCTCCTCCTTATAGATACGGAAGCTGGAGAGCTTGAAGTCGAAGCCGAAGGAATCCCGGTGCTTATACAGGTAGATGATGGAAACGACGAAGGAGACGGACTGGGCGATGACCGTCGCCAGCGCGGCGCCGAAGCAGCTCATGTTCATGGGGCCGACGAAGAGCAGGTCGAGGATGACGTTCAGCGTGGCGGAGATGGCGATGAAAATGAAGGGACGCTTACTGTCGCCCATGCCGCGGAGGATGGAGGACACCATGTTATACCCGAATACGGGGATCATGCCGCAGAAGTAGACAAGGGCATAGTCGTGCGCATAGCCCTGCGCTTCCACGGGGATATTCAGCAGACCCAGCGCCCAGTCGCAGATGCACAGACTCAGCACCGTCATGGCGGCGGCCAGCAGGAAGCCGAAGGTGAACAGGGTGCCGATGGTGTGGCTCAGCCGTTCCTTATTGCCCGCGCCGATGTGCTGGGAGATGATGATCTGCCCGGCGGAGGCGAAGCCCATGGACACAAAGAGGAAGAAGGTGGCCACCTCGCCGCCATTGGAGGCGGCGGTCAGACCCGCGGAGCCGACGAACTGGCCTACGATGATCATGTCCGCGATGTTATACGCCTGCTGCAGCAGGTTTGCGAAGACGAAGGGCAGGGCGAAGGTCAGCAGCTGTTTCAGGGGATTGCCGCCGGTCAGGTCCCGCACCATGGTTTTTTCAGCCAATGGAACAATACCTCCTTAGATAGACAATATATAAATTCTATAGAAACAATCAGCGGATTGCAAGCCCCAATCCGCACGAAAACCGGGAAATTTTCCGACGCGGGCATGACAGTTCCTACAAGCGCGGTCCCGCTTGCGCCGGGGCGAAAAGCGTGGTACACTGCGGTCAAAGATATCACAAGGAGGCAAGACCATGGATAAACGGACGAGAGTCTTTAACGCACTGAACTGCCTGCCGGTGGACCACGTGCCCGTGGGCTTCTGGCACCATTTTTCCGGCGAGGAAGAGCTGGGGGCGGCGAACATCGAGGCCCAGCTGCGCTATTACCGGGAGACCGATCTGGATTTCGTGAAGATCATGAGCGACGGGTATCTGTCCTATCCCCTCAGGAAGATCACCTGCGCGGACGATCTGTGGGCCGTGGAGCCGCTGGGACCCGCGCACCCCTTCATCACGGAACAGATCGCCCGTGCGAAGGCCATCGTGTCGGCCATTGGGAAGGAACGGTACGTGTTCTATAACCTGTTCTGTCCCATGACCTTCATCAAATTCTGCTTCGAGGACGCGGAAATGATGGACTACGCGAAGAACCACACGAACGCTTTTATGCATATGCTGGACGCGGTGGCGGAGGACGCGGCTTATCTCGGCGAAAAGCTCATCACCGAGGCGGGCTGCGACGGCGTCTATTACTGCGTGCAGAACGCGGAGAAGGAGCGCTTCACCGTGGAGGAGTATAAGCGCATCGTGGCGCCCTCGGAGAAACGGGTGCTGGAGCGCATCAACCGCTTTTCGGACGTGAACATTCTCCACTGCTGCGCCTTCTGGGGCTATCAGAACCAGATGGAGGTGTGGCAGGATTATGAAGCGAAATGCGTCAACTGGGCGACCCACGTGGAGCTGGTGGACCTGCGCACCGGGCGGCAGTTCTTCGGAAACCGCTGCATCCTCGGCGGATTCGACACCCATTGGGACTTTAACGATCCCAGCCAGACCCGCGGCATCCTCTATGAGGGGAGCAAGGAAGAACTGCAGAATTATACCTGCGAGCTGATTTTGAATAACGGCAAGCTGGGCCTGATGATCGGCGGCGACTGCACCTATTCCGCCATGACCGACACCACCCGCATCCAGTGGATCGTGGAGGCGGCGCGGAGCATCTGAGATAACCGAGGCTGACCGCTTGCGGTTTCTGTAAAAATCGGATATACTGTCCCCGCGAATATGAATTACAGGAGGGTGAACCCATGACGACCAAGACCTATACCTTTGCTGCCCTGCCGAAAACGGCGGACGAGCTGCGCGCCCTGCCCGAAGCCGATATGAAGGACCCCTTTGCCGTGGCCGCGCTGGCCATCGCCGCGCTCTGCGCCTACCCCGGTGACAGGAAGGCCGCCATCGAGATGCTGAACGCGTTGAAGGGCCCGTCGAAGCTCTCGCCCATGGATGAGCAGTTCATCCGCGACCGGTTCATGGATAAGGACTACGTGCCCCGCAGCTACTTCAAGGGCGCGAAGCCGGAGAACAATTACAGGGCGGACGAGCCTTTCACCATCGAGGTGCAGGAGGCCGTCCACAGCCGCGATCAGGAAGCGGAAGGCTACCTGACGCTCTATCTCCAGTCCGGCGGCGCGGACAGCGCGAGGCCCATCAAGCTCCGCACGAAGCCCAGCACCGGCGAATGGTTCCTGTGGGAGTTTTCGGGGATCCTTGCGGGCATCCGCATCCCCGCGGCGGAAGACGCGTGGGCGTGAGACGCAAAAGCAGATAAAGACAGACGAGCCCCGCCTGACGGAAGTCAGGCGGGGCGGGTTATAATTTATCATTTCAGCAGGCCCAGCCGCCTGCAGGTCTTATCCACCTCGAACAGCACGCGCTCCCGGTCGATGGTCAGAAGCTCCCGATCCTTCAGAAGGAACTTCCCGTCCACCAGCACGGAATCCACCTCGTCGCCCCGTGCGCAGTACACAAGGCTGCTCAGCAGATCGTTGTGGGGCCGCATCCACGGCTTGTCGATATCCAGCACGGTCAGGTCCGCCTGATTTCCGGCTTTGATCTCGCCGCAGCCGGTAAGTCCCAGCGCCTTCGCCCCGTTGACGGTCGCCATTTTCAGCGCCTCGGCGGCGGGGACCACGGTGGTATCGCCGGAAACGCCCTTGTGCAGCAGCGTCACGAAGCTCAGCTCCCGGAAGAGATTCAGCGCATTGTTGCTGGCGGCCCCGTCGGTTCCCAGCGCCACGTTCACGCCCGCGGAAAGCATCTTCGGCACGGGGGCGACGCCGTTGCCCAGCTTCAGATTGCTCACCGGGTTCGTCACCACGCTGACGCCCCGCTCCTTCAGCAGGGCGATGTCACTGTCACTCACGTACACGCAGTGAGCCGCGAGGGTCTTGTCCGTCAGGATGCCGCAGCGGTCGAAAAATTCGGCGGGGGTGCAGCCGTACTGCTCCCGGATGGTCATCTGCTCAAACTGACTCTCGGAAATGTGGGTATGTAATCCCAAATCCAATTCCCTTGCCAGCGCCGCCACCT
>JAZQQF010000094.1:0-4887 GCA_045628925.1 Oscillospiraceae bacterium | reverse complement strand
CTTCGAGGCGGAACGCCGGGGCCGCGACCGGGAGGATATGCCGGATTACAAGGTGAAGCTCTCGGCGGCGCTCTGCTTTTCCAATAAGCTGAGCATGATCGAATACTACCACAATTCCTCGTGGCTGGAATACGGCGGTGCGCCGGAAAAGGCAGTGAAAGGCGCCTTCGTTTCCGCCATCGACGCGCTGCTGCGCAAGCAGGGAAAGTATCAGAAAAACGAGAGCAAGGTCACCTTCCCGGATATTCACGATTGCCTCATCCTTGTGACGAACTGCTTCTCCACCCGCACCTCCTATGAGAATCAGACGAAGAAGGCCATCACCAACCGGTTTATACAGGAGGCGATGACCGAGTTCTTCAAGACGAAGCTGGAGATCTACTTCATCGAGAACCCGCGGGACGCGGAGAAGATCATGGAGCAGGTGCTGGTCAACAAGCGCAGCCGCGAGACGGCGGAGCGCACCCGCCTGAATCTGAAAAAGAAGCTCACCGGCACGATGGACCTGGGCAGCCGCATCGAGAAATTCGCGGACTGCCGCACGAAGGACGTTTCCCGCCGGGAGATCTACATCGTCGAGGGCGACAGCGCCCTTGGCGCCTGCAAGCTGAGCCGGGACGCGGATTTTCAGGGCATCATGCCCGTCCGCGGCAAGATCCTCAACTGCATGAAGGCGGACTATGCCCGCATCTTCAAGAGCGAGATCATCACCGACCTGCTGAAGGTGCTGGGCTGCGGCGTGGAAGTGAACGATAAGCACAACAAGGACTTCAACGCCTTCGACCTCGAAAACCTGCGCTGGAACAAGATCATCATCTGCACCGACGCGGACGTGGACGGGTATCAGATCCGGACGCTTATCTTAGCCATGCTCTATCGCCTGACGCCCACGCTCATCAACGAGGGCTACGTGTATATCGCGGAATCGCCGCTGTATGAGATCAGCCACAAGGGGAAAACGTGGTTTGCCTATACGGAGAAGGACAAGGCGGATATCCTTGCGAAGCTGGGCGAGAGCGCAAAGCCTACGATCCAGCGCTCCAAGGGCCTCGGTGAAAACGAGCCGGAAATGATGTGGATGACCACCATGAATCCGGAAACGCGGCGGCTGATACGGGTCACGCCGTCGGACGTGCAGGCCACGGTGGATACCTTTGACGTGCTGCTGGGGACGAATCTCAGCGGCCGGAAGAGCCTCATCGAGGAGACCGGCTGGCGCTATATCGACCTGATCGACGTGAGCTGAGGGGGTGACGGGAATTGGCAAAAAAGAAACCGGCTGCGGAGAATACGCCGAAAAAGCAGGCTGCGGACAACGTGATGGGCCTCAAGGCCGAGGTCACGGAGCAGCCCATCGTGGACACGCTGGAAACGAACTATATGCCCTATGCCATGAGCGTCATCGTTTCCCGCGCAATTCCCGAAATTGACGGGTTCAAGCCCAGCCACCGGAAGCTCCTCTATACCATGTATAAAATGGGCCTGCTGAACGGAAACCGTACGAAATCGGCCAACATCGTGGGCAGCACCATGAAGCTGAACCCCCACGGCGACGCGGCGATCTACGATACCATGGTGCGTCTCAGCAAGGGCTACGGTGCGCTGCTGACCCCGTTCGTGGATTCCAAGGGCAACTTCGGCAAGGCCTATTCCCGCGATATGGCCTATGCCGCCTCCCGATATACGGAGGCGAAGCTCAGCGGCATCTGCGCGGAGCTGTTCCGGGATATCGACCGGGACACCGTGGATATGGTGGATTCCTACGACGGGGGCATGAAGGAACCGACACTGCTGCCCACCGCATTTCCCAATGTGCTGGTTTCGGCCAATCTGGGCATCGCCGTCGGCATGGCCAGCAACCTCTGCGGCTTTAATCTGACGGAGGTCTGTCAGGCGACCATCGAATATCTGCGCGACCCCAACTGCGACCTGCTGAGCATCATGCCCGCGCCGGATTTTCCCACCGGCGGCGAGCTTCTCTATGACCGCTCGGAGATGGAAGAGATCTACCGCACCGGGCGCGGCAGCTTTCAGGTGCGCTCGAAATGGCGCTACGATAAGGAAAACAACATCATCGAAGTGACCGAAATTCCGTATACCACCACCGTGGAGGCCATTATCGACAAGATTGCCGAGCTGTGGAAGCTGGGCAAGCTGAAGGAGATCAATACCACCCGGGATGAAACGGATCTGAACGGTCTGAAGCTGGCCATCGACCTGAAACGCGGCACGGACCCGGACAAGCTCATGCAGAAGCTGTTCAAGATGACCACGCTGCAGGATGCCTTTTCCTGCAACTTCAATATCCTCGTGGCCGGTATGCCGCGGGTCATGGGTGTGCAGCAGATTCTGGAGGAGTGGACGGCGTGGCGCAGCGAATCCATCCGGCGGCGTGTCCACTTTGAACTGACGAAGAAAAAGGAACGGCTGCATCTGCTCAAGGGCCTCGGGAAAATTCTGCTGGATATCGACAAGGCTATCGAGATCATCCGCAATACGGAATCCGACGCGGAGGTGGTACCGAACCTGATGATCGGCTTCGGCATCGACGAGCCGCAGGCGGAATACGTGGCGGAGATCAAGCTGCGCAACATCAACAAGGAATACATCCTCAGGCAGATCAAGGATACCGATGATCTGGAGAAGGAGATCGCAGATCTGGAGGATGTGCTGAAAAAACGCAGCCGCGTCCACAGCATCATCAAAAGCGAACTGGAAAAGATCATCAAGCAGTACGGGGAACCCCGGAAAACGAAGCTGATCTATAAGGACGAGCTGATGGAAGAACCGGAGGAGGACGATACGCCCGATTATCCCGTGACGGTGTTCCTCTCCAACCACGGATATCTGAAAAAGATCACCGCCCAGTCTCTGCGCATGAGCGGCGAGCAGAAATATAAGGAAGACGACGGGCTGCGCCTGAGCTTTGAAGCCACCAATAAGTCCGAGCTGCTGGTGTTTACGGACCAGTGTCAGGTCTACAAGACCCGCCTCAGCGACTTTGCGGACGGGCGCGCCTCCGTGCTGGGCGATTTTCTGCCCACGAAGCTGCAGATGGACGAGGGCGAGAGCGTGGTGCTGGTCGTAGACCCCGGCGACTATCAGGGCAGCATCCTGTTCGTATTTGAGAACGGCAAGATCGCCCGCGTGAACCTGAATACCTATGCGACGAAGACCAACCGCCGGAAGCTCACGGGCGCCTATTCGGATAAGTCGCCGCTGAAGGCCATTCTTCCGTTTACCGGAGAACGGGATGTGGCGGTCTATTCCACCGAGGGCCGCGCGCTCGTGCTGAATACCGCACAGCTGGCGGAAAAGACGACGAGAGATAGTCAGGGCGTGCAGGTCATGACCATGAAGCCGAAATACCGGGTGGACACGGCGCATTTTCTGGAGGAGACCACCATCGTCAACCGGGCGCGATATACGGTCCGGAACCTTCCGGCAGCGGGCGCGCTGCTGAAACCGGAGGACACCGGCGAAACGCAGCTCACGATGGAAGGGGAAGCATGAAGCGGCGAACGCTTTGCCGGTTCCTCCTTGCGATATTCCTGACGGGGTCGCTGTGTTCCTGCGCGAGGCTCTATGACGGGAAGTATATCTCGGTCAGTGAGCATGAAGAAACGCAGGTGAATGCCGGGTCCGGCGGGCAGTATTATCAGGTGCATACCTATGCGGGGATGCAGAACGCGCTGATGGAGCTGATCGGGGAAGGCGCGGAAGAGGGCGTTATCCGCGTGCAGGATTACGCCGGCTCCGTGCAGGATGATATTGCCCGCATCTGCCTCAATATCACGAAAGAGAGCGCCATCGGTTCCTATGCCGTGGAGTATATCACCCATTCCGTCAACCGCATCCTCAGCTATTATGAAGTGCAGCTGTCGATCCGTTACCGCCTCTCGGAGGAAGAACGGAGCGCGGTCGTGAGCGTGCCGACGCTGGCGGATATGTATCGCCTTGTGGATAACGCGCTGCTCAGCCGGGAAACGAAGATGGCCGTTCAGATCGGAACGCTGGCCGTTACGGAACGGACGCTCGTGAACCATGTGGAGACGTTTTACCGGGAAAACCCGGATAAGCTCTCGGTCAGACCGACTGTTTCCGTCGATTTCTATCCTTCGGAAAGCAGCGTCAGCAAGGTGATCACCTTCGATTTTTCCTATCGCAATACGGCGGAGGAGGAAGCCGTCCGCCTGCAGGAGCTGAACGCGGCGGCCTCCGCGCTGACCGCCGGATTCGGAGACCTGTCTCAGGCGGAATACGCGCTCCTGTGCTGCAGGAAGCTCACGGAGTCCACGCAGACGAGTACGGGCGGCGAAACCGCTTACGATGCGCTCGTGAACGCGCTCGGGGATTCAGAGGGCTTCGCCATGGCCTATCAGCTGCTCTGCAGCCGCTTCGGCATCAGCTGTCAGGTGGTGGAAGGCAGGAGAAACGGCAGCGTCCATAACTGGAATATCCTCAAGCTGGGCCGGGACTATTACCACGTGGATACGTATGCCTGCGCGGAGGATGGGCTTCCGGAGCATTTCCTGCTGAGCGACGGGGAACTGATCGGCGAATACTGGTGGGACGTGGACCGTTATCCCAGATGTCAGGGAAATATGCAGGCAGAAGTGGTCATAGAGACTTATCTGTCCCGGCAGAACGCGGCGGAATCGGCAGCGTAAGAAGCCTGAAAAACAGCGGGATCTCTTTTCTGTCGCGGAAAGCTGTGTCACAGACAAAGTCCCAGTTCGGCTATGAGTGTTTTACTGAAAATTGTGTAATTTTCTGAAAAATGCCTAAAAATCATTGCACAAGTATAAAGATAGGCTCATAGTGGGTTTACAAGGTAAGCATACCAATTACAAGCTGCTCGGCTTCGTGTGTTTTTCAAGAGAACAA
>JAZQQF010000093.1:0-6474 GCA_045628925.1 Oscillospiraceae bacterium | reverse complement strand
GCGCACCGCTACAGCGGTGCGCCGGTTCGCTCATTCACGGCATTTCGTAGAGGGGCATGGTCTCCCGGTCGCGGTATTCGTGCTTTTCATAGTAGCCGATGAGAGTTCCGTCCCCATCCCGCAGGGCGACCATGTAAACGTCCTTGTTTTCCTCGTCGTTGCGGAATTCATAGACGAGGTTGTGCGCGGGGTCGGCGCGGAACCAGTTCAGCACCTTCTCGATGATGGCCTGCGCCTGCGGGGGATGGCAGCGCATCAGGCTCTGTCCCACGAGATCCTGCCCGCCCGCGGCGGCATAGCGCTTCGCCGCTGCCGGGTTCAGATAGAGGATGGTGTGCATGAGGTCGCAAAGCAGCACGGGCGCCCGGTCCTGCTCCAGCACGCTCCGGAAAAACGGGGTGAGTTCCATGAGATAGCTCCTTTCCCGATATCAGCCCGGCTGCTGCGCCATGCGCAGGTAGTCGCTGAGCAGCAGGTGGTATTTCCGCCGGCTGGTGGAATTGCGGAAGCGCAGCTCGAAGCTCCCCTCGGGGTTCGAGAACATGAGCGTTTCCTTCCCGCCCAGATGGCACAGCTCCGGCTGCTGCATGGTCTCCACCGGGAAGCTCATGGTTCCCAGATGCAGCCCGGCCCTGTCCAGCGTAAGGCGGCCCTCGGCCACGCGGCGCATCTTGTGTTCGCCCACCAGCTGCCAGATCTCCGCGCCCTCGTCGGAAAGGGTGACGGCCTCCTCAGCCCGGCGTTTCAGCTCGGCGCACTGCCAATCGTCCCATTCCGCGACGGTGGCGAAGGGCGCGCCCTCATCGAAGCGGCCCAGCTCGTTATAGCTGGCGTGCAGGCCGCATTCGCAGTCGAAATCGTTCCCATGGCTGCGCAGCGTGCCGATCTTCCCGCACTTCGGGCAGAGGAACAGGGCTTCCTCCAGCCCTTCGGCCAGACCCTTTCCCTTGAAGGTCTGGGGCGCGAGGCGCTGGCATTCGTCCGCGTCCACCCACAGGTCCTTGGAAACGACCGCCTCGATCTGCGCGGGGGTCATCTTTTTCAGCTCGGCGGGCTGGTAGATATTCACCACTCGACCGCTGAGTTTTCCCCGCCGCAGGTGCTTCGACCAGCGCGGGTCGGTGAGGTAGCCGCCCTCGATGCGGTAGGTCACCACCGGAACGCCCGCGCTCCGCAGGAATTTCGCCGTGGTGGGGTGGAGGGGGGCGGTGCGCCCGTTCCAGCTGCGGTTCCCCTCCGGGAACATACAGATGGGAACGCCCTGCCGCAGCCAGCGCATGAGCGCGATGACGGCGCTTGCGTCCACGCTGCCCTTCACCCGGGAGATAGGCCCCAGCAGAAACTTCATCACGAAGCCGAGAAAGCGGTTTCGGAAGCTGTGCTCCGAGCAGAGAAAATACATCTGCCGCCGGGGAAAGCTGAAGGACACGAAGAACTGATCGCCTCCGCAGGTGTGGTTGGGCAGCACGATATAGCCCCCCTCCAGCGCCGGGGCAGGCTCGAAGTCCATCGGCCCGTAATACAGGCGCACGAACACCTTCACGATGGGCATCAGGTTGTTCCAGACCCAGCGGTGCCAGCCCAGACGGCGGGCCTTCTGTTTCTCCGCTTTCGATTTCTTTTTCACTTCCGTGGTTTCCATGATCGTCAGCCTCCCGCATCCATCACGAGTTTTTTCAGTTCAAACAGACAGTTCATGGCCTCCAAAGGGGTCAGAGTATTCAGATCCAGCTCCCGCAGCCGGTCGACAGCCTGCTCGAGGCCCGCGCCGCCCAGGGTCAGCTGGGGTTCTTCGATGGGGAGCGCGTCCTCCGCCGCAACATCGAAGGAGACGGGCTGCGCGTTCTTTTCCAGCTCCGTCAGCACGGCCTTCGCCCGGCGGATGACCGGATCCGGCACGCCCGCCAGCTTCGCCACCTCCACGCCGTAGCTCCGATCCGCCCCGCCGGGGACGATACGGCGCAGGAAGATAACGTCCTCGCCGCGCTTTTTCACGGCGGTGGAGAAGTTCTTCACGCCGCTGAGGCGGTTTTCCAGCTCCGTCAGCTCATGGTAGTGGGTGGCGAACAGCGTCCGCGCCCCCAGCTTCCGGGGGTCGGCGCAGTATTCCAGCACGGCGCGGGCGATGCTCATGCCGTCGTAGGTGGAGGTGCCGCGGCCGATCTCATCCAGAATGATGAGGCTGGAGCGGGTGGCGTTTTTCAGGATGCCCGCCACCTCCATCATCTCCACCATGAAGGTGCTCTGCCCGGCGGCCAGATCGTCGGACGCGCCGATGCGGGTATAGATGCGGTCGGTGATGCCGATGCGGGCGGCCTTCGCCGGAACGAAGGAGCTGATCTGCGCCATGAGGACGATCAGCGCCGTCTGCCGCATATAGGTGGATTTGCCCGCCATGTTGGGGCCGGTGATGATGAGCGCCCGGTCGCCGTTCACGTCCAGCCGGGCGTCGTTGGCGACGAAGAGAGAATCGGTCTGTGTGCATTCCACCACGGGATGCCGCCCGTCCCGAATGTCGATGACGCCGGAAACATCCACCTCCGGCATACAGTAGTTGTTCTTCACCGCGGTCTCCGCCAGCGAGGCGAGCGCGTCCAGCGAGGCGACGGCCTCGGCGGTCTCCCTTACCGCGGCGGCCTGAGAAGCCACCTCATCCAGCAGATCCTTGAAGATGCGGTATTCCAGTTCGTTTAAGCGGTCGCGGGCGGTGAGCAGGCGGCTCTCCAGATTTTTCAGCTCCTCGGTGATGAAGCGTTCGCCGTTCACCAGCGTCTGCTTGCGGATATAGTCCGCCGGGACCTCCTCGCTCTGGCTGCGGGGCATTTCGATATAATAGCCGAAGACCTTGTTGTAGCCCACCTTCAGCTTTTTGATGCCGGTGCGCTCCCGCTCCTTCTGCTCGATGGCGGCCACCGCGCCCCTGGCGTTCTCCGTCAGCTCCCGAAGCTCGTCCACGTCCGGGCTGTAGCCGGCTCTCACCATGCCCGCCTCGCGGACGCTGAAGGGCGGTTCGTCCCCGATGACGGCGGATATGCGCTGCTGCAGCGCCTCCAGCGCGTCCATGCTGCCGATCTCCCGCAGACAGGCGCTTTTCGCGTTCCCCAGAAGCTGCCGGATGGCGGGCAGATTCTCCGCGCTGGCGGCGAGGGACGCGAGGTCGCGGGCGTTGGCGTTCCCGTAGACCACGCGGCCGATGAGCCGCTCCATATCCTCCACGCGCCGCAGGTTCTCCCGCACCTCGCCCCGGAGGACGGCGTCGTCCGCCAGCTCACTGACGGCGTTCAGCCGCCGCTTGATGAGCGCGGGACTGAGCAGGGGCTTTTCCACCCAGCTGCGCAGCATCCGCCCGCCCATGCTGGTGCGGGTCTTATCCAGCACCCACAGGAGGCTGCCCTTCCGGTCGCCGGAGCGGAGGGTCTCCGTCAGCTCCAGATTCCGGCGGGTCTGCCAGTCCAGCTCCATGTAATGCCCGGCGCGGTAGACGGTGAGCGTGTCGATGTAATTGAGCTCGGTCTTCTGCGTGCGGTGCAGGTAGGTGAGGAGCGCCCCGGCGGTATGCACCACCGCAGGGGAATCATTCTCGCTGCGGCCGAAATGCCGGGCATAATAGCCGTTCGCTTCCTCGGAGCCGAAGAAGTCCGCCGTCTGACACAGGCACTTCATGCGCTTTGTCAGCAGGCTGCGGATCTCGGCATTGGCGGCGGCCCCGTCGTCCAGCAGCACCTCGCTGGGGCTGTAGCGCACCAGCTCGTTTACGAGATGATCCGCCGCGTCGCCGCCGGGAAACTCGGCGGCCAGAAATTCGCCGGTGGAAAGGTCGGCGAAGGCGATGACGCCCGCCGATTCGCTCAGGCTGGCGGCGGCGATGTAATTGGCCTTCCGCTCCTCCAGCATACTTTTTTCCACCACCGTGCCGGGGGTGATGATGCGCAGGATATCCCGCTGTACCAGCCCCTTGGCCAGCGCCGGATCCTCCATCTGCTCGCAGATGGCCACCCTGTAGCCCCGGCTCAGGAGCTTCGCCACGTAAGGCTCATAGGAATGGTAGGGGACGCCGCACATGGGCGTCTGCTCCTCGGCGGGACGGGTTCGATCCCGCGTGGTGAGGGCAAGATCCAGCTCCTTCGAGGCGGTCACCGCGTCCTCGTTGAACATCTCATAGAAGTCGCCCAGACGGAAAAAGAGGATGCAGTCTGGCAGCTCATCCTTGATGCGGTGATACTGCTTCATCATGGGGGTGCCTTCGGCCATCAGGATCCCTCCTCCGTCAGCTCTGCCTGCAGGCTCCACGTGGTGCTGCCGGTGATGCGCACCTCCCGGAACGAGCCGATCAGCTCCTTCGGGCCTTCCAGATGGATGAGGCGGTTATGGCTGCTGCGGGCGGTGAGCCTTCCCGGCCTGTCGCCCTCCCCGTCGATGAGCACGCGGTACACTTTTCCCACGTGGGCGGCCTGCGTCTCGATGGAGATAGCGTTCTGCGCATTCAGCAGCCGGTCGAAATTCTTCTGCTTTTCCTCCTTCGTGAAGGGGTCCGGCAGCTTCGCCGCGGGCGTTCCCACCCGGGGGGAATAGAGGAAGGTGAAGAGCATATCGAAGCGCACGTCCTCCACCAGCCGGAGGGTATCTTCAAATTCCGCCTCCGTCTCGCCGGGGAAGCCCACGATGATATCCGTGGTCAGCGCGATATCCGGCATGAGGCTGCGGGCATAGTCCACCTTTCTGCGGTAAATTTCCTGCGTGTAGCCCCGGTTCATGGCCTTCAGCACCCGGTCGTTCCCGCTTTGGAAGGGGAGATGGATGTGCCGTTCCACCTTCTCGCATTCCGCCATGGTCGTAAACAGCTTCTCCGAAGCGTCCTTGGGATGGCTGGTCATGAAGCGGATGACGAAGTCCCCGTCGATGGCGTTCACCGCCCGGAGGATATCGCTGAAATCCGTTCCGAGGCCCAGCTCCTTCCCGTAGGAATTCACGTTCTGCCCCAGCAGGTAGATTTCCTTATACCCGGCCTCCACCAGCTGCCGGGCTTCGTTCACGATGCTTTCCGGGCTGCGGCTCCGCTCCCGCCCGCGCACGTAGGGCACGATGCAGTAGGAGCAGAAATTATTGCAGCCGTACATGATGGGGAGCCACGCCCGCACGCCGTTTTTCCGCTCCACGGGCAGACCCTCATACCGCTCCCCGTCGATCTGCCGCGCCTCGAAGATGCGGCCCTTGTGGGGCAGCAGCATTTTTTCCAGCAGCTCCGGGAAGCGCCAGATCTCATGCGTACCGAAAACCAGATCCACGTAGGGGAAGGACTGCCTGATCTTATCCCGCATATGCTGCTGCTGCACCATGCAGCCGCAGAGGGCGATCTTCTGACCGGGCTTCGCCTTCTTCGTGTGGCTGAGCGCGCCCACGTTCCCCAGCGCCCGCAGCTCCGCATGGCCGCGCACGGCGCAGGTGTTCACCACGATCACGTCGGCCTCCGCCTCGTCCTCGGTGGAGCCGTAGCCCATTTCCCGCAGCATCCCGCGGAGATACTCGCTGTCCGCCTCGTTCTGCTGGCAGCCGTAGGTATCCACCCACGCGAGGGGCCGGGCGGGGAGCAGCGCGTTGCGCTCCTTCACGCGGGCCATAATGGCGCGCTGGGCATCCAGCTCCGCTTCCGTTACGTTTCTGATATCCGGCAAGGTCCATCCCTCCAAACCGGGGCCGACGCCCCGATGTTGCTAATATCCCAATTTAAGAACCTATTCTATCATTCTTTTTCGGATTTGGCAAGGCGGGAATCATGGAAACCCGGCAGCCGTGCCGAAAACAGCGCATTGACTTCCGGACAAAAGCGTGATATCTTATCGTTATCAAAATATATAAATAATCAGGGAGGTCATCCAAAATGGGAGACTATTTGAAGGGTAAAGTTGCCATCGTCACCGGTTCCGGCATGGGCATCGGCCGCGCCATCGCCAAGGCGCTGGCGGCGGAAGGCTGCGCCGTCATCACCAATAACCGCGCCCCGTGGGATGGGGTCATCCCCGTGGACGAGCAGTTCAGTAAGCTCTCCAAGGAAATGCAGGACTGGGCCATGACCGAGTACGCCAAGTATTACGGCGACGCCAAGCGCACCGCCGACGAGATCATTGCCGCGGGCGGCGAAGCCACCCCCTGCTTCGGCGATATCTCCGACTATGAGGCCGCCGGCAAGCTCACCGAATGCGCCATCGAGAAATACGGCCACATCGACATCATCGTGAACGTGGCCTCCGCCTTCGGCTTCTCCCCCGTGCAGGAGATGCCCAAGAAGATGTGGGATCGGGACAACACCGTGAAGCCCACCGGCCATTTCTACGTCATCCGTCAGGCCGTCCAGCACATGATCGACCAGGGCTGGGGCCGCATCGTGAACTGCGCCTCCCCCGCGTGGGCCGGCGGCGACCTGAGACAGAGCGAATACTGCGCGGCCAATGCCGGCGTCGTGGGCATGACCTACGG
>JAZQQF010000092.1:0-8813 GCA_045628925.1 Oscillospiraceae bacterium | reverse complement strand
CCACATAGTCCGTATAGCGGATGACCTTTTCCTCATGCCCCTCGTCCTCCATGCGGCGGTTATAGGCATTGATGAGGTCAACGACCGCGTCCTTGTCCTCAAAGGTGGGCGCGTAGATGCTGACGGTGCTGGGCTGGCTGCGGTCGTTATAGCCGAGCGTTTTCAGATTCGCGTCCTGCGTACTGTCGGACACCAGCGGGGGCATATAGCGGTCATACAGACCGGCAAGCTCCGCTTCGCCCATGACGCTGAGCTGCATCTGGAAATAGCCCGCAAGCTCGGCGGAGCTGAGATCGGCAAGACCCGCTGCGGAAGCGGCGGCGTAGCTCGCCTTCATCTCCTCCAGCATCGAATCATGCACATAGGCCATCAGGTCGTCGTCGCTCATTGCGGCGAGATACTGGCGCACCATTTCCTCCGAAGCGCCCATCTGCGCCGCCGCCGCGGGAACCATCTGCTCCACGACGATCTCGCGGGTCAGCCCCTGCATCTGCTCGGAGACCAGCGCCTCCAGCGCTTCATCCGAGGGGGTCGCGGCGATCTCCGCATAGATGTTCGCCTGCTCCAGCGCGCTCAGCTCGGAAGCCCACACAAGGAAGTCCGCGGCCTTTTCCGCGTCCGTGGGGCCGACAAAGGTGCCGTCGTCAAAGGGGAGGCCGGTGAACACGTCCGTTTCCGGATGCTCCAGCTGCTGCTTCACGATCTCGCTGCGCTCGATGGCGTCCAGATACCACATGGCAAGGTCGCTGCGGTAGGCCACCGCACCGCTGAGGGCAGCGGCGGAAGCGTTTTCGCTGGGCCGCAGGATGCCCACGACCTTGAGATGCATCCCGTTGTCCACGGCGGACTTCAGAAATTCCTCGTCCCCGCTCCGATCCGTCCACGTGCCGGTCTCGGCGTCGTAATCGTAGTAATCTGTGGGCAGGACCACGCGGTATTCCAGACTGAGCAGCTCGTCGTAGGTCCAGCTCTCCACCTTGGCGTTCAGACTCTCGCCCTCCATCAGGCGGGCGTTCATCAGTTCCTCGATCTCGCTCTGGTCCTTGATGCCCAGCGAATAGAGGTAAACGTCGTTGATCTCGTTGTTCTCGTCCACGATGAGGACGACTTCGTCATACTTTTCCGGCCAGTGGCCCGCGATGACGTCATACTGGGTATCCATCAGCTCCTGATCGTCCAGCAGCGGTTCCCAGATATTCAGACCGCCGGAGATCATGCCGCCCAGACCGGCCATGCCGGTGAGGGTATCGGTGTTATAGAAGGTGCCCATGATGGTGTCGAACAGGGGGCTGGGGTTCACGGCCATGACGCCGTTCTCCGCATCCGACCCGTAGACCCGCAGGGTCGTTCCGTAGTCCTTGGCGATGGAGCCGATATGCTCCATGGCGCCGCTCTCCTCGCTCTCCATCCAATCGAGGAAGGAAGCAAGGTCGTTGGCGCGGAACTCCATGTTCAGCATGCTGTCCACCAGATCGGACATGACCGTGCTGGAATAGACCGCGTCCCGCTCATGCTGGCTTTCGCCGCTGTTCTGCTCGCTCAGCGCGGTCACCATGCCGGACATATCCGCCGTGGCGCTGGTGATGGTCAGCGGGTAGGTGCTCAGCGCGTCCTCCTGCACCCGGTCGATATAGTTCTGGATGCCGTTCGAGAGGCTGAGGATCAGCGCGATGCCGATGATGCCGATGCTGCCCGCGAAGGCGGTGAGCAGCGTCCGTCCCTTTTTCGTGAGCAGGTTCGTCCAGCTCAGGCCCAGCGCGGTGCGGAAGCTCATGCTGGGCTTTTTCTGCTTTTTGTTCAGTGCATCGGAATAGGGGTTTTCGTCCTCCGCCTCGGTGCAGGGGTCGGAATCGGCGGTGACCAGCCCGTCCAGCAGGCGAACGGTGCGGGTGGCATACTGCTCGGCAAGGTCCGGGTTGTGGGTGACCATGATGACCAGCTTCGTCCTGCTGATCTCCTTGAGGATGTCCATGATCTGCACGCTGGTCTCCGTGTCCAGCGCGCCGGTGGGTTCGTCCGCCAGCACGATATCCGGGTCGTTCACCAGCGCGCGGGCGATGGCCACACGCTGCATCTGGCCGCCGGACATCTGCGCTGGCTTCTTGTGCAGCTGGTCGCCCAGCCCCACCTGCTCCAGCGCCGCGATGGCCCGCTGCCGCCGCTCCGCCTTGCCCACGCCGGACAGGGTCAGCGCCAGCTCCACGTTGCGCAGCACGGTCTGGTGCGAGATCAGCTGGTAGGACTGGAACACGAAGCCGATGGAATGGTTTCGGTAAGCGTCCCAGTCGCCGTCGGTAAAGTCCTTAGTGGACTTGCCGTTGATCTGCAGGTCGCCGGAGGTGTACCGGTCCAATCCGCCGATGATGTTCAGCAGCGTGGTCTTGCCGCAGCCGGAATGGCCGAGGATGGCCACAAATTCGCTCTGCCGGAAGCGCAGACTGACGCCCTTCAGGGCATGAACTGTGGTATCGCCCAACTGGTAGTCCTTGACAATGTCAGATAAAATGAGCATAGTTCATCTTCTTTCCGGGTTTCCATATTTTTTGATTGTATGATTATACACGCTGATTGTGAACGATATATGAATATTTGGGCGTCCGCGCAGAAAAAATATCCATGCCCGCTGCTGAAAAATTATATGTTTTTTCCAAAAAAGGCCGATTATTCATAAGCTATTCACATTTGGCGTTTACAATACGTGCATTACACAGGGCAGAGCCGCTCCGGCGCGCCCGGAGAGGACACGATACCATGAAATTTCGCAGCTGGCTTGCCAAATTCATGTCCGGCCGATACGGGTCGGACCAGCTGGGCCGTGCGCTGAATGTTGCCACGCTCGTGCTGCTGGTGCTGAGCATCCTGCTGGGGCGGCGCGGCTTCGGGCGCATCTTCTGGCTGCTGGCACTGGCAGGCCTCATCTGGAACACCTTCCGCATCTTCTCCCGCAATATTTCCAAGCGGCAGCAGGAAAACGCGAAATACCTCCGCCTTGCCGGGCGCTGGGGCGGTGAATTTCGCGGCGCGAAGACCCGCTGGCAGCAGCGCAAGGAATACAAGTTCTTCCGCTGCCCCTCCTGCAAAACGTGGCTGCGCGTTCCCAGAGGCAAGGGCAAGCTGAATATCACCTGCCGCCAGTGCGGCGAGCGCTTCACCCGCGACACCTGATCCCCGCAGCAGGAAACGAAAGGAGAACCGGCTATGAGCGACCCATGGCAGGTACTGGGCGTCTCCCGGAACGCAACGGACGATGAGATCAAATCGGCCTACCGGAAGCTGGCGCACCAGTACCACCCGGACCTGAACCCCGGCGATGAGAATGCGGCGAAGCGGATGCAGGAGATCAACGCGGCCTACGATCAGATCAAGAACCCGGAAGCCTACCGGGCCGCTCAGTCCGGCCCCACCGGCGGCGCGGGCTATGCGGATTATCAGGACCCCTTCGGCGGCGGCTGGAACCCCTTCACCGGCTGGGGCTATTCGGGCTACGCCGGGCAGCAGCAGGATCGGCAGCGCGGCTATTCCGGCAGCGGCGACTATGCGGCGAATATCAGCGCCGCGCGGAGCTTCATCAACGCGAAGCAGTACGATCAGGCCCTTCACGCGCTGGATGACGTACCGCCTGCGGAGCGGGGCGCGGAATGGTTTTTCCTCAGCGCCGCGGCGAATTTTTACGTGGGCAACCGCATCACCGCCACCCAGCACGCGCAGAATGCGGTGCGGCTGGATCCATCGAACCCCGCCTATCGGAATCTGCTGGATCAGATGCAGCAGGCAGCCGACCCCTATCGGGCGCGCTCCGGCGTGACCTTTTCCCCGGGCGTGGGCAAGCTGGTGGCCGGGGTGTGTCTCGCAAACGTGCTGTGCAGGCTGTGCTTTTTCTGCCGGCTTTGAACGAAAAGAAAGATCAACGGACGGATACGACCGCGTATCCGTCCGTTTTACGTTTTCCAAACTTTCCGCAGCACCGGCAGCGTGTATTTTGCGCAGAGGCCGGTGAACAGCCCGGTCATGATGCCGCTCAGAGTAAGAATCGGGGCATACCACCAGATCTTCGCCGTGCCCATCACGCAGCGGGCGACGATCAGCTGCCCGAAATTATGGGCGCAGGCGGCGACGGCGGAGAGGAACCAGACCTGCCCCTCCTGCAGCGCCGCCTTCAGCAGCGAGGCCGCCGTGAAGCACAGCAGGCTTCCCGCAGCGGAATAGAGGAAGCGCAGAAAGCTCCCGGCGAAGGCCGCGCCCAGCACGGTCTTGATGAGCAGCACCGCCCCGGCGCTCTTCCGGTCGAAGGCGTACAGCGTCACCAGCACCACGATATTGGAAAGGCCCGGCTTCACGCCGGGGATGGGGATGAGGCCCGGCAGGCGCAGCTCCAACACGAAAATGATGAGGCTCACCGCGCTGAGCATGGCAAGGGCCGTCAGCTTTTTCGTTTTCACCGCAGCACCGCATCCCTTTCTTCCCGGCCGCCGATGACCGCAACGGTCACCCCGTTGGGCAGGCAGACGATGGGCTTCGCCGCACTGTCCGTCCAGCCCATGTGCACACAGAGCTGATCGGGACAGTTCGCCTCCAGCATCCGCACCCGGCCCGGCTCGACCAGCACCACGTTCCCCTCCCCCACCGGGATCTCCACCGGTCCGGTCAGAGTCCGCAGATCGACCGTCTGCACCAGCGCCCCGTCCTTCCAGATCTCCGCCTTCGCCGCCTGTCCAGGCTGCCAGAGGAGCAGGATGAGGGCGGCGAGCGCCGCCGCAGCGAGGATAAACGCCAGATATTTCGACTTCATCAGGTAATGACGAAGCCGCCGTTCAGGCCGATGACCTGCCCGGTGAGGAACCTCGCTTTTTCGGAGGCCACGTAGGACACCAGCTCCGCCACGTCCTCCGGTTCGCCGAGGCGCTCCAGCGGCGTCTCCAGCCGCAGATTTTCCAGATCCTCCTCGGAAAAATCCTTCAGCATGGGCGTGCGCACCACGCCGGGGGCGATGCAGTTCACACGCACGCCGGAGGGGGCCAGCTCCTTGGCCAGCGCCTTGCTCATGCCGCAGAGGGCGGACTTGGAAGCGCTGTAGGCCGCCTCGCAGGAGGCGCCCACCTGCCCCCACATGGAGGAGATGATGATGATGTTCCCCGCCTTCCGGCGCACCATGCCCGGCACGGCGGCGCGGCAGCAGAGGAACGCCCCGTCCAGATTCACGCGCATCAGCTCCCGCCAGTCGTCAAACGTCAGGTCGGTGATCAGCCCGTAATGGGCAACGCCCGCGTTGTTCACCAGCAGGTCCACTTCTCCTGCCGCGGCGAACATGGCTTCTACGGACGCGGGATCGCCCACGTCACCGTATACGGCGATGCCGTCCAGCTCCTTCGCCAGTGCCTCCGCCTTTTCTTTCGATGTATGATAGCCCACCGCCACCCGATATCCGTCCCGGGCGAGGGCGCGGCAGACCGCCGTGCCGATGCCGCCCGCGCCGCCGGTGACCAGCGCTGTTTTCCGCATATGTTCTGACCTCGATCTTCATAGAGTTCTGATATTCTATCACGCTTTTCCCCGCTTGAAAAGCACAAAAAACTTGCGCCGGACCCCGCCGCCTGATAAGATATCCGGGAGGTGAGACCACATGGATGATTGGCGTACCAAGCATTACGCTTTTTTTCAGAATCGTGAATGTGAATGCTTCCCCTGCCACGGGACGAAAAAGCCCGAGGAATTCAACTGCCTGTTCTGCTGGTGCCCGCTCTATGCGCTGGGCGAAAAATGCGGGGGCAATTTCAAATATACAGAATCGGGCATCAAGGATTGCTCCGATTGCCTGTTTCCCCACGTGAAGGCGAATTACGGGGTCATTCAGGATCGCTTTGCCGAGGTAGCGAAGCTGGCGGCAAGGAAGGATGCGAAATGATCTCCATTCCTTCCGCCATTCAGAGCATTCTTACAGCCCTGCGCAGCCGGGGCCATGAGGCCTGCCCGGTGGGCGGCTGCGTGCGGGACAGTCTGCGGGGCGTGGAGCCGGAGGACTGGGATATCTGCACCAGCGCCATTCCGGAAGAGACCATGGCCTGCTTCCCGGAGGGGGACACCATCCCCACCGGCATCAAACACGGCACCGTCACCGTGCGCAGCGGCGGCGTCACCAGCGAGGTGACCACCTACCGCACCGAGGGCGAATATTCCGACGGGCGGCGGCCCGATTCGGTGACCTTCGTCCGCTCACTGTCAGAGGACCTCAGACGGCGGGACTTCACCGTGAACGCCATGGCGCTGGATGAGGCCGGTGAGGTCATCGACCTGTTCGGCGGTCAGGCCGACCTGAGTGACCATCTGGTCCGCTGCGTAGGCGAGCCGAACGAGCGTTTTCAGGAGGACGCCCTGCGCATCCTGCGGGCGCTGCGCTTTGCCTCCAAGCTGGATTTCGGTATCGAAGCGAAAACCGGCTCCGCCGTCATGCAGAACCGGGCGCTTCTCTATGGGCTCAGTGCCGAGCGGGTCTGGAAGGAGCTGAAGGGCATTCTTGTGGGTCCCGGCTGCGGCAGAGTGCTGCGAAACTACGGCGCCGTGCTGGCGATCCTGCTGCCGGAGCTGGGCACGGAATCCATCGAGCGGCGCAGCGCGGCGATCGCAGCCGCACCCGCAGACCTGTGTCTGCGCATGGCGCTGCTGCTCTTCGGGCTGGACGGTCAGAAGTCCGCCGAGATCCTGAAACGTCTCCACTGTGACAATGCCACCCGCAGCCGCACGCTGGATCTCAAGGAAGCGCTGGAAGCGCCGCTCCCCCGCACCAGAGAGGGGCAGCTGAAGCTGGCGCAGAAGCTGGGCTGGGCGGACGCGCTGCTGGTCGCCGGTCTGCGGGATAAAAAATATGCCGCGGATCTGAAAACCCTGCAGGCGGAAAATCCCTGCCTCACGGTGCACGATCTCTGCCTCAGCGGCGATGATCTCATGCGCCTTGGCGCGCCCACCGGCGAGGTGATCGGCGCCGTTCTCCGGCTGATGCTGGGCTGCGTCTGGCGGAAAGAGGCGGAAAACACCCGGGAAAGCCTGCTGCCGCTGGCCCACAGAATGCTGCACACCGCCTCCGTGATCGACGCGGCGCGGACGGGGAAGCTCAGTACCCCGCGCAATCCGCTCCCCGAATCGCCGCTCCCCAACACGAAGAAAAACGGCGTCCCCGGCTGATAATGGCCTTCTCGCACATTCCTCAGACTTTTGTCGAAACAAAAAACATCCCCGGCTGACAGGCAGCCGGGGATGCGAGTTCCTGAAATTTGATTACTTCTTCGCCGCGTTGACCAGCTCCAGCGTATCGCGGGCAATGACCAGCTCCTCGTTGGTGGGGATGAGCAGGACCTTGACCTTCGCGCCGTCGGGATTCAGCTCGGCCAGCTTGCCGCGCACGTTGTTCTTGGCGGGGTCGATCTCGATGCCCATGAACTTCAGGGATTCCACCATCTTCTGGCGCACGTCGCCGTCGTTCTCGCCGACGCCGGCGGTGAACACGATGCAATCCACGCCGCCCATGGCCGCCGCATAGGAGGCGATGAGCTTGGAGCCCTGATAGACGAACATCTCGCGGGCCAGCTTGCAGCGCTCGTCGCCCTCGGCAGCGCCGTTTTCCAGATCGCGGAAGTCGGAGGACTTGCCGGAAATGCCCAGCATACCGGACTTCTTGTTCAGCACGGTGGTCATCTCATGGATGTCCATGCCGGTCTTGTCCATGACGTACTCCAGAATGGCGGGGTCGATGGAGCCGGAGCGGGTGCCCATGGGGATGCCTTCCAGCGGGGTGATGCCCATGCTGGTATCCATGCACTTGCCGCCCTTGACTGCGGCGAAGGAGGAACCGTTGCCCAGATGGCAGGTGACGACCTTCAGCTCGGGGTCGTTTTCGCGGCCCAGATACCTGGCGGCTTCGGCGGAAATGAAGCGGTGGCTGGAACCGTGGAAGCCATAGCGGCGGACCATGTAGTCCTTGTAATACTCATAGGGCAGGGCATACATGAAGGCCTTCTCGGGCATGGTCTGATGGAAGGCGGTATCGAACACGGCGACCTGGGGCACGCCGGGCATGGCCTTCTCGCAGGCTTCGATGCCGGAGAGGTTGGCAGGGTTGTGGAGCGGGCCGAGGGGGATGACCTCGCGGATACCGGCCTTGACGACCTCATCCACGATGGTGGAGGCGGTGAACTTCTCGCCGCCGTGCAGCACGCGGTGACCCACCGCGCCGATCTCGCTCATGCTCTTGACCACGCCGATCTCCGGATCGGTCAGGGCCTGGAACACGAGGGCGATCGCGTCGGAATGATCCTTCATATCCTGCTTATACTCTTTCTTGCGGCCGTCGGCGTGCTTGTGGGTCATGAAAGAGCCTTCGATGCCGATGCGCTCGCAGCCGCCCTTGCAGAGGACGGATTCATCATCCATATCAAAGACCTGATACTTCAGAGAAGAACTGCCTGCATTGATAACCAAAACTTTCATTTCTATATCGTTCCTTTCAGAATGTAGTTTCCCTAACGACTTATATTACACCCTTTTTTTCGATTTCTCAACCGCTTTTGGAGAATTTTCATGAAAACGATCGGACTGATTGCAGAATATAATCCCCTTCACCGGGGGCATCAATGGCAGCTGAACGCCATCCGGCAGCGCTTCGGCCCGGAAGCGGCCATCGTTGCCGTTCTGGGCGGCTGTTTCACCCAGCGGGGCGAGGCGGCGGTATTCACCAAATACGCCCGGGCGGGGGCCGCCCTGCGCTGCGGGGCCGATCTGGTGCTGGGGCTGCCGCTGCCCTGGGCCATATCGTCGGCGGAGGG
>JAZQQF010000091.1:0-6605 GCA_045628925.1 Oscillospiraceae bacterium | reverse complement strand
GGCATCCACGCCCACGGCATGGATCCTCGTGTGCTCGCCAACTGGCTGAAGGAAGGCATCGAGAACGAGCAGTTCCTCGTCGTGCCTTACAAGTCCGGCCCCCGTATGGCTGAGAAGGCCATGGAGCGTTTCAAGTACTTCGCCAGCCCCGAAGGCATGAAGCAGTGGGAAGAAATGAAGAAGGCCCCCCTGAGCGAAGAGGACATCCGCATGAACTCCGAGCGCGAGGGCTACGACATGACCGCCACCATGAATCAGCGCCGCGAGCCGCCGAAGGTGATGCCCAAGGACACCATCGGCTTCGGCAAGGCCCGTGCCGATCTGGATTGGATCAGCGCCGGCAAGAAGTTCGAGAAGGACTGAGTTCATCGCATTTCCGGGGCAGCCGCAGGGCTGCCCCGGTTTTTCTGTTGTTCTGATGAAAAGCCCGCCGCTCCGGGTTCCCGAAGCGGCGGGCGGTCTTTATTCACTGTCAGACTTGTCTTTTTCCCCGAAATGGCGGAACTCCCCCGCAGGCCGGGGATGCTTTCCAGCAGTTTTATCAGGCGGCAGCGCCGGTTTCGCGCCGGGCTTCCCGTTCGGGCCCATCCGATGGACGGGGATGCGCACCGGCCGGACGGCCGCCTTGCGGATGCCGCGCTTTTCCGGCAGCGCGGGGCGCACCCTGACCTTCGGGCAGCCCGGTTTCTTCTCTGCCGGAAGCTCCGTCCCGCAGCCGGGGCAGAACCGCATAGTCCCGTCCACTTCTCTGCCGCAATTCGCACAAACGCCCATATTCTGCTCCTTTCGCCGCCGGGCCTCCCCTTTCGGAAAGATCCGGAACCTCGTTCGTTCCGACGAACGTATCATACGCTTTCGGGCACGATTTTGCAAGCCGGACGCTCAATCCTCGTCTCCTTCGCCCATCGCTTCATAATAATCCGATTCCGAAGCAAACAGCCGGTATTTCCCATTCACCAGCCCATAATATCCGTTCGCCGTAAAGTATCCGCGCATCGCTCTGTCCTCCCGTGATTTTCACTTTCTGAGGACAGTATAAACGGGGAGCTGTCCCATAAACCGGACAGCTCCCAGCTTTTTTCACAGTTTCAGGGCAGGATCGCGCCGCCTGCCAGCAGTTTTTCCTTCAGCTCCGCATAGGGCACATCCCGCACGGGGATCCCCTTCCGCACGGCGATGGCCGCAGCCGCGCCCGCCGCCTGCCCGAAGCACATACAATGCGGGATAAGGTTGAAGAACTCGCTGAACTCGTGGTCTGCCGAGAAGGCGCGGCAGGCCACAAGGAAGCCCTCCACGCCCTTGGGCAGCAGCGCCCGATACGGCACGTAGGTCTTGGGATGCTCCAGCGACAGGTCGCCCCGGTCGTTATCCGCGAAGATGGCGATGGTGTCCTCAAACGGTTCGTCCCGGTTCATATCGTCCTCGGTCAGATAATACTCGCCCACGATGCGGCGCCCGCCGGAGGTACCAAGCTGCGGCGCAGACAGCATGATGAAGCTCTTCTCGAAGCCGGGCATATACTTCCGCAGCAGTTCCCAGCTATGCACACTGTACTGCCGCGCGGAGGAATCGATGAAGGTCATCTCCTCCGGGTCGGTCTGGTGCAGGGAACCGATGAGCCGATGCACCCAGATGACGCCCTCGTGCCGGTCCAGCAGGCCGCGGGTGAAGAAGGCGCTGCCGCCTTCCTCCGTGATCTTTTTCACCGTCTCCTGATACTTCTCCGGTTCCTGCTCCATAAACGCGTCGTACTTCTCCAGATCCACGCCGCAGACCCAGTAAACATAGCCGAACTGGGCGATGCGGGAGCCGGGCCGCATATACTCCACGGTCTCGGTGCCGGTGCCGGGCAGAAGGTCGCCGTCGCCCGTGCAGTCGATGACCACCTTGGCAAGGATGGCCTGACGGCCCGCCTTGTTCTCCACGATGACGCCCTTCACTTCGTTTCCTTCCAGAATGGGCGCGGTGACCCACGTATGCAGCAGCGTTTCCGCGCCCGCCTCCGTGACCATGTCGAACAGCTCCGCCTTGCCCACCTCCGGGTCGATGACCGCCGTATACAATACGACGCGCTCGCCCTTCTCATTCCGGCGCACATAGAAATGGGTCATGTTCGCCTTGGTGTATCTGCTCACCCACGGCTCCATCGGCTTGCCCCACGCCTCCTTCGGCGGATAGCAGGCCGCGTCCTCACGCTTTGCGAGGCGCTGGATGAACTCATCGCAGAAGCCGCCGATCCACTGGCGGCCATAGATATCGCCCAGATTGGGGATGATGTTCACAAGGCCGCCGGTGGCCATGCCGCCCAGATGCCCGTACCGCTCCAGCAGAATGGTCTTCGCGCCGTTCCGCGCCGCGGATACCGCCGCCGCCACGCCGCCGGGGCCGCCGCCCACGACCACCACGTCCGCTTCCCGGACGACCGGCGTTTCCCGCACGGCCTCCGTGACGGTCTTCGCGCCGCTGAGGGTCTTCACCGAAAACGCATGGGGCATATCATAAGTGGAATAGACTTCTTTTCCGTAGGTCGCCATAGCGCTGCCTCCCAGTTCGTTTTTTCTGATTTTACACCCGGCAGGTGCGATTCGCAAGAGCGAATGTGCTTCCGCTACTTCACTTCGGCAAAACTCCACGCCTCCCGCAGCCAATCCATCAGTTCCTCATCCAGCTCCATCGGAGAAGTCAGGACGATGTGATGCGTCCAGCGGTTGGGATAAGGCTCCGTTTTCGCCGCCACCCGGGGCGAATCCAGCGGTGCGGGCAGGCCGATCGTCAGCGTCACCCAGCTTTCCGGCAGCTCTGACTTTTTCTTCACCCGCAGCTTGGAAACGCAGGCGAAGAGCCGACGCCCGTAAAACGAGATCTGCGACTTCTGCGTTTTGATCTTCATCGCCGGAAAGGCTGCAAGCAGCGCTGTTTCCAGCGCTGCATAAAGACCGAGGTCGCCGCTGTTCCCGCCGAAGAGCAGCCATGCTTCTGTGTTTTCCATCTCGTTTCCTCCCGGATCTGCAGAGAATCAAATCCCCCGGAACGCAATGGTTCCGGGGGATGCTGCATTCAAAAGTTCTGTTTTCCGTTCTGCTGCTCGGATTCGATGTCCACCGTCTCCGGCAGCGGCTGAAACGCCCGCAGCTCCGCGATGCAGGCGCGCACCTTGTCATAAAGCTGCGTCCCGGTCTCACCGTCAATAAAGCGGCTGACGATCCGCTTATAGGAAAACGGATAGTCGGACATATAGTAGAACATGATCTCCGAGAAGAAATCCTCCAGCTGCGCGGCCTGCTCATCGCCCATCGCGCCGAGCATGGGGAACCCGGGGCAGTTCTGCAGCTTGTTGAACAGGAAGGGCAGGTTATGGGATTTGGGCGCTTCCTTATCCGCATAAAACACGAACATCCCTTTCAGCTGCCGTTCCAGCGCCTGATGGCACATATAGGCCACGTAGACCCAGCGCTCCCCGTCGATCAGGACCTTCGCCGTGTCCAGATCGTAATCCGCCAGCATTGCCCAGTATTTGTATTTCTCAGACGTTTTCATCGTTTTCTCCTTTCGGACGGGAAATCACACCGGTCTCCACCAGCTCGCGCAGTGCCGCCGTGACCTTCTGGTCATATAGATTCGGGAGCGAACAGAGCTCCTCGGCTGCGGCCTCAAAGCTCATCGAGCTGTCTTTATAGACCCGCTTGCTGGTCATGGCGTCAAAGGAATCCGCGACCGCGATGATGCGGCCCTCCAGCGGTATCTCCTCGCCGCTGAGGCCGAAGGGGTAACCGCTGCCGTCCATCCGTTCATGGTGGCTGCGGGAGATCTCCGCGATGTGGGAGCCGAAGCGGCTCTGCAGCATTCTCGCGCTGGCTGTGGGATGCTTCATGATCTGCTGAAACTCCGTCGCCGTGAGCTTGCCGGGTTTTTTCAGGATCTCGTCCGGAATGAGGCACTTCCCCACGTCGTGAAACAGCGCTGCCGTGGACAGGTCGTTGATCTTCGCTTCCGGCTGGAGCTTCTGGAACAGAAGGAGAGAATAATCCAATACGTTGCGGCTGTGCTGATAGGTGTAATTGTCCTTCTCGTCCACCTGCTGCATCAGCGCATCCAGATTGCCCTGAAAGCCCAGCACCTCGTCAAACAGCGGCTTATTTGTGAGATAAAGCAGCTGGGATTCCTGCTTGACCCGCAGCAGCACCTCATCCTCCAGCCCGTCGGCATAAAAGCTGTCGCCCGCATGGATCGTCTTTGGCTCCGTGCCGTCGATCAGCTCCAGTTCTCCGCTCAGCACATAGAAGAACTCCATGGTGTCCCGGTCTTCCGCCGGGGTGATCCAGACGACCGCATTTTCCAGCAGTGTCTGCACCATGACCTCCATATCCTTCCGCCTTGCCAGCAGCGACAGACGGGTATCGCCGGCCGACGCGGAAGGACCGCTGTTTCCCGTATTCAGAAAGAAACCTTCCATCCAAAGAACCTCTCAAAGTCCGGGCTTTTCCCAAAGCACGACGCCGTGCTCAACGACCTCCCCCACGATCCCGCAGGGATCGCGCAGCTCTTCTTCCTGAAACATCTGCAGCTGAATGTCATATTCGCTTTCTCCGATCAGACGGTTCAGCTCCAGATACTCCTGCAGGCCGCAGGGACTGTCATCCTCCAGAAAAACGGCAATATCGATATCGCTGTCGACCCCATAGGTGCCGACAGCGAACGAACCAAACAGGTAGATTTTGCGAACGGGTGGGTAGGCGCTGATCCGCTCCTTGATGCGCAGGATCTGTGCGCGGACCGCGCCGGGGATCTGAGCGGGCAGGACTCCCGCCATCAGTCGTGAACGATGGGGTTGATGACGCGCAGCGGGTCGATCATCACGAGCTGTCCGTCGACAATATACTGCGTGTAGGTGCATTCCACGTCCAGGCCCAGCGCACGGACCAGCGCGGTGGTGGTGTCGATCAGCGCATTCACCGAGCAGAGCAGGGCGGGCACGTCATAATAAGGGGTAAGCTGCGCGCAGCGCACCATCAGCTCGACCGTACGGTTACAGTCGCTGACCAGCTTTTCCGCTGCCGCAAAACGGGCATCTGTAATGCTGCAGGACTTCGTCTGCTTCCATCCGTCAAGCCCGCAGGCGCCAACGCCGGGACACGCCACCGCGAGGATCAGGACCATCGCAAGGATCGCCGCTACCAGTTTTCTCTTCATTTTTCATCGCTCCTGTTTTCTATTTTGGGGCCAAAAACAGTGCTGTGGCATTCGGCCAAAACAAAAAGCAGCAGGCTTTCTGTTCCGGCTGCTCGCAAATCAACACAGACCGATACTGAGACTCAGCGGTTCTGCGTTCCTGATGTTACGGCAACTGGCTGCCATAGACTTCCGTCCTTAGGCCCTTTAGTTTCGCGCCCCCGCCTTTTGACGGGTTTGCCTTTCGTGGGGATAGCTTCCTATCCGCTTAGATAGTATCATAGCTATTATTTCTTGTCAATCACCATCGGCAAAAAATCGGAAAATTTTCCCGTCAGCAGGCGTTCCGCCCGAAAGCGGCGAAATCCGTTGCAATGTGCGCCGCATCCTGCTATCATAAAGAAAAACGATCCAGGAGGCTATTCCCATGTTTGAAGCGAATTATTCGATCCTGAAAACGATCTGCGCGGAAAAGAGCGTCATCCGGCACGTATCCAAGCACCGCCTGCCCGATGGCCGGATAGACATTGAGGGCAATCTCCGCATCTGGAACGACGCCATCGCCCGCTTCGATCTGCTCCCGCTCTGGGAAAGCGGCGCGCCGGGCTATGATGACCGGGACCCGCTGCAGCCCCAGCCCTCCATCGCCTTCATCCCCGTGCAGGGGGCAAGCGAACCGCGCGGCACGGTCATCGTCGCCTGCGGCGGCGGATTCGAGACCCGCACCGGCTGCGAAGGGATGCACGTGGCGGAATATTTCACGGACGCCGGGTTCAATACCGCCATCCTCACCTACCGTCTGAAGCCCTACAGCCGCTATGACGCCATGGCGGATATGCAGCGGGCCATCCGCCTGCTCCGGGCAAAGAAGGACGAGCTGGGCATCACGGACAAGGTCGCCTGCATGGGCTTCTCCGCAGGCGGGATGCTCAGCGCCAATTGTGCCACGCATTTCGATTTTGGCGACCTCGACGCCGCCGACCCCATCGAGCGGGAATCCTGCCGCCCGGATGCGGCGGTCCTCGGCTACGGGGCCTTCGCCTTCGCCGGTCTCCCCGGCGGCTTCTTCGTGGATCCCTTCAGCGACCGGTTCATGAATCCCTATGTTGCCAGCAAGGAAGAACTCATCTACTTTGCGCCGGAGGTGAACATCACCCGTCAGACGCCGCCGTTCTTCATTTGGCAGACCATCAGCGACGACCCCCGCCATTCCTTCACGCTGGGACAGGCGCTCCCCGCCGTGGGCCTCCCCTTCGCGATGCACCTCTCCCCCGATGGCGCACACGGTCTTGCGCTGGCGGACGGGAACAATGACCTGGGTGTCGACCTCCCCCACGTGGGCCGCTGGGCGGAACTGTGCAGCGAATGGCTGCTTTCTCAGGGCATCTGATATGACGGATCCCCGGCAGGAATCTTCCTGCCGGGGATGTTTTTCT
>JAZQQF010000090.1:0-6992 GCA_045628925.1 Oscillospiraceae bacterium | reverse complement strand
GCCCGTTCCCAGTACGCCGATAACGCTGCCGTGGGCGTTCAGCGCGCCCTTTGCCGCGGCGGAATCCACGCCCTCGGCAAGCCCGGTCACGATGACCGTTCCCTGCGAGGCCAGCTCCCCGGCGATGCGGGCGGCGGTCTCCTTCCCGTAGGAGGTGCATTTCCGCGTTCCCACCACGCCGATGCTCAGCCGGTCGTCCACCGGCGGCAGCTTTCCTTTTACGTACAGCACCAGCGGCGGATCGTCGATGTTTCGCAGCCGGTCCGGATACGCTGCGTCCTGCTGACACAGCACCTGTATCCCCTGCGCGCGGCAGGTGGCCTCGATCTGCTCCGCCAGATAGATCTCCTTCCGGCACAGCGCATACACTTCGTTCTTCGTCGCGCCCGGCACCTGCCGAAGTTCCTTCTCCCCGGCAAGGTAGAGGGCCTTGATATTGGGGAACGCCCGCAGATACCGCCGCGCCATCAGCGGCGAAAAGCCCTGCAGATTCGCCAGCCAGAGCCAGTAACGCAAGTCAGACATCTTCGTCCCTCTCCCGATAAGTTTCCCACATCAGCACCGCGGCTGCCGCAGCCGCATTCAGGGATTCCGCCCCCGGCGCCATGGGGATGCGCACTACCTTATCCGCCGCGTTCAGCAGCGTTTCGCTCAGACCGTGCCCCTCGTTGCCGATGGCCAGCGCCAGCTGCTCCGGGAAGCGGAACCTCCCGGCGGTCAGCGTCTCTTCCGAAAGCGCCGCCGCATAGATGGGGATGCCCGCAGCGTGCAGCGCCGCCGCGGCCTTTTCCGCATCCGGCTCCTCCCGCAGCTGCAGGCGGAATACCGCGCCCATGCTGGCCCGCACGGCCTTCGGCCCCCACGGGTCGGCGCAGGCGCCCGCCAGCAGCAGCCCGTCGAACCCGAAGGCGGCGGCGGTGCGGATCATGGTGCCCACGTTTCCGGGGTCCTGCATATCCTCCGCAAGGAGGATGCGCCCCTTCATCGGCGCGCCCGGGCTTGGCAGTCGGCAGGAAAAAATCAGCTCCGGCGCGCTTTTCATGGGTGAAACATAGCTGAGCAGGTCCTCCGTCACTTCCACGCTCTCAACGCCCTCCGGCAGCTGCGGGCGCTTCCCCGCATACAGTACCGTTTCGATGGGCGCCCGATTCAGGATCGCTTCCTCCAGCAGCTTATGCCCCTGCCCCAGATACAGCCCGGCGCTGCGGCGCGCTTCCCGCTCGCCCGCAAGGCGGCGGAAAAGCTGGATGGTCGGATTGTGTCGGCTTGAAATCACTTCCATCGCGGGCCTCATTTCGCATCCGGGCTGTCGGCCAGCGCTTTCAACGCCCGCACGGCGGCCTCCGTCATTTCTTCGGAACCCTTGCCGTCCACCGTCCAATCCGACAGGGACGCATAGTATTCCCGCTCCCCCAGCGCTTTCAGGATCGCCTTTTCGCTCAGGTCGATGCGGGTGGGGATCTCATCCGCCGTTTCGATTCCATAGTCGTCAAGGGGCTGGAAGGTACCGTCCTTCTGCCCGTAGATGGCAGAATAATGCTCATTCATGATGAAGATCGTATACTCCGGCAGGGACATATACAGGAGCATCTGATACTGGCTGGTCTCCAGATTTTCCGTGTCGCCCAGATTCACGGTCATGATATTCACCAGCGTTTTTCCGTCGCCGTTCACGTCGCCCGCAGCCGCGCCCAGCAGGTCGGCCAGCGCCTTCGTATCGCTCTGGGCGATGCCGTCCTCCATGACGATGGCGACGTTCAGGTCGTATTCCTCTTTTTTCAGCGCGTCCACCGTCAGCCAGATCACGACGCCCAGCGCGATCACCGCCGCGATGGCGAGCTTTCCGTAGTGATACCAGAATACGTTTTTCAGCCAGTATTTGAAGTCCGTTTTGTTCTTTTTTTCCATTTTGAAGCTCCGTCTGCAGGTATGCCAAGTACGCAAAAATCGGTCAATACATATATAAATAACATTCGTTCCCCGACTTGTCAACCCATCTCTCGGCGGGGCTTGAAAATCGCCGACATCCGATGCAGCACTTTTCGACGAAAATGAGCCGCACCGAAGATCGGTGCGGCTCACGTTCACTTATTTCGTGTCAGTTCTGCCGAAACTCAGCGGCCGTACTGGCAGTCGTTGTTGCCGGAATCGGTGATCCACATCTCGAGCATGTTGATGGGATCGTTGAAGTCGGCGATCCAGCCTTCGCGGGCGATATCGAAGTTGCCCTGCTTGCGTTCCTCAAGGAACACGTTCCAATCCTGCTGCTGGATGGACATCTCAATGCCGATGGCCTTGAAGTCCTGCTGCATGGATTCGGCGACAGCGATATGACCGGAGGAGGTGTTGGTCAGGTACTCGATGACGATGGGGGTCTCGGCGGAGAGCATACCGTCTTCGGTGAACTTGAAGCCGGCAGCCTTCAGCAGCTCGATGGCGCGGGCCACGGTGCCTTCGTAATCATTGTTGATGGCGTAGGGATCGTAGTAGCCGGTCTCGGTGGCGCTGGTCTTGAACACGCCGCCGTTGCCGTCAGCCATGCCCAGCGGGATGTAAGCGTTGGCGGCGACCTGTCCGGTCTGGCCCACGTTCTCGCAGATGAAGTCACGGTCGATCAGCAGGGAGAAGGCTTCACGCATACAGGCGGCCTGCTCGGGGGTCTTGTCCGCGAACAGCTGGCTCTTGCAGTTGAAGGCCACGTAGTAGGTGCCCAGTTCGTCAACGATGTAGAACTCGGGGTTGGCGAGCAGGTTGGCAACTTCGTCGGTGGGGACGGAGTCGGCGAAGTCCAGGTTGCCGGCGTTGTAGGCGGCGAAGATGGCGGTATCGTCAGCGGAGAGCATGAACTCGAGCTTCTGGATGCTCACGTTTTCAGCATCCCAGAAGTAGGGGTTCTTTTCGTAGGTCATGGACTGGTCGTGATCCCAGCCGGTGCAGACGTAAGCGCCGTTGGACACGAAGCCGGCCTCCTGGCACCAGTGGCCGGGATTGGTGGTCCAGTCTTCAAAGGCTTCGACGGAAGCCTGCTTCACGGGGTAGAAGGTGGGGAACGCCATCAGGTCTTCCATGTAGGCGCAGGGAGCGGACAGCACGAACACGAAGGTGTTGGCGTCAGTCGCGGAGACGTTGATGCCTTCCTCGGTGCCGTAGCCATCGAAGCCGGAGAACATATAGCCGTAGTCAGCCGCGGTGACGTCGTTGGAAGCGCGCTTCCAGCTGTAGACGAAGTCTTCAGCGGTCAGGTCGCTGCCGACGGGCCACTTCAGGCCTTCCTTCAGGGTCACAGTGTAGGTGCAGCCATCGTCAGACACGACGTAGCTGGCGGCGCAGGAGGCCACGGGGGTACCGGCAGCGTCGTAGGTGTACAGACCGGCGAAGCAGTTGGCAGCCAGGCAGGCGCCATCGACGGAGCTGTTCAGAGCGGGGTCAAGGAAGTCAGGCTCGCTGGACAGGTTCAGACGGAGCGTGTCGCTGCCGTTGGACAGGCTGGCGTACATGAAGAACTTGGTGGCATAGGGGTTGGAGTAGATGCCGGAAACGTAGTCCTTCATCAGGTAGATGTCGTTGTAGTAGTACAGGGGGATGACGCAGTAGTTGGACATGAGGATGTCCTCAGCCTCGTGCATCAGCTCGGTACGCTTGGCGAAATCGGTGCAGGACTTGATCTCGGCAATCAGGTCATTGTAGATGCCCCAATCGGCCACGGGGTCGATGAACGCATCGCTGACGTAGTCGGCAGCGTTGGGGATCTCCTCAACAGTGCCGGCGTCGGGCTCGGTGCCCGCATCGGGCTCGGTGGTGCCGGCGTCAGGCGCGGGAGTCGCGGCGCTGCTGCCGGTGTTGGTGCTGGTGCCGGAATTGGTGTTCGTGTTGGTGCTGCCGGAATTGGTGTTTCCGCCGCAGGCGCAGAGCGCGAACACGAAGACCAGCGCGAGGACCAGCGCAAGAATCTTCTTCATTTTCTTTCCTCCAAATTCGTTTTATTACAAGCGTCGGGCATTTTTCCCGCGCGAGTAACCCATTTTCTGCCGGAGTTTTTCCCTTGGCCGCTGTATTTTACCTGATGTTCAGGAAAAATGCAACCGTTTTCATCCGGCAAACTGACGAAGTTTCCTGTCGGACAGGGCGTTTTACTGATTCCAGCAGGCGACCTGATGCCCGCCGCCCCGGTCTTCCAGCTTGGGGCATTCCTGCGCGCACTTCTCCGTCGCATAGCGGCAGCGGGTGCGGAAAGCGCAGCCGGTGGGCATTTTCAGCGGGCTGGGCACGTCTCCCTCCAGCACGATGCGCTGGCGCTCCCGTGCGGTCTTGGGATCCGGGATCGGCACGGCGGAGAGCAGGGACAGCGTGTAGGGGTGGACGGGATGCTCGTTCAGTTCGTCCGCGTCCGCGATCTCTACGATCTTGCCCAGATACATGACGGCGATGCGGTCGGAAATATGGTGGACGACCAGCAGGTCGTGGGCGATGAAGAGATAGGTCACGCCCAGTTTGTTCTGCAGGTCCTCAAACATATTGATGACCTGCGCCTGAATGGACACGTCCAGCGCGCTGACCGGCTCGTCGCACACGATGAACTGGGGGTTCACCGCCAGCGCCCGGGCGATGCCGATGCGCTGCCGCTGACCGCCGGAAAACTCATGGGCATAGCGGGCGGCGTGCTCCGCGTTCAGCCCCACCAGCGCCATCAGTTCGAGGATCTTCTCCCGGCGCTCCTTGCGGCCATGGTAGAGATGATGCACGTCCAGCGGTTCGCCGATGATATCCTCCACGGTCATGCGGGGGTTCAGCGAGGAATAGGGGTCCTGAAAGACCATCTGCATCTTTTTGCGCTTCTCGCGGATGTTCTTGTCCGTGATCAGCTCGCCTTCCAGCTTCACCTCGCCGCCGGTTGGCTCATACAGGCGCAGGATGCTGCGGCCCACGGTGGTCTTGCCGCAGCCGCTCTCCCCCACCAGGCCCAGCGTTTCGCCCTTGCCGATGGTGAAGGAAACGTCGTCCACCGCTTTCAGCGGGGTCGTCTGGAAAAAGCCGGTCTTGACCGGGAAATACTGCTTCAGATTTTTGACTTCCAGCAGGGCTTCGCTCATTGGTCTACCCCCTTCTGCTGGGCTTCCAATACGTTCATCCAGCAGGAAGCCTTATGGTTTTCATTGATGCTCAGCTCCTCGGGCGGCTCCGAAAGACAGACCTTCATGGTCTTTTCGCAGCGGGCGCAGAAGGCGCAGCCCTTGGGCAGGTTCAGCATATTGATGGGAACGCCGGAGATGGGCACCAGCCGCTGCTTCATGTTCGCCGCATTGGGGATGCTCCGCAGCAGGCCCTTGGTATACTCATGCTTCGGGTTATAGAAGATCTCGTCCGCCGTCCCGCGTTCGCAGACGCGGCCGCCGTACATGACGATGATATCGTCGCACATATCCGCGATGACGCCCAGATCGTGGGTCACCAGAATGACCGCCATGCCCATCTGCTTCTGCAGGCTCTGGATCAGCTCGAGGATCTGCGCCTGAATGGTCACGTCCAGCGCGGTGGTGGGTTCGTCCGCGATCAGGATATCCGGTTCGCAGGCCAGCGCCATGGCGATCATGACGCGCTGGCGCATACCGCCGGACAGCTCATAGGGATACTGCTTGATGCGCTTTTCCGGCTCGTTGATGCCCACCAGCTCCAGCATTTCGATGGCACGGGCCTTGATCTCCGCGCCCTTTTTATCCGTGTGGAGCTTGATGGCCTCCATGATCTGATTGCCGATGGTGAAGACCGGGTTCAGGCTGGTCATGGGGTCCTGAAAGATGATAGAGCAGCACTTGCCCCGGAAGGCGTGCATCTGATTTTTGTTCCATGTGAGCAGGTCCTCGCCCTTATAATAAACGTGACCGCTCACGACCTTGCCGGTCGACGCAAGGATCTGCATGATGGAATAGGCCGTCACGCTCTTGCCGGAGCCGGATTCGCCGACGATGCCCAGCACCTCGCCCCGGTCCAGATTGAAGGAAACGCCGTTGACTGCCTTGACCTCGCCGGCGTCGGTAAAGAACGAGGTGTGAAGGTCTTCCACGCGAAGCAGGGGTTCACTCATTCCGTCCACACTCCTTCCTTACCGCTTCAGCTTCGGGTCGAACGCATCCCGGAGGCCGTCTCCCAGAAGGTTCAGACTCAGAACGATGATGCAGATGATGATCGCCGGGAAAACCAGCTTATAGGGGTAGCTCTGCAGGCCCTCGCGTGCGGCGTTTGCCAGCGAGCCAAGGCTCGGCATGGGGGCGCGGACGCCCATACCCACGAAGCTGAGGAAGCTCTCGGTGAAGATGGCGGAGGGGATCTGCAACGCGGTGGTGACGATGATGACGCTCATGCAGTTGGGAAGGATGTGCTTGCGGATGATGCGGCCGGGCTTCGTGCCGATGCTGCGGGCCGCCAGCACGTATTCATTCTCCTTGATGGAGAGGATCTGGCCGCGGATCAGGCGGGCCATGCTGACCCAGTACAGCAGGCCGAACACCACGAAGATGGACACCATATTGCTGCCCAGCTTGGCCAGCGCCGTGCCCGGCTTGAAGACCAGCACCTCGTCCAGCACCACGCTCAGCAGGATGATGACCAGCATATCCGGCAGCGAATAGATGATATCCACGATGCGCATCATGATCAGGTCCACTTTTCCGCCACAGTAGCCCGATATGGAGCCGTATATCATACCGGTGATGAGCACGATGATACTGGCAAACACGCCCACCAGCAGGCTGACCCGGGTCCCGTAGATGACGCGGATGAAGTAGTCGCGGCAGAGCGCGTCCGTCCCGAAGATATGGGGGAACAGCTTTCCGCCCGCGTCGATATACTTCTGTTCCGCCTGACTCCATGTAAACGGGGCGAGGTTTTTTGCGCCCTTGTCGCGCTTTCCGTTAATGGTTATCATGTCGTCATAGCTGTATGGCACCACCAGCGGGGCGATGATGATGGTCAGCAGGATAATGAGAAGAAGCACG
>JAZQQF010000089.1:0-15359 GCA_045628925.1 Oscillospiraceae bacterium | reverse complement strand
GCCAGCATACTGTTGACGCTGGCGCTGCCCGCGCTCTGCCCGCCGATGGTGACCCGACCGGGGTCGCCGCCGAAGGCCGCGATATTCTCCTGCACCCAGCGGAGCGAGGCGATCTGATCCAGCGTGCCGAAGTTGCCGCCCGTCCCATAGGGGCTTTCCCGCTTCATATCCGGGTGGCAGAGGTAGCCGAAGAGGTTCACGCGGTAGTTCACCGTGACGGTGACCACGCCCTTCTTTGCCAGCTCCGCGCCGTAGATATTGGGCGAGTTCGCGTCGCCGCCCTGATAGGCGCCGCCATAGAACCACACATAGACCGGATAGGCTTCGCCCGCTTCGGAGGCGGGCGTCCAGATATTCAGATACAGGCAGTCCTCGCTGAGATAGGCCGTCTCCAGCCCGTCCTTCGCAAAGCCGAAGGACTGCATCGGCCCCGCGGAAAACTGATTTGCCGGACGGACGCCGCGCCAGCTCTGAGGCGGCTGAGGTTCACGCCAGCGCAGATCCCCCACCGGCGGCGCGGCAAAGGGTACGCCGAGGAAGGCGCTCACGCCGCCCGCGTCGATGCCGCGGAGCGCGCCCTGTTTACAGATGACGATCTGATCCTTGAACATTTCTCTGTCCTCACACTTCCCGTCCGCAGGCGCGTGCCACGCCCCGGAACAGATACTTCGTGGAGAATGGCATATCGTGGCCGCCCCTGTCCTCCTCGAAGGTAAATTTCGGATAGTTGATCTCTTCCAGATGCTTCTTCATGCCCAGATTCAGCTCCCGCAGGAAGTCTTCGGTGCCGCAGGCCATGTAAACGTCCGGAATGGGGCCGCCCTCCAGCGCTTTGGAAGCCATGGCCATGGGGTCATGGTGGCTGCCGGGAACCTTCATATGGTCGCCGAACAGCGCCCGGAAGAAGCCGTCGTCATGTCCCGGGCCTTCCGCGCCAACCGTGAGCAGCGCCGCGCTGATGGAAACGATCTTCCCGAAGGTCTCCCGATAGGTCAGGCCGTTCAGCAGCGCACCGAAGCCGCCCATGGAGAAACCGCCGATGATGGTGTCCTCGGGTTTGTCGGAAAGCGGCAGCATCCGGCGGGTGAACTCCACCAGCTCCTCGCCCACGAATTTGCCCCAGCCGTAGCCGAAGGTATCGTCATCGGTGTAAAAATGGTTCTCCCCGTCGGGCATGATGATGGCGAGGTTATTTTCGCTGCTCAGCTTGCCCATCTCGTAGTTCGTGAGCCAGAAGGGCGCGTTGCCGCTGTAGCCATGCAGCAGATAGAGGGTGCGGAGGGGCTTGAATTCCTGCTTCGCTTCGCCCATGGGCGGGCCGAAGGAATCCACCGGCAGAATGGCGGTGAAGCCCACCTGCCGTTCCAGCGCTTCGGACATGAAGCTTGCCTGCATGAGTGCCATCTTATTCCGCCTCCTTCCAGATGGGTGCGAGATACTGCTCGTCCTTCATCTCCACGTACATGGGATTTACAAACTGATGATCCGTCTTCCAGCCGATCATCTCCAGCGCTCTTGGCAGCGCCCAGCGCCACGTCGCCCATTCATGGCTGCCGGGGCCTTCCTCATAAACGTGGGGGAAGCCCATGACCTCCAGCTCATGGTGATACTTCCGGTTCCCTTCGCAGAGCCGGTCATTGTAGCCGCAGGCGATATACACCTGCGGCAGCAGCTTACCGGAAGCCAGCAGCGTCTTTGCCAGATACACCGGGTTATTGTCGCTGGTATCCCACGCTTCCAGCGGCCCGTATTTTGCTTCAAAGCGCACCTTCCCCTGCTCGTCCTTCACGCCCTCCGGCCCGTTCATGCCGAAGGACAGGGGCATCACGTATCCGAAGGTGTCGGCATATTTCAGACCGTTGCGCAGCGCGCCGTAGCCGCCCATGCTCAGGCCGGAAATGGCGGTATCCTCCCGCTTTTTCGACAGCACCGGGAACAGCTTTCGGGTGAACTCCACCAGCTCCTTCCCCACAAATTCCCCGTACTTCACGCCGGAGACCGGATGATCCACGTAGCTGGAATTTTCGCCGCCGGGCATGACGATGGCGCAGTTATAAGCGCCGGTCATACCATTCACGTCCGTGTTCAGCAGCCAGTCCGTGTGGTCGCCCCGGTAGCCGTTCAGCAGATAGAGCGTGCGGCAGGGGCCGTTCAGCCCGGCCCGATCCGGGATCAGCACGTTCAACTGCGTGGAGTGCTGCAGGCAGGCCGAGTAAAAGCTCAGTTGAAACCAGGCCATAAGGTTCATCTCCCATTCTTTCTCAGTTTTTTGATTCTTGCTTTTATTGTAATAACACCGGCAGGCCCTGTCAACCGCTGTTCGGAAAATACTGGTATTGTTTTTCAGGTTCTGCTTGTCTTTCCCGCTGGTCGCTTTTATAATGTTAACAAATAGATCCTGATTGGAGTGGGTGTTATGTATAAGCGCATTTCCCGCTATTATCCCGGCTGCGACGGCACGAAGCTCGCCGTCGACCTCTATCTCCCCGAAACGGACGAAAAGGTACCCGTCATTTTTCAGGTTTCCAACGGTACCCGCCGAAGCCTCAAGCCGAATCCCATGGAGGAAGCGGCCGTTAAAGAATACGAGTGGTTCCTTGAACGGGGCTATGCCGTCTGCCGTCTGGAGCCGCGCGGCAACGGCGCGTCCTTCGGCGTGTCGGAAGGCTTCTGGAGCCCCAAGGACGGCAAAGACATGAAGGCCGTCATCGACGCTGTGGCCTCGGAAGACTGGTGCAACGGCAACGCGGGTATGTACGGCGGCTCCAACATGGGTGCCAGCCAGCAGTACGCGGTGCTGAACCAGCCTGAGCACCTCCGCTGCGTCATCCCCTGCGATTGCAGCGCGGACTTCTACTATCAGAATTACCCCAACGGCGTGTCCATCATGCCGGAGATGAAGCGGCCCAAAATGCCGCCCATGCCCGGCGTGCCGGTGGACGATGACGCGGACGGGTCGCAGGCGCAGGCCGCCATGGCGTGCCACAATCTGAACCTCGGTTTTCTCGAACAGTATGACACGGATATGCACCGGGACGATGTGAATCCCAAGATCGGCTATGCGCCCAACATGGAGCTGCCTCTGTGGGAGCATATGGACGCCGTGCGGCACGGGCACGCGGCCTATTATGCCTACGGCAGCTGGTTCGACCCCGGCTGCACCAACAAGGTCTTTGAATTCAAGCGCTTCGACGGGAAGCTGCTCCTCGGTCCGTGGCGGCACATGGAGGTCTACCGGGGCTGCGACTTCCCAAAAAGCGAATTTGACTGGCGGGAGGACCACCTCGCCTTCTTCGACCGCTATCTGAAAAACGCTCCCGGCGATATCGATGAAATGCCGCCCGTCCGCTATTACACCGTGGGGGACGAGGAGCCGTGGCACTTCGCTGCGGACTTCCCGCTGGACAGCCAGACGAGCCCGCAGCTGCGCCTCACCGCATCCGGCAGCATCGTGGACGGCAGCGCAGAGCCCGGAACGATCGCCTACAAGGTGCGGAACGATATCACCGTGTTCGATTCCATGGGGCGGCTGAACCGCCGTCTGGACAAGGATATGGCCTCCGAAAACGAAAAATGCGTGCTGTTCACCTCCGAGCCGCTGCCGAAGGATCTGGAGCTGACCGGCTTCCCCGTGGTGGAGCTCTACGCCACTTCCACCTACAAGGACGGCATCTTCATGGCGCTGCTGGAGGAGGTCACGCCCGACGGGGTGAGCCACGCCATCACGGACGGGATGCTCCGCGCCCGCAGCGCAAGGCTTGGGCGCGATCCGGCCTATGACGCGCTGGGCCTCCCCTACCATTCCAGCCTGAAGCGGGACGATATCGAGCTGAGCGAAACGAAGCCCACCCAGCTGGCCTTCCACATGGAGGCCGCCTCCCGCATTCTGAAGGCCGGGAGCCGCATCCGCCTCGCGGTCTACTGCGGCGGCAACGGCTTCAACCAGCCCATCGGGATGCCCGAGGACGTGACCGTCACCTTCCACTTCGGCGGCATGAACGACGCGCTGCTGAAGCTCCCCGTCATCGCCCCCAACGTCACAGAGTTCAAGGGTGAGAACGAAACGGTCTACGCCTTCAAGCGCGCGGTCTATCGGCACAGTGCGGACGGCTGGAAGAAATACCCCTGCCTGCAGGTCTACCCCGCCGCAGACGGGCTGCATTTCGTGACGGAGGCCTTCGACGCGGTGCGCACCATCGATGGCGGCGCCGCGACGCTCTCCTTCGACGGGTTCACCGGCACCGGGCTTCTCCCCGACCGGATGGTTTTCTCCGAGACCAGCACGGAGATCATCCCCACCGCCGACCCGCGGATGCGGACGTTCGGCCCGCAGATCAGGCCCGCGTTCCGCAATCTCTACGTGGCCACCGTCCCCTGCAAAAAGGAACAGCCGGGGCAGATGAATCCCCAGCCGCGAAATACGCTGGATCTGTTCGTGGACGTGGCCCTGCCGGAGGGCGAAGGCCCCTTCCCCTGCATCGTGCATATCCACGGCTTCGGCGGGAATAACCACCAGTACGAGGCCATCACGCCTCGTCTGCTGGAGCGGGGCTATGCCTGCGCCAGCATCGACTATCGGCTGATGCCGCCCAACGTGTGGCCCTCCAGTGCCATGGACGCCCGCGCCTGCATCCGCTATCTGAAGGCCCACGCGGCCGAATTGAAGCTCGACCCGGAGCGCTTCGGCCTCATCGGCGGCTCCATGGGCGGGCATCTCAGCACCATGCTTGCCGCCTGCAACGGCGACCCCGCCTGCGAGGGCGATATCGGCGGCAACACCGAATGGAACTGCAGCGTGAAGGCCTCCGTCTCCCCCTTCCCGGTAACGGATTTCTTCGGCTTCGGCGAGGACTGCGGCGAACAGTGGCCTTGGCAGCCGGACCGCGTCGCCTATGGCGACGGGCCCACCGCGCCCCTCGGCAATATGCTGGGCTGGAACGGCCCCGGCAGAGGCATGGGCGATATCAAGCACCATCTGTTCGACAATGATCCCAAGTATCAGGCGCTCATCGAGCTGGCGAAGGACGCCAGCAGCGTCTGTCACGTTACGGAAAAGAGCGCGCCGGTCTGCTTCGTCCACGGCATCAGCGAATGCGGCGTGCAGGTGCCCATGGGCCAGAGCGTGCGGATGTTCGAGGCGCTGACGAGAAAGAACGTGAAGAGCCTCCTGCTGTGCAACAACCTCGGCGTCTACGGTTCCGACCCGGAGGTGCAGACCGCCATGGTGGAATTCCTCTGCAGGCGCGTATAACTTCCTGCAATATGACCCGGCGGAGCACTCGTTCCGCCGGGTCATTCGTTATTTCACGTTCAATCCGTATTCCCGCAGGAGCTTTCGGCAGGCTTCCAGCTCCGTTTCCCCCGGTACGTGGGTGTCGACCTCCCGATGCTCCGCAGCCTCCAGCTGCGCCCATTTTCCCTCGCCCAGCCGGTGATAGGGCAGCAGATCCACTTCCCGCAGCGTGGGGACTTGCTCCCGCAGGAACGTGCCCATGGCCCGCAGGTTCGCTTCATCGTCGTTCACGCCGGGGATGAGCGGCGTCCGGGCGATGACCGGGATGCCCAGCTCCGCGGAAAGGCGGCGCAGGTTTTCGAGGATGCGTTCATTGCTGACGCCGGTATACTGCCGGTGCTTTTCGCCGTCCATCACCTTCACGTCATAGAGGGCGATATCCAGATAAGGCGCGATGCGTTCAAAGGTCTCAAACTGCGTATAGCCGCTGGTCTCGATGGCGGTGCCGATGCCCTCGGCCTTGCTGCGCCGCAGCAGCTCCAGCGCAAAATCCGGCTGCAGGAGGCATTCGCCGCCGGTGAGGGTCACGCCGCCGTCAGAACCGTAAAACAGCGCGTCCATGCGGATCTCCTTCATCACCTCGTCGGCGCTCACGGTTCGGCCCGCGATCTCCCGCGCCGAGGTGCGGCAGGCGGTCACGCACAGGCCGCAGCCCGTGCAGCGGCTCCGGTCCTGCTTCACGGGGCCTGAAGTCGGCAGTACCGCGCCGGTGGGACAGGCATCCACACAGTACCCGCAGCCGATGCATTTCAGCGCGTCGTACATGAGCTGGGGCCGCAGCTCGTTGCTCTCGGGATTGGCGCACCAGCGGCAGCGCAGCGGGCAGCCCTTGAAGAACACCCCGGTTCGCACGCCCGGCCCGTCATGCACGCAGTAATGCTGAATGTTGAAGATCGTTCCGTTCATAGTCCCTCATGGCTCATCCGCTCGATGACCTCGTCCTGAATGGCCGGGGTCAGGCGGGTGAAATAGGCGCTGTAGCCCGCGACGCGCACCACCAGCTCCGGATGCTGCTCCGGGTGTGCCTTCGCGTCCAGCAGCTCCGCCCGATCCACGATATTGAACTGGATGTGCTTTCCGCCGTGGGTGAGGTAAATTTTCACCACGTCCGCCAGCTTTTCCAGATCCTCCCGCGTCTTCATGGCGGAGGGGTGAAACTTCATATTCATCAGCGTCCCCTGATAGGCGTCCTGATCCACCTTCATGGCGCTTTGGAATACCGCCAGCGGGCCGTGGGTATCCGTCCCGTGGTCGGGCGACAGGGACGCGTCCGCAAGAATTTCGCCGCCCTTGCGTCCGTCCGCCGTCGCTCCGGTGCAGGCGCCGCCGGGCTGGTGTGCCGAGATGGAGATGGCATTAGGCCGCAGCGTGCCGCCATAGGCGCAGGGCAGCGTGTGGCAGATATCCGCGTATGTCCGGTAGACCTCCGCGACCAGCGAATCCACGTAGGGGTCGTTGTTCCCGTATTTCGGAACGGCCTTGAAATCCGCCCGCATGGCCTCATAGCCCTCCCAGTCCGCATCCAGCGCGGTGAGCAGCTCCGTGAGGGTATACTTCCGTTCTTCGTAGATGAGCTTTTTGATGGCGGCAAGGGCATTCCCGGTATTCACGCCGCCCACAAGGCCCATGACCGCGCCGTTCTCAAAATCGAAGCGGCGGTTGAACATATCCTTACCGATCTTTACGCCGTCCTTCATCAGGCTGGACCGGAACACGTCCGGGAACAGCTCCCGCTCCGCGATGAGCTCCACGTTGATGCGCTCGTTCCCCATGGCCATCAGGTGGCGGAGCTGCCGGTAAAAGCCCGATTTGAACTTCTCAAAGGTGTCAAATTCGCTCAGATCCCCGGTCTCGATGCCCACCGTTTCCTTCGTGTAGCGGCAGAAGCCGTTATGCAGGAAGACGTCCATGGCCTGCGGCACGATGAAGAACACCGCCACCTGCGTCCGCGTCAGGCGCTGCACGTTCCCGTCCACGCAGCCGGTTGCGACAAAGTCCCGCGCCTCCTCGACGCTGAGCGCCCCCTCGCCGGTGGTGAAGAAATTGATATAGCTCCTGTCGCCGATGAAGGCGGGCAGGCCGATGCCGCTGCGGACGCATTCCAGTGCCTTCACCAGAAAGTCCTTCGGGCTGTTTTCGTGCACGCGGACGGTGAGGGTATGGTGCGGCAGATGGGTGTCGATGGCGGCATCCAGCAGCAGATAGCTGAGTTCGTTGGTGGCGTCCGACCCATCGGCCTTCACGCCGCCGATCGTCCAGTTATACCATTTGGCCATGCCGGCGTTTTTGGCCCGGTTGGCCTTGCCGGAAACGCGGTTGATCTTCATGACCTTGCAGCGGAGAATTTCCAGCAGCTCCAGCACTTCCCCGTCCGTGATGCGCCCCGCATCGATATCCGCCCGGTAGAAGGGGTACATATACTGGTCGAAACGGCCCGCCGTGGCCGTGGGAGAAGGCAGGGTCATCAGGTAGGTGAACCAGAAGGACTGCAGCGCCTCCCGGAAGGTCTCCGCCGGTCCATAGGGTACCTTGCGGCAGATGCGGGCCATTTCCCGCAGCTCGGCGCTGCGGACGGGGTCGGCTTCCTTCTCCGCCATTTCGTCCGCCAGCGCGGCGTATCGCCCGGCGAAGCGCACCCACGCCTCATAGACGAGGATGAGCCCCTCCCAGAAATTGCGTTTTTCGATGGCGTCGATGGAATCATAGCGCAGGTCCCGCAGGCACTGCTTCGCTTCTTCGATGACGCTTTTTGCGCCCTCGTTCAGGATGCGGCTGAAATCCACCGCAACCAGCGAGAAGCCGGGGCCCAGCCCGTAGCCGCTCATGGCGAAACCGCCGCCGCTGCCGCCGGTGCGATCCTTCCACGGGGGCAGGATGCAGCCGGACTTCATGAAGGGCCAGAGGCGTTCATTCTGCCCGAGGCTTTTTCCCATGGTCTCGATGAGGTTCGCGTTCAGCGGATTCTCGCCGAACTCCGCGTTCAGACGGTAAAGCTCTTCCTCGTCCTCCGGCGTGATGGTGTAAATTTCGCTTTTCAGGCTCTCGACCTCGTCCTTCGTCCAGACGCCGTATTCATACTGCATTTCCAGCCCGAAGGGCTTACTGGCGCCGGAACCGCAGAGCAGGTCATCCTCCTCGATGAAAATGGTGATGTGATCCAGAATATGCGCATGGAGCTTGCTGCGCCGGAGAAGGGTCGGCTCGCCGCCCGTCTCGCGGAGTGATTCATTGGCCAGCCGGAAGCTCTCCACGCACAGCGGGTATTTCGAGATGCGCAGCCGCTCCTTCATGCGCTTCACGCGGTCTGTCACGTTATCATCTCCCCACGTTTTTTCTGATTATCTCATTCCCGGCTTCGCTTTGCAAGTCTGAATCGCGGACGTCGGCCGGTGCGCGCGTTTTTTTCGGTTATAGCTGCATGAGCGGAAAGTATCGGATATCGGAACGTGTCGGCATTGACGCTGGCGCATCCCATGCGATATAATGATTTCAAATTACAAAATATTTACAGGAGGCGCAAGAAATGAGTGAACTGATTCCCCTGATCCCCGGCAAAGCGCTGGAGGGCCCCATGACCATGCCCCCACCCAGCGGCGTCATTCTGAACAACACGAACTCCAACACGACGATCCCCAAGCACGCGCCGGTGCTCTGCTCCGGCATTCTGGCCGACGGCAAGGAAGACACCTGGCTGGAATACGTGCCGGAAAACCTGCCCGCCGGTAAGAAGCCCCCGCTGGTCATCTCCTGCCACGGCGGCGGCGCCAGCGCGGACCTGCAGTTCAACGAAAACAGCTGGTGGTGCGTGGCGGAAGCGGAAGGCCTCATCGTGGTCTTCCCCAATGCTGGCGGGCAGACCAAGAGCTGGCTTGCGGAGGATAAGCCGCCCAAGCCCGGCGAACGCCCCAGTATGCTGGACGTGTTCACCTCTTCCCCGGACGGACGCGCCAGCGAGGATCATCACCACATCCAGTTTCTGAAGGCGCTCATCGGTGAGATGAAGCGGAAGTACGACATCGACGAGGGCCGCGTCTATATGCAGGGTATGAGCATGGGCGACATCATGACCATGATGTTCTCCCGCGTCTGCGGCAGCCTGCTGGCCGGCGCCGATTCCACCGCCGGCCCCAGCCCCGAAGTCGCGCTCTTCGATGAGGAAGGCAACGTGAAGGGCAACTGCGGCCCCGTGCCCATCTATCAGTCCCGCGGCGAGCTGGATAACATCGTCGTGGCCAAGAAGCCCGGCGAGGACACCACCCGGCAGGATATCAACGCCGTGAACCGCCGTTTCTGGCTGAAGGTCAACGAATGCGAGGACCTGCCCCGCATCTCCATCCTCGGCGTGAACAACTTCCTGTTCTACACCGGCAGGAAGGCCAACGTGGTCTACCGCGATGTGAAGCACCGCGGCCATGGGCAGACGCTGGACGATTCCTACTGGGCGTGGGAGACCCTGTTCAAGGGCACCCGCCGGAATCCGGACGGCAGCGTCACTTGCGCGGACACGGAGTTCCCCGCCACCGGCGACAAGGACGCCGTCGCGGTGGTGGATGGCGGCCGCTTTGCCTACGTGAACAACCAGCGCATCCGGCTGGAAGCGCCGGTGTTCTCCGAAGCGCTCTCCAACTTTGATTTCGGCACCCGCGCCATGACGGAGATCAAGCGCGATCTGTACGTTCCCGTCACCGCGCTGCAGGCCATGTTCGGCGCGTCCGTCACCCTCACGCAGGAGGGCAAGGGCGCGGTCATCGAGACCGAATGCGGCAGCTGCGAAGTCGTCATGGAAAGCGTTGCCTGCCTGCAGGGGACGTTCCTCCGCGCCATGTTCATGCCCGCCAGGCTGCGGGACGGCGCTCTCTACGTACCGCTCCGCTGGTTTGCCGAGGAGATCTTCGGTCAGCACGTGACGGAGTGCGACGGCGCGCTCTATGCTTCCGACCATCACGGTGAGATGACCAAGGATATGGCCTATCTGCTGCATGACATTCTGGCCTGAGCGCCTTAAATCCCATATTGTTTCAGGGCAGCCCGCCATTTCGGCAGGCTGCCCTGTTTTCATTGACAATATGCTTCCCGGAATGCCTGTACATCCGGGTAAGTGCAGATATGAAGTCCGCAGGCTTCGCAGAAAGCGCGATATCGGTTTAAGCTCTCCCGGAACCGCGCCCGGGTCGCCGCAAGGTCATCCGGGTCATAGCCCGCCAGCACGTCGAATGCGGGAAGCTCGACCGCGTCGCCGATCTCCGCCAGCATATCCTGCAGGCAGCTCTCGGAGGCAAACGCCAGCCAGCGGTCGCCCGTCTGCTCCGCCAGCAGCAGCTTCCCTGCCCAGTTGGAGCACATTTCCTCATAGGTGCCGCGAAGCGACCCCGGAGTGGGCGCCTGTTTCGGTGCAGCAAAACGCTTCGCTGTTTCCGCTGCAAACGCCTCCATCAGGCGCATGAGTGCCGTGAGCGAAGCGCGCAGTTCGTCCGCCGTCCGCGCTTTGATGACCGCCGCGGACAGTTCCTCGAACCCTTCCGGCGCGCCTGCCTCCCGCAGCTCGTCGAAAACGCGGCGGACGCCCTTCCGGTAATAGCGCTTGGATACCAGCATCACGGCGTCCATGGAGGACTGCACCGCTCCGTAAGCGTGCAGCCGCGCTTCGGAAAACGAATCCGCCGTCATGGCAAGGGCAAAACTGTGCTCCGCCGCCCGCAGCTGATCCCGCACCCCGGCAAGATCGTTTTCCGAAAACGGTGCCGCCAGCTTTTCCGCGCATTCGGCGCGCAGGCACGTGAGCCGCGCTTCCGCTTCTTCGTTCCGCCGCCAGACCACCACGCTGTCCATCAGCTTGGCGAGCTGCGGGTTCGGATACCGGGGCATCTCCTCCAGCTGCTCCCATGTGGTGCAGTAGAGGTCATAGCCGATGCCGGTATCCTCCAGCAGGAAGGTCTGCGCCAGCTCGTATCCCGCAGGGCTGTTGATCACGATCGCCAGATCCAGATCGGACTTCTCCCACGTGTCGCCGGTCAGCACGGACCCGTATACCGCGATCAGGTCCAGCGCCTCCGGACAAAGCCGCTCCGCCCGGTGTATCACCGCGTCGATCAGTAATTTATCCGTTTCCCGCAGTTCCATGCTCATTTCCTCCCGCGTATCCGATCTGCTTTCCGACTCATCATCCACGCCGACGCTCCGTTTCCAAACGCACTTCCACCGGCTCCCCCGCTTTGAAGGAAATGGGAACGCTGCCGTTCCGCACCTCGGCTTCGACGCCGTTCAGCAGGCAGCGCTGCTGCGGGCCGCGGATGCGCAGCGAGATCGTCTGCTCTCTGCGGGAGGTCAGCACCGCGCGTACGCTGCGTCCGCTCCATTCCAGCGATTCCAGCTTCGCCCACGTATAGAGCCAGATGCCCTCCAGCTTTCCCGCCCGGAACGCGGACGGCAGGCAGGGCAGCAGCTCCACCATGCCCGGCTCGGAATACACGCACATTTCCAGCAGCAGCGCAGGCATGGCCCCCTGCAGGTCCGGGAACTGGCCCCGGTACGGGAAATGGGCGGTGGACAGATTCCCGCGCACGAAACCGTGGCAGATGAGCTGACTCAGATTCTGCTCCGCTTCCTCCCGATCCTTCAGGCGGATGGCGCAGAAGGCCCGGTGGATGATGCCGTGGGCGGAATCGTCCTGCTGGCCGCGCTTCCGGTTGGAGATCTGAATGGCGCGGGCGATCTCCGGCTCCTTGTCCACGGTGACCGCCCGGCCGGGCCACAGGTCATAGTGGTGGGAGACGTGGCGGTGGTTATAGTTTTCCTCCACGGTCGGCCACGCCCATTCCTTCAGTGCGCCCTCCTCATCCGTCAGCAGGGCGGGCAGGCTTTCCAGCTGGGCTTCCCAGCGGGGCAGGTTCCCCTGCTCGATATTGAGGGTGCGGCAGGCAGTGAGCAGATTCGTCAGCACTTCCCGGCAGATGGCGATATCCATGACGGCGTTCACCCGGCTGGGGTGGATATCCCGCCCGGTCACGGTGCTGAAATCCGGGTTCGGCGTGGGATCCTCCGGCGAGAAGGACGGCACGAAAACGGCCTGACCGTCTTCGTCCCGCAGGCAGGCATAGTCCTCAAAGAACAGCTCGATCTCCTTCAGCGCAGGCACGACCCGCTCCCGCAGGAAGTCCGTGTCGCCGGTGCAGAGGTAATAGCCCCAGAATTCGTTGTAGATCCAGCCGAGGCAGCCCGTCCAGCAATAATGGGGATAGGTCTTTGAGAAATGATAAAACAGACCGTTATCCGGGTCGCAGTGGACGCTGGCCAGCAGGCCCCGCGCGCCGAACAGCCGCTGGGCGTTTACGCGGAAATCCGCGAATTTGGATTCATAATAGCGGAAATAGACGTCCATTTCCTCGAACAGGCCCGTATTGTTCCCGGCGCAGACCTGCAGATTCGTGTTGATATTGTGCTGGCCCCACATGGGCGGAATTTTGCCCGTGTCGACGATCTGATAGAACCGGCCCATGTCATAGAGCTTGTCCATCAGCATGGGATACAGCGATTCTTCGCTGCGGGAGCGCGCCAGCAGCTCTTCGCCGGAAAGCAGCGCATCCGCCGCTTCGCCCAGCGTCAGCCGGGAGCGGCGCATTTTTTCGCCCAGAATGAGCCGGTTTTCGGCTTCGATCTGTTCCACGGCCGTGTTTACCTGCCGGAATGCTTCCGCAATGCCCGCTTCGCAGCCGAAGGCGAAGTCCGCTTCGACCTTCACCGTTTTCGTGAGCACCGTGAGGCGGCTGGCGTTTTCAAGGCGGATGCCCGATTCCGTCACCGTGAGCGTTCCACCCTCCGGCAGAAAGCGGAGAACGGAAGCATAGCCCTTTCTCCCCTTTTCCGGGTCGTAGGCAAAGGCAAGGACAAATTCACGTTCGCTCCGGTGCAGCCGATGGGTCGAACCCGCCAGCGCCGACGCGCCAAATTCGCCCGGTTCGCCGGGGAGCTTCAGCTCCAGTTCCAGCGTCAGGCCGCCGGTCGGGCCTGTGAAACGGAACGCCGTGTAATCGCCCTGAAAGGCTGCGATGGCCTCCGTGTCGAAACCGCCCCGTTCATTCTCCCAATGGGCGCGCAGCAGGCCGCTTTCCAGATCCAGCCAGCGGAGGTAATTCCGGGTTTCCGCCGCTTCCGGCCGGGTGCAGCGCAGGGAAAACGCTTTGTGGACGCGGGGCGACTCGATGGGATAGACGATCTTCGCATCCATGTTCATCAGCTTGTCATAGCCGGATTCCCGCTGCGCCTTTTCCAGCAGCGCGTCCGCCCTGTCGGGTTCCCCGTTCAGGATCGCCTGCCGGATCTCCCCGATATAGGGGCGCAGATCCGCGGGCAGCGGCGGCGCCGCCCATTTGGGCGCATAGAGCAGCTCCTGCGTGACGGTGATAACGTCGTCATAGGGCCGCCCCGCAAAATCGATGCGGTGCGAACCGTTTCCGGTATACAGCTCGTCCGCCGGGTCGCGGGCAGGGGCGATCGAGCAGACGCTGCGTTTGGGCAGGAAGTCCGCCCGCAGCTCCACAGGCATCGGCACATAAGCATATTGCAGCTGTTTCAGTTTCATATTCTGCCTCTGTTTCAGTCTTCCCGTTTCAGCAGGAGCGCGTCGCAGCCCTCCGGCTCCCAGATGAGCGTCCCGTGCGTGATCTCGATGGCGTCCCCCGTCCACAGGTCGCGGTATACGCCGTTTTTCAGCCCGGCGCGGCGCAGGTCGACCTCAATGGATTCCCGGTGCGGCTGCCACGAGAACAGCGCGAGATAGCTTGCGCCGTTCACCTCGGCGGTGAACGCATGGGAGGCGGAGCTGAAGTTGAAGTCCACCGGGCGGAATGCCGTGCGGGAACGGGCCAGCGCATTCACCTCCGGGTTCCCGGCATAGCGGATGGCCTTGGCCTGCGCCGCCGGATCGTCATAGTCATCGGAAAGCAGCATCAGCCCGCCGGAGATGACGCCGGTGGTATACCGGGCCTTCGCCTCCCCCTCCGTGGAATCCCGCTTCATGTTGAAGCTGCGGTGCAGCACCAGATGGTCGGCGTCATTGAAGTCATAAAGCCGCCGGTTCTGCCACCAGCTGTAGGTCAGCGCGTTCAAAACATATTCGATATAGTCGTTCGTGCCGAAGGCGTCGCAGGAGGAGCGGCGCGCATGGGCGAAGCCATATGGAAACAGCGGCGCGATGGAAATGCTCAGGAACAGAGGCTTTCCGTAAAAATCCTCGTCGATCAGCTCCATCAGATAGCGGTAGCCCTGATGGATGGCCTGCCGCCCGGTGCGGACGGACCGATCGTAGTGAACGCCCTCCATGCAGCCGTGAGTCAGGAAATCCAGCTTCAGATAGTCATAGCCCAGCGGCTTCCACTGCTCGAATTTCGCCTTCGTATAGGCCCGCCAGACCGGGTGCGTCACATCGAAGGCATAGAGATCATCCACCGGCGGCAGCGGTTCGCCCCGCGCGTCCCGCAGGAGGATCTCCGCATAGGTATGCCCCGGCAGCTCCGGCAGTTCGGCGTCGAAGCCCTTCGGCCCCCACGGACGGCAGGAAAACGGCCCGTCGTAGATGCCGTTATGCTGGCCTCGCGCTTCCCGCTCCGCCTTGCTGCGCATCCGTTCCTCCGCGGGCAGCATCTGCCAGCCCCCGTCCAGATTCAGATAGGTCGTGCCGTCGTTCTGGAAGCCCCGGGGCATCAGCTCCTGATAAAGGAAATCGCCGGTGCGGTCGAAGACCTCGTTGGACATTTTGTACGCCAGACCCGCAAAGGCATTGAAGCCGAAGGGATTGCCGCCCTTCCAGCGGATCGGTTCGCGGATGGACGCGAGGATATCGCCGTACTGCTCCAGCAGATCCCGGTAATCCGGCCCGTACAGCACGATGAAGCGGGAAGACTCCACGCTTTTTCCGATGAGCGTTCCATGCGGGCAGACGTCGTGTGAGCCGAGATCCGCCACGCCGGAAACGCAGTTCAGCGTCCGGTTTGACTGGGCGTTGTTGATGACGCCGTTTTTCCAATCCTCGAAATCCAGCGCGCCGAACAGCAGACCTTCCCGGCTGTCC
>JAZQQF010000088.1:0-31569 GCA_045628925.1 Oscillospiraceae bacterium | reverse complement strand
CAGTTGAAGCGCTCCTTCAGGGTCTTCATATACGCTTCGTCCCGCAGCTTTTCCGGCTCCTTCGCTTCCAGCCGCTCCACTTCCTCCAGCAGATCCTGCAGGAGCATGGCGCAGTCCAGATCCATCATGCGGCTGTCCTCCGCCGCTTCAAAGGCGAAGGGATAGCAGGGTGGGATATTCACCAGCGTCTGCGCTTCGGCCTCGAATTCGCAGACCTGCTCCGGCTTCTCCCATACGCGGAAGCGTACCTTCCCCTCCGTCACGTAGAAGAAATACGGCTCCGGGCGGATGGCGGGATGTGATGCGCCGAAGCCCCTGTCCATCACAGCTTCCCAGATCTCCTTCTCCCCGTGGGTCTCCCAGCGGCCGATCTTCAGCCGCAGGGTCAGCCCGTTCCGCCTGTGGGTCATCAGGCCCGTATCCTTCAGGCGCACGGCGGGCACGGTCTCCGGCGCGACCAGCGGCGCATCCGGGAAAGAGCGGGTCACGCGGCCATAGAGCGTATCCAGCGCGCTCTGCAGCTCCGGCGCTTCCCAGCGGCCGGGGAAATCCTCCTGCACGCGGAAACGGCGGGAGGTGCTGTTGGCCATGTCCATGGTCTGGAACAGGATATTCAGACGGCAGCCGGGGCTGGCGGGCTTGAAGGCGTGGCCCATATAGGGCTGGATATGCAGGATATCCCCCGGCCCCAGCAGGACCTTCTTCCCCAGCACACAGCATTCGATCTGGCCGTTCGTGATGAAAAAGGTCTCGCAGCCGAATTTATGCTCATGGTAGCCCACGTCCTCCGTTTCCGGGGATTCAAACTCCATGCAGTCCATCTCGTTCTTCTGCACCGCGCCGAAGGGGTGGAAGAAATCATAGTGCTTGATGCCGTTCTTGTCGGTATAGCCGAGGCAGTCCTCCGGCACCGTCATCCGTACACGGTAGGGAATCTTCATAGCGTCTCCTCTCAGAATGGTCGATACGGAAAACCTGCCGCAGACCGGACCCGTTCGGGCCCGATTTCCGGCAGGTCTGTTGCTTCAGATAAAAACTCAGGCGTTCAGAGGCGAACCGCAGTATTCGCAGCAGCCGTTGGCGTCCGGTGTGGTGACCGCGCCGCAGGCGGGGCAGGTCACGGGCTGCTTGGGCGCAGCGGCGGCGGCAGCGGCTTCGCGGATATCATCGCGCGCCTGCAGCAGCGCGGCCTTGATCTCCTCGCCCATCTTCTCATACTTGCGGTACTCGGTCAGGCTCGTGCTTTCCACGCTGTCGTCATTCAGCTGGAAGCGGATCTCATCGAAGTAAGGATTGTTGACGCGGATCTGAATATAGAAATCATACTCTCTGCGGTAGCGCGGCGGATTGTAGCTGACTTCCTTCCCGTCGGCGTCCTTCTTCTTGATCTCGATCTTCTGCTCCTGAACGTCCAGCTCGCAGCCGGTCACGTCGGAATAATCGATCACGTCGGGGTTCGCGTTCTGCAGGTTGCTGGCAGAGGTGACGACGAACTGCTTCTTGGCTTCATCCAGCATGATTTTCTTGCTGCCGCCCATGGTGAGGGTGGGGCGGAACTGCGCCAGCACTTCCTTATTAGCTTCGCGGTAGGCCAGCTGAGCCTTGATCTCCTCCACGGTGCTGTTGCGCCGGTCGCTGAACCAGGGAGAGAGCTTGCCCGCGCAATCCTTGCAAAGGTTGCCGTCCTCCAGCTTGCGGTTGCCCAGAAGGCCGATCTTCTCTCCGCAGACGCTGCAGAATTTCTTATCAAAAAGTCCCATGGTAACCTCCTTATCCGAAAGCCGCTGAAATCGGCTTCCATTGTTTGCCCGCCGGACAGGTCGCCCCGCCCGGCGGGCAGTATTTCTTATCTTACCCGCAGCTGCGGCCCGGGATCTCAGATGATGTCGCCGGTGTCAAAGGGGTCGCCGCACTCGGGGCAGAACTTGGGCGGATGGGCGGGATCTTCCGGCTCCCAGCCGCACTTGTCGCACTTATACTGGGGAACGCCGGCGGGCTTGGGAGAGCCGCATTCCGCGCAGAACTTGCCCTTGTTCACGGTGCCGCACTTGGGGCAGGTCCAGCCCGCAGCTTCCACAGGCTTCGCCGTGCCGCACTCGGCGCAGAACTTACCGGGGTTGCCGGCATGGCCGCAGCTGGGGCAGGTCCAGCCTGCGGGAGCTTCAGCGGGAGCCGCCGGAGCGGGCGCGGGAGCAGCGGCCTGCTGCTGGGCGCTCATCTGATACATCGCCTGCGCATTCATGCCGCCCGCATTCTGCGCCATGTTCATGTTCATAAAGCCGAGGGCAGCGCCGCCGGTATTCTTGGCAGCATCCTGCATGGCCTGCATCTGGGCGCCCGCGAGACCGGCAGCGGCCGCGCCGGGATTGTGATACGCCTGCAGGTTCTTCAGCATCTTCTCGTCTTCCTCGGAAGCCTTGACGCTGCTGACGCCGGCCTTGACGATCTCAATGCCGCGCTCGCCCCATTCGGCGGAGAGCTCTTCCCGCAGCGCGTCGGCCATTTCCTTGGTGTGGCCGGGCAGCGCGCTGTAGCGGATGCCCATCTCGCTGATGCGGGCGAAAGCAGGCTGCAGAGCGGTGAGCAGTTCGCTCTTCAGCTGGCTGTCGATCTTGTCGCGGGTGAACTTATCAGCCACGTTGCCGCAGACGTTCACGTAGAACGGCACGGGGTTGGCGATACGGTAGGAGTATTCGCCGAAGCAGCGGATGGAGATATCAATGTCGATATCGGCGCGGGTATCCACCACGCGGAAGGGCACGGGAGAGGGCGTTCCGTACTTGTTGCCCATGATCTCCTTGGTGTTGAAGTAATACACGCGCTGATCCTTCGCGGTGTCGCCGCCGAAGGTGAAGCGCTTCCACATGGTGCTGAAGGTGCCCTTGATGGCCTCGCCCAGCTTGCCGGCAAAGATGCTGGGCTCGGTGGACATATCGTAGATGAACTCGCCCGGTTCCGCGCAGAGGTCGACGACCTTACCCTGCTCGACAATGATCATGCACTGGCCGTCAGCCACGGCGATGACGCTGCCGTCGGAAATGATGTTATCGCTGCCCTTGTTCTTGCCATTGGTGATCTTGGTGCCTCTCACGACCAGCGTGTTTGCATCCATCGCATCGCAGGAGAAGAATTCCTTATACTGATCCTTCATCGTGCTTCCGATGGCAGAAGCAGCAACACTAAGCAGACCCATAAAAAGTAACCTCCTATATGTAATATCATGGTTTTCTGCAGATTATACCGAATACAGTATACAGTATTTTGCAGAAAATGCAAGGTCTGAAACTCCGCCTTTTCCGTTTTCTGTAAGGAAAATCCAGGGAATTTCGTGATCTTTTTCGTTTTTTCTCTCCGAAGCGTCGATTCAGAGGGTAAAGGATGCCCGCAGCACCTTCGCGCCGGTGAGCGCTTCCGTCCGCGCATCGGGCTGGCCGCCGCCCACGTAAAGTGTGTAGCTGCCCTTTTCCACGGCGCGGCTCCCGTCGGCATGGTAGGTATAGAGCGCGTCCATGGGGATGGTGAGCTGCACTTCCCCGCTCTCGCCCGGCTGCAGCTGGATGCTGCCCAGCGCGCAGAGATGCCAGCGGGGCTGGGTCTCATCGCCGCCGTCCCAGCGGACATAGGCCTGCACCGCTTCCCGGCCCGCCATGCCGCCCTCGTTCTTCACGGTGACGGACGCGGTGACCGCTTCGCCCACGGAGACCCGCAGGCCGCTGTAGCCGAACTTCGTGTAGCTGAGGCCGTAGCCGAAGGGATAGAGCGGTTCGCCCTTGAAATAACGGTAGGTGCGGTTTGCCATCGCATAGTCGAGGAAATCGGGCAGATCCTCCACGCTGCGGTAGAAGGTCACAGGCAGTCTGCCGGAGGGGCTGTAGTCGCCGAACAGCAGTTCGCCCACGGCCTGACCGCCCACCGCGCCGGGATACCACGCCTGCACCAGCGCGCCGATGCGCGCATCCTCCACCGCCAGCGCGCTGCCGGACAGCAGCACCACCACGGTGGGCTTGCCGATGGCCAGCACGTCCTCCAGCAGCTTCCGCTGATTGGAGGGCAGGAGCAGGGTCTTCTTATCGCCGCAGCTGAACTCATCACTGCGGCCCTCGCCGAACATCTCCTCGCCTTCCACGGTCTCGTCCAGACCCAGCACCAGCACGACGGCTTCGCTCTCCTCCGCCAGCGCCAGCGCTTCCGCCTCCCGGTCGCCGTGGCCGGAGGCCTCCAGCAGGTTGAAGGTAGGCGCAACGTCATTGAAGGTGCCGAAGAGCGCCTCGTCAGAGGACATGGAGGACTTCTTCTGCGGCGGCAGATAGGGCACCAGCTCGCAGCCCACGCCATAGCGGATGCGGCAGTCCTTCCCCGCGGCGCGGCGGATGCCGTCCAGCACGGTGACATATTCGCTGGCTTCGCCGTGATAGTTGCCCATCAGGGCGCGGGTGCTGAAGGCGTTGGGGCCGATCACCGCGACGGACTTGTATTTGCCCCGCAGCGGCAGCACCCCGTCGTTTTTCAGCAGGACCATGGATTCCCGGGCCGCGCGCAGGTTCAGCTCCCGGTTCTCCGCGCTGTCCAGCAGGTCGTGGTCCACCTGAATGGCCTCGGGCTGCTCAAACACGCCGAGGCGCAGGCGCAGCTCCATCACCCGCAGGCAGGCCCGGTCGATATCCTCCTCGGTCACGAGGCCCCGGTCCAGCGCCTCCTGCAGCTTCAGATAGACGAAGCCGAGGTTCATATCGCAGCCGTTTTTCAGCGCCAGCGCCGCGGATTCGGGCGCGTCCGCCGTGACCTTGTGGCTGCGGTGGAAATCGGCCAGCGCGGTAAAGTCGGAAACGACCATCCCGTCGAAGCCCCATTCATCCCGCAGGATCTTCTGCAGCAGCAGGTCGGAAGCGCAGCAGGGTTCATCCAGCGTGCGGTTATAAGCGCCCATGACCTGCGCCACATGGCCCTCCTTCACGGCGGCCTCAAACGCGGGCAGATAGGTCTCCCGCAGATCCTTTGGGCTGACGACGGCATTGAACTCGTGCCGCAGCTGCTCCGGGCCGGAATGCACCGCGTAATGCTTCGCGCAGGCGGCGGTCATGCGATAATCCGGATCGTCGCCCTGCAGGCCCTTGATATAGCGGACGCCCATGCGCCCGGTGAGCCACGGGTCCTCCCCGTAGGTCTCCTGTCCCCGGCCCCAGCGGGGGTCGCGGAAAATGTTCACGTTGGGGCTGTAAAGGCTCAGACCCTTGAACAGATCCCGCACGCCATGGGCGGAATACTGCTCATACTTGATGCGGGCTTCCTGACCGACCGCATGGCCGACCTCCCCCACCAGTTCCGGGTCAAAGGTCGCGCCCATGCCGATGCTCTGGGGAAACATGGTGGCGGTGCCTTCGCGGGCGGCGCCGTGGAGCGCTTCGCTCCACCAGTCCATTTCCGGAATGCCCAGCCGTTCCAGCGCCGGGGCGGAGGAGCGGATCTGCTCGATCTTCTCAGTCAGCGTCATGCGGGAGACAAGGTCCTTCGCCCGCTCGGCAAAGGAGAGCTTCGGGTCACGATAAGCGTCCATAGAAATACTCCTTTTCAAAAAACTGCATTCTGTCTGCATTCTATCAAACTCCGCCGGGAAGTACAAGCGCAAAAATGAGCCCGGCGCGAAAGCGTCAGGCTCATGAGCTGTATCTTCGTATCAGATGTTATCGTAGCGGCGGCCGCCCTTTTTCTGGACCTCCAGATCCTTGGGGATATTGTTGCGGGTCTGGAACGCGGAGATGTTCTTCTCCATTTCCTGATAATAGGAGTCCTGCACCTTGACGGTCTTGCGGCCATCCTTGAAGATGCATTCCGCAGAGGTGTTGTTCACGCGGGCAGCGCGGGAGTTCATGGGGTTGGCCCCGGGGAACTGCCAGATGATGGCGCGCAGGTCTTCCGCCGCGATCACGTTGGTGCCCAGCATCTTCACTTCCACCAGATGCTTGTCATAGATATCCATGCGGACGGTGAGAATCTGCCGCAGCAGGCCGACGATGCACACCACGAGGCCGATACCGGCGACGATGGCGATGGCCATCACTTTGCTGTTACCGCGGATCGCGCTGATGAGGGTTGCGAGGAAAACGACGAAAAAGATCAGGGAAACCATGACGAGGGGAAGATAGATCATACCCGAGAGCTTCAGGGTAGCGACTTTCTTCCCATACTTTTCTTCCATGCAGAAATTCCTCCCGAAGATTATGTAGTTACCGATATCATAGCACGGACCCTGTCGGAAGTCAATTCCGGAAATCCCATTCTTTCAGGTCTTTCAGCTCCTCCAGCAGCCGGAGATAGCTCTCATACCGCCCCTCCGATATCTCCCCCGCTCCCGCGGCGGCGCGGACGGCGCAGCCATCGTCCTTCCCGTGGCGGCAGTCATGATAGCGGCAGAGGCCGAGATAGGGCCGAAACTCCCGGAACAGCTCCGGCAGCTTTTCCTTCAGCTCCAGCGAGACCTCCTCCCCGTCAAAGGCGGCGAAGCCCGGCGTATCCACCGCGCAGGCTCCGCAGCCGAGGCGGAACAGCTCCACGTGGCGGGTGGTATGCCGACCGCGGCCCAGCTTTTCGCTCACCTCGCCGGTCTCCAGCGTGAGCGACGGCTCCAGCGCGTTCAGCAGGCTGGACTTCCCCACGCCGGAATTGCCGGTGAAGGCGCAGGTCTTCCCCCGCAGGGCTTCCCGCAGCGCCGGAAGGCCCTCCCCCGTCTCCGAGCTGGTCTCAAACACGGAAAACCCGGCCTTCCGATATCGCCCCGTCAGCTCCGGGGCGCGGGCAAGGTCGCACTTATGGAAGCAAAGGATCGGCTCGCAGTTTTTCAGCTCGCTGATGGCGATCATCCGGTCGATGAGATAAGGATCCGTCACCGGAAGGGCTGCCGAACAGAGGATGACCAGCGCGTCGATATTCGCAACGCTTGGCCGCACGAAGGCGTTCCGCCGGGGCAGCACCTCTTCAAGGCTGCCCTTCCCGCCGTTCAGCGGCGTGACCGTTACCCGGTCGCCCACCAGCGGCGTTTCCTTCCCGCTGCGGAGCTTCCCCCGCGCCGTGCAGCACAGGGTCCCCTCCGCTGTTTCCACGTACCACAGGCCGCGCACGGCCTTGACGATCAGGCCCTCAGCCAACGCTGCCGTCCTCGTTTTCACCCGACTCTGCGGGCGGATAGTCCTCCACGGGCGGGACCGTCGGTTCCGGTCCGCCGGAGACGTTCAGGTTGATGCGCGTATGCTCCTGCACCTTGTCGCCGGGGCTGCGGCTCTGGAACACCACCGTTCCGATGGGTTCATCGCTGAACACCTCCGTCACGGAGCCGACGGTCAGGTTCAGCGCCTCGATCTTGGCGCGGGCATTCTGCAGCGGTTCGCCGACCAGATCCGGCATATCCGCATACTTGATCTCCGGCCCGGTGCTGATCTCCAGAAATACGGTGTCGCCGGCCTTCAGCTCTGTTCCCGCTTCGGGGATCGCGGAGATGACGTAGCCCTCCGTCACGTCATCGGACTTCACAAAGCTCTCCTGATGCTGCAGCTTCAGATTATTCAGATAGATGATGGCCTGCCGGTAATCCTCGTTCACCAGTTCGGGCACGACGACGATATCCGTTCCGATGCTGACGACCAGCTTGATATCCGCCTTACTGTCGGTCTTGATGACCGTCCGGTTGGCGGCAGGGATCTGACTGATGACGCAGCCCGCCTCCACGCTCTCACTGCCCTCATAGGTGGGGGTGATGTTGAAATAATCGGTATAAGCGGGGTTCGCCAGAATATCCTCCAGCTTGACTCCGACAAACGAGGGCACCGACATGGTCTCCGGCTCGGTGAACATATCATTGAACCAGTTGCGCCACAGATACAGGAACACGCCGAGGATGAACAGAATGACCAGGAACATCCCGCTGAGGATCGACACCGTTCTGGCGCGGCGGGAATTATCCCGGTATTCCTCCTTCGTCAGTTCGCCGCGGCGGCTGACCGGCGGAAGCTCCGGCGCGGTGCCGGCTGTCCGCGTGGAAGTCCCTTCCGACTTCGGGTTTTTGACGGGCTTTGCCGGTTCCGGCGCATGGTCGCTCTCAAAGGGCAGCTCACTGTCGGAAAAATCGGCTTCCGGATTCTTGCGGAAGGCCTCCAGATCGTCGTGCAGCTTTTCCGCCGACTGATAGCGGCGTTCCAGATTTGGATTCATGGCCTTCATCGTGATCGTTTCCATGCCGACGGGGATCTCCGGGTTGATCTCCCGCGGCATCAGCGGTACGGAGCTGATATGCTGAATGGCGATGGAAACGGCGTTCTCCCCCTCGAAGGGCAGGCGGCCGGTGAGCATTTCATACATGACCACGCCCAGCGAATAGATATCGGTGCGAGCGTCGATATTGCTGCCCTTGGCCTGCTCGGGGGAAATATAGTGCACGCTGCCGAGGGTCTGCTGGGTCAGGGTATTCTGGGTGGAGCTGAGACGGGCGATGCCGAAATCAGCCACGCGGACGCTGCCGTCCTTCAGGATCATAATATTGTGGGGCTTGGTATCCCGGTGGATGATGCCCCGGCTGTGGGCGTGCATCAGCGCCTTGCTGATCTGCATACTGAAATGCAGCGCTTCCTTCCAGCTGAGCTGGCCCCGCTTCTGCATATACTGCTTCAGCGTCATGCCCTCGATCAGTTCCATGACGATATAGTCCACGTCCTGTGTGCGGCTGACGTCGTATACCGTCACGATATTGGGATGGCTGAGCATGGCGACGGCCTGCGCCTCCGTGTGGAAGCGGCGGCGGAAATCCTCATCCACCGCATAGTCGTCCTTCAGAATCTTCACGGCCACGTAGCGGTTCAGCCGGTGGCACAGTGCTTTATAGACCACGGCCATGCCGCCGACGCCGATACGCTCCAGTATCTCGTATCGGTTATCCAGCATCTGGCCGATGTATTTATCGTTGTTTTCCATCGTCAAGTCCTCATTCCGCGTCTGTCTGCGCCAGCAGCACAGCCGTTACGTTATCGGGTGCGCCCCGCTCCAGCGAGATATCCACCATGCGCGTCACCGCGGTTTCCAGTTCGCCGCCGTAGACAACCTCAAACAGCAGTTCCTGCGGATTCACCACGCCGCTGAGCCCATCGGTGCAGAGCAGCAGCACGTCCCCCTCCTCCAGCGTATGGAAGAACAGGTCGCACTCGATATCCGCCTCCGCGCCAAGCGCACGGGTGATGTAATTCCGGCGGGGATGCTTCCACGCATCCGCCCGCTCGATCTCGCCCCGGTCCACCATGTCCTCCACAAGAGAGTGGTCCTTGGTGAGCTGGAAGATGCCGCCCTCCCGGATGAGATAACAGCGGCTGTCCCCCACGTTGGCGACCGTGACCCGGTTTCCGACGCAGACGGCCGCCACCAGCGTGGTGCCCATCCCGTCGTAGTCCAGTTCGTAATTCGCTTTTTCATAGATCTCGCGGTTTGCCGTTTTCACGGCGCCGAGCACCTGCGTATCCGTCTGCCCGCGCTCGGAAAAGCCGCTTTGCAGCTCCCGCAGGGAGATCTCGACCGCCATGGCGCTAGCGACGTTCCCGGCCTTTGCGCCGCCCATCCCGTCGCACACGACGGCGGCAAGCACCTCCGCCCCGTCCTCCAATCGGAAGGGCAGGACTTCACAGGCATCCTGATTCTGTTTCCGGACCCGTCCCTGATCTGTCAGACTCCAAAAGCGCATTTCAGGTGGCCTCCTTTCGGCGGAGCTGTCCGCAGGCCGCTTCGATATCCGCGCCCAGACGGCGGCGGACGGTCACGTTCACGCCCAGCTCCTTTAATCTCTGCGAGAATGCCCGGGTATCGCCCGGGATCAGCGGGCTGCCCTCCACCCGGTTCAGCGGGATGAGGTTCAGATGCCCGTGGGTCCGACGCATCAGCTCGGCCAGCAGCTTCGCCTGCCGGGGCGAATCGTTCACGCCCTCGATCAAGGCATATTCAAAGCTGATGCGCCGCTCCGTGCGCCGGAAATAATCCTCGCAGCTTTTGATAAGTGTTTCCAGCTCATATTTCCGGGAGATCGGCATGAGCCGGTTTCTGGTCTCGTCATCCGGCGCGTGGAGGGAAATGGACAGCGTCAGCTGCAGGTTTTCCTCCGCCAGTCGGTAAATGCCCGGCACCAGACCGCAGGTGGAAAGAGAGATATGCCGCATCCCGATGTTCAGGCCCTGCGGATGGTTCACAAGGCGCAGGAACTGCAGCACGTTGTCATAGTTCTCCAGCGGTTCGCCGATGCCCATCAGCACGATGCCCGTGATGGGCACGCCGCTGTCCAGTCCGGAATACAGCACCTCGGAGAGCATTTCCCCGGCGCTCAGGTTCCGGATGAACCCCAGCCCGGTGGACGCGCAGAACACGCAGCCCTGACGGCAGCCCACCTGCGAGGAAATGCAGACGGTGTTCCCGTAGCTGTAGCGCATGACGACGCTTTCTACCGCGTTCCCGTCGCTGAGCCGCCAGAGATACTTCACCGTTCCGTCCTGCTGGGATACCTGCTTGCGCAGCACCTCCGGCGCGGACAGCTCAAAATGCTCCGCCAGCTTCATGCGCAGCGCCTTGGAAAGATTCGTCATCTCGTCAAAGCTGCGCACGCCCTTTGTGAGCCATTCAAAGACCTGCTTCGCCCGGAAGGCCGGTTCGCCCAGCGCTTCCAGTTCGGTCTTCAGTTCCTCCGGCAGCAGCGATCTTATTTCTTTCTTACCATCCTGCATAGGTAAAATCCATCCGTATCGTATTCAAAGGGCCAGACCGTCCGTTCGCCGCATTCCACCGTTCCGAAGGGCTGCGGCAGCTCCAGCGGCGCACGGGCAAATTCCGGGTGTTCCCCGAGGAATCGTTCGGTCACGGCTTCGTTTTCCTCGCGCACCAGCGTGCAGGTGGAATACAGGAGCGTTCCGCCCGGCTTCACGCAGCGGCTCAGACCGTTCAGAATGGCCAGCTGCGTTTCCGGCAGCGGGGCGATCTCCGCGCGGGTCTTATAGCGGATCTCCGGCTTCTTCCGCACCACGCCCAGCCCGGAACAGGGCACGTCCGCCAGCACGAGGTCGAACCGCTCCATAAGTGAACCGTCCGGCTGCCTCGCGTCCTGCGCCCTCGTTTCCAGATTCGTCACGCCCAGCCGCTCCGCGCCCTCGCGGATGCGCCGCAGCTTGTTTTCGTGCAGGTCGCAGGCGAGGATGCTGCCCCGGTTTTCCATCTTCTGGGCCAGCAGAAAGCTCTTCCCGCCGGGGGCCGCGCAGGCGTCCAGCACCTGCATCCCCGGCTTTACGCCGGAGGCCAGTGCCGGGAGCGCCGCCGCCGGGTCCTGCACGGTCACCATGCCTTCCCGGAAGGCGCGAAGCTCCGTGACCGCGCCGGTCTGCTCCGCCGTGAAGAAATCCTCCATGGCGGCGGGCTTCGCCTCCACCCCGTCTTCCAGCAGGGCGGTCAGCGCCTGTTCGGGACTTGCCTTCAATCGGTTCACCCGCAGGCAGGTGGGCGCGGGCCGATTGTCCGCTTCCAACAGCGCCCGGGTCTTTTCCTCTCCCAGCAGCGTGAGATAGTATTCCGTCCACTCCCGCGGGCGGGAATATCGGACGGAGAGGCTCTCCCCGTCGTTCCCCGCGGGGAGCATTGGCAGCGGCGCAGCGGTCAACCGCCGCAAAACGGCATTCACCAGCTTTGCCGCGCCGGGATTCGTCATTCTTTTTGCCAGCTCCACGGCCTCGTTCACCGCCGCGGAAGCGGGTATCTTATCCAGAAATGCCAGCTGGTACACGGCCGAGCGCAAGATCGCCCGCACCTCCGGCTGCAGCTTCCCCTTCAGATAGGGCGCAAGGTACCAGTCGCAGGCCTCCCGGTTCTGCAGGACGCCCGCAAAGATGCGGTACCCCAGCGCGGCCTCCCGCCGCTCCGGCTTTTCCTTCGTGAGCAGGCCGTTCAGATAAGCGTCCGACCATGCGTTCCGTTTTTCGCAGTTCAGCAGTGCCTGAACTGCGATCTCCCGCCCGGTCACGGGATACTGTGGCCGCGCAGGTAATCCGCCGCGCGCATCCGCTTGCCGCCGGGGGCCTGCAGTTCACCGATGAGAACGGTCTTTCCCCCGCCGCAGGCTACTTCCAGCCCCGCTTTGCCGCTGCCGACCACGCTGCCGTCCGGCAGGTCGGTGGTATTGCCCGTGCATTTCGGGCTGAACAGCTTAAATTCCTGAGAACCCAGCACCGCTCTTGCGCCGGGCTTCGGATCCAGCCCGCAGATGCGGCTCACGAGCTTTTCGGGCGCCCAGCCCCAATCCATCAGGGTATCTTCCTTCGTGATGGGCGGCGCGTAGGTCGCATCCGCTTCGTTCTGCGGGATGGCCTTCACGCTCCCGTCCGCAAAGGCGCCCAGCGTTTTCACCAGCAGCTCGCCGCCCAGCGTTTTCAGCCGCTCGTAGACGCTGCCGAAGCTCTCGCCTTCGCCGATGGGTGTGGACGCGGTGTCGATCACGTCGCCGGAATCCATACCCTCCGCCAGATACATGGTGCTGACGCCGGTCTCTTTTTCCCCGTTCAGCACCGCCCACTGGATGGGCGCGGCCCCCCGGTATTTCGGGAGGAGCGAACCGTGCACGTTGATGCAGCCCAGCTTCGGCATATCCAAAACGGCCTTCGGTAGCAGCTTCCCGTAGGCCACGACCACGAACAGGTCCGCTTCACAGGCCCGGAGCGCCGCCTGCACTTCCTCCGTTTTCAGCGTTTCCGGCTGATAGACGGGGATCCCCGCCGCCAGCGCATATTCCTTCACGGCGGAAAACTGCAGCTTCATGCCCCGGTTTTTCGGTTTATCCACCTTCGTCACCACGGCGGCGGCCTCGAACCCAGCCTTCCGCATGGCGTCCAGACAGCTCACGGCAAAATCCGTGGTGCCCATAAACAGGATCTTCATGCTTATTCGCTCATTTCCTCGATCTCTTCCTCGCTGAGGAAGCGGTCTGCGATGGAATCAAAGAGAACGCCGTTCAGATGGTCGATCTCATGGCAGCAGGCGCGGGCCAGCAGGCCCTCGGCCTCCAGCTCGAAGGGCTTTCCGTAACGGTCGAACGCCTTCACCTTCACCTTTTCCGGACGGGTGACGATGCCCCAGATATTGGGCAGGCTGAGGCAGCCCTCGGGGCCGATCTGCTCGCCCTCCTGCTCCACGATCTCCGGATTGATCAGTTCATAGTAAATGGGCTCCTCCCCGCTCACGTCCGCCACGATGACGGCGCGGCGCAGCACGCCCACCTGCGGCGCGGCAAGGCCTACGCCGTTGGCCTCCGCCAGCGTCTCCCGCATATCGTTCAGCAGGATCTGCAGACGGGCATTATATTCCGTCACGGTGCGGCTCGTTTTTTTCAGGCTCAGATCGCCCTTTTTCAGAATCTTTCGGGTTCCCATGTTTCATACCTCTCTTGAATCGTTATCTTAATCCAGCGGGTCCACCGCTCCGAATATCGTCAGGTCCTGATACCGCCGGTCCGACGAAAACTGCCGGATGGCGTTCGCCGTCAGCGCACGCAGCTCCTTCGACGGCGTTCCGTTCAGCAATACCCGATAGCGGAACCGGTCGTTCACCCGCAGAACGCCCGCGGGCGCGGGGCCGAGAATGCGCATCTCGGGAATGCCGCCTGCCGAAGCGCTCAGCGCGGCTTTCAGCTCGGTCACACAGCGAAGGGCCAGCGCCTCGTCGCTGCCCGTTACGGTGATGGCGTACAGCTCCCGGAAGGGCGGCGCCAGCAGTAGCCGCCTTGTCTCGATCTCGGACGCATAGAACGCATCGTAATCCTGCCGGGCGGCGCAGCGGATGACCTCATTGTCCGGCGTAAAGGTCTGTATCACGGCGCGGCCGTTGAGGCTGCCGCGTCCGGCGCGGCCCACCACCTGCGTGATGAGGCTGAAGGTATGCTCCTGCGCCCGGTAATGGCCCGCATACAGCGCCTGATCGGCGTTGATGACGCCAACCAGCGTCACATTTTCAAAGTTTAATCCCTTCGTTACCATCTGGGTTCCGATGAGGATGGGGATCTTCTCCTGCTCAAAGCGGCGGAGATGCTCCTCATGGGGGTGCGCGGCGGAGACCGTGTCCGTGTCCATGCGCAGGACGCCCACTTCGGGATACAGCTCCTTCAGCTCCGCTTCCAGCTTCTGCGTGCCGAGACCCTCATAATTGAGGATGCCGCCGCAGCTGGGACAGCGCCTGTCCGGCGGCTGGGAATGGCCGCAGAAATGGCACATCATCCGATGGTTCGCCGCATGGTAGGTTAGCTTCACACTGCACCGGGGGCAGTTATAGGTATAGCCGCATTCCGGGCAGGTAACGGCGCTGCTGGCGCCACGCCGGTTCAGAAACAGGATGCTCTGCTCGCCCCGCTGAAGATTTTCTTCCAGTTCTTCCCGCAGGATGGAGCTGACGCTGCTCCCGTTTCCGCTGCGCAGCTCGTTCTTCATATCCACGATGCGCACCTGCGGCAGGGGCCGCGCATTGAATCTGCCGTTCAGCCGGAACAGGCGGTATTTCCCCCGCTCCGCTTCATACATACTTTCCACCGACGGGGTCGCAGAGCCCAGCAGCAGCATGGCCCCGGCTTCCACGCAGCGGAACTTCGCCACGTCCCGGGCATGATACCGGGGCGCGTTTTCCGATTGATAGGTGGTCTCCTGTTCCTCATCCAGAATGAACAGACCCGGCTTTTCCAGCGGCGCGAAGACCGCGCTGCGGGTGCCGACCACCACGTCCACCAGCCCTTCCCGGATGCGCTTCCATTCGTCATAGCGCTGCCCCACGGTCAGGCTGCTGTGCAGAACGGCGACCCGGTCGCCGAAATGGCTGTAAAACGTAGCCATGAGCTGGGGCGTCAGCGCGATCTCGGGCACCAGCACCAGCGCCTGCTTCCCCATCTGAATGGTATCTCGGATGAGCTGGATATACACCGCCGTTTTGCCGCTGCCGGTCACCCCGTAAAGCAGGGCGGCGCAGGCTTTCCCGCCGGTGAGCAGAGCTTTCAGACCAACATAAGCCCCCTGCTGCTCCCCGTTCAGCGCGGTGATCAGCGGCCTGTCGCTGGGAGAAAACTCCGGACGGCGGAATTCCGCCTGCTGCCGGAGCCGGATAAGGCCCGCAGCTTCCAGCTTTTTCACCGATTGCAGGCTGGCCCCGGTGAAATACCGAAGCTCCTTCACGCTGCTCTCTCCCAGCTCGCTCAGGAGCCGGAGAAGCTCCGCCTGCTGGGGGGCGCTGCGGCGCTTCCGCGTACTGATCTCCAGTGCCTCCTCCGCCGGTACCGTCAGCGCGGCCAGCGTGGAGGTCTTATCCCCGACCGTCTTTTTCGCGCCGATTTCCCGGTGCAGCACACCCGCAGCCTCCAGAAGGCCCTCGGCGGCGGAGGCGCGCTTCCCCAGCGCGGCGCGCACGGCGCTTTCGCTGCAGCTGCCGTCCAGCTCATAGAGCAGGTCCAGCAGCGCTTCGGCGTCTTTGTCCTCCCCGGCGGCGGCATAATTACCCTCTTTATCCGCCGGATTCACCAGCGCGCAGGTCGCTTCGCCCCGGAGCCAGATGCCGGCCGGGAGCATGGCGCGCACCGCGTCGTAATAGGTGCAGAAAAAGCGGTTCTTCACCCAACGGGCCAGCCGCAGACTCGCCTCGGAAAGGATGGGCGTTTCATCCAGCCAGGCGTCGATGGGCTTCAGCTTGTCCAGTTCGCTGGTTTCCGTGAGCGCAAAGACCATGCCCTCCTGCCGCCGGTTCCCTCTTGCAAAGGGAACGCTCACCCGTTTGCCGGGAGCGGCGTCCGCCTCCAGCGCTTCGGGGATGCGGTAGTCATAGAGCTTGTCCATGCTGTAGACCGCCCCGGACAGGGCGACCCGGGCGATCACGGTCAGTCTTCCTCTTTCTTCGCGGGAACTGCCTTATAGCTGCCGTCTGCCAGCTCGTCGATGGCCAGAGAAACGGGCTTCTTTTCCAGATGTTCCTCGTTTTCAATGGCGGCCTCCGCGATATCGCGGGAGCGGCGGGCGATCACGTTCACCAGCATATAGCGGCTGTTCACGCGGTCCAGCAGGCTGGACATGGAAGGGTAAAGCATCATAGAGTATCGTCCTCCTTAATAATGTGCAGCCGTTCGGCCGCTCTGCAATGTTCTGCAGTCATAATGGACATCACTTCCTGAGCCGCCGTTTCCAGCGAGTCATTGATGATGATGTAATCGTAATCATCGGCGTGGGCGCATTCCTGTCTGCCCTTTTTCAGACGGCCCAGCACCTTTTCCTCGGATTCCGTTCCGCGGGCATAGAGTCGCCGCGTCAGCTCCGCAAAGGACGGCGGATAGACGAACAGGGTCACCGCATCGGGGCGGTGCCGCTTCACGTTGTGCATCCCCTCGGCCTCGATATCCAGCACCACGTCGTAGCCTTCCCGCAGCTTTTCCTCGATCTCCGCCGCGGGAGTCCCGTAATACTGGCCCTGATACTCGGTCCACTCCAGCATCCGCCCCGCAGCAATGCGCGCCTCGAAGTCCTCCTTCGTGACGAACAGGTATTCCCTGCCGTGCTGCTCTCCGGGACGGGGACTGCGGGTGGTGGCGGAAACGGAGAAGTACACGTTTTCCCGACGTTTCAGTACCTCCGCAAGGATGCTGCCCTTTCCTGCGCCGGAAGGCCCGGAGATGACAAACAGCTTTCCTTCGCTCATTCCTCTTCCTCCTCCGGTTCCTCCGCCGGGAGCGGCTCGTCGCCGGAACCGATGATGCGGTTAGAGACCGTTTCCGGCTGGATGGCGGACAGGATGATATGCCCGCTGTCCGCGATGATGACAGCGCGGGTACGCCGCCCGTAGGTCGCGTCGATCAGGCTGCCGCCGTCTCTCGCGTCCTGGATCATGCGCTTGATGGGTGCGGATTCCGGGCTGACGATGGCAACGACCCGGCTGGCCGATACCATGTTCCCATAGCCGATATTGATGAGCTTCATCCCGGCCTCCGCTTATTCGATATTCTGGGCCTGCTCCCGGATCTTCTCGATCAGGGACTTCATGTCCAGCACGATCTTCGTGATATTCAGGTCGGTGCATTTGGAGCCGATGGTATTGACCTCCCGGTTCAGCTCCTGGATCAGGAAATCCAGCTTCCGGCCCACGGCGCCGCCCTCAGCCAGCAGCTCACGGAACTGGTGGATATGGCTGTCCAGCCGGACAAGCTCCTCATCCACAGCCACCTTGTCCGCATAAAGCGCGGCCTCGGTGAGGATGCGGCTCTGGTCGATGCCGGCGGAGCCGAGTACCTCCTGCATTTTAGCTAGCAGACGCTCCTGATATTCCCGCACCGTTTCCGGGCTGCGGGCGGCTACCTGCTGCCGGAAGGCTTCCAGCTCATCCAGCTTCTGCTGCAGGTCCGATGCAAGGCGTGCGCCCTCGGTCTCCCGCATGGCGCAGATCGCGTCCGCCGCCTGCGCGGCGACTGCAAGCAGATCGGCGGTAAACGCCTCCGCGTCCACCTGCTGCTTTTCCATGATGAACACATCCGGCAGGCGGCTCAGCCCGGTGGTGCCGGTGTCGAAGGGCACGTCATACTGCTCGGCCAGCTGCCGAAGGGCGGTAACGTAGGCATTCACCACCGGCTCGTTCAGCCGGACCACCACATCGTCCGCCTTGCTGGCGTCGATATTCACGAACACATCCACCTTGCCGCGCCCCAGCTTCTGCTGCACAAGGCTCTTGACGGGTTCCTCCGCGAAGGAATAGCTGCGGGGCAGCTTCACGCTCACATCCAGAAAACGGTTGTTCACGCTTTTCAGTTCCACGGTCAGCGCCAGCTTGCCGCTGGTGCCCGCCGCCGTCCCGTAGCCGGTCATACTCTTGATCATTCGTTCACGCTTCCTGTTCCTGACGGGGGTTCAGATTCTCGCCCACGTCAATAATCGTATATTCCAGCGGCTTATCCCGCCGGATGAATCGGTTCACCAATATGGCGGTCAGGCTGCCCAGCGCCAGCCCGCCCACGCCCATAAGGGCCTGTGCGCCTTCGCCGAGCTGCAGCAGAACGCCGAGGATGATGCCCGCCAGCATCACAGCCAGCGGCAGCGCATAGACCAGCGCAGCTGCCAGCACGACCTTCCCCGTCCCGGTCTCCACCGTGACCAGATCGCCCGGAACGGCCTGCAGGGGGTTGCCCGCAAGCACGGTCAGCTCCCGCCGGTCGCCGCAGACGCCGCAGTTTTCGCAATCATGCCCGCAGGCGGATCTCTGAAAGACCTTCACCAGCGCCCGGCCGTCGGCCGTCAGCGCTGAAACGATGGCGCTTTGGGTCATGCTCCGCCACCGCCCTTCTCCGGTCCTTCCGCCCCTTCCGTTTCTTCCTCGGGTACGTATAGCTCCAGCGAAACGACCACGTTGTAATCATCGCCCACCACGCCGGCTTCGCTGTAACCGGAGATCACCACGCTCGTCGGCACGCTGTAGCGCCCGACGGCGTTCCCGATATCGGTCAGGTCGCCGACGATGGTGACGTTGCTGCCCTCGATCAGATCCACGATCTCCTTCGGGCCGCGGATGAGCACTTCCTTATACTGGGTGATGGCCTTGGCCACGTAGCCCTCGGATACGTTCACAAAGCTGAAGTTCGTGGTGATGAGCTTCTTCGTAGCAAGGCCCTTGATGCTCACGTCCACCTTCGCTTCCTTTTCGCCGGAAAGGCTTGCAACGCCGTTGGGCAGCGGGATCGCGAAGGTCTCCGAGTCGGACTGGGCAAAATCGGAAAGGTCGATGGTACCGAGCACGATCTGGTTGATGCCGTTCAGCGTTTCCGCATCGCCGGAAAGCGTGACCACCGGCGGGTCGACCTTCACGATGGCGTCGCCTTCACTCGCACCGCCGCCAGCCAGCAGATTGACCTTCAGAACCACGTCCTTCACCATCACGACCGGGATGGTATAGCCGATCTCCGCCACATCCGATGAAAGCTCGGTGCTTTCCACTTCCAGCCCTTCCTCATCCCGCAGGGTGAATCCCACGCTGCCGGTGACCGTTTTATTCAGATTCTCCCGGTCAATGACCACCTGTGCGCATTCCACCTGCGCGACCAGCGTTTCCGGTCCGCTGATCAGCACGACCTCCGGGTCATAGACGACCGGTTCGCGCATATAGCCTTCGGCGACGGTGCCGTCAAACACGCCGCGCACCTCCACCGGCTTCGTGACCATCTGGTCGATATTCACGGTGACGTATTCCGGGAACTTCCGGGTCACCAGCACGTCGCTGTCCTCCACGCCGTCATAGCTGATGGTATACACGCGGTCGTATACGCCCGTATTCCGGATGTCCCGCAGGTCGACGCTCACGTGTACCGTCTCATTGGTCAGCGCGGAAACGAGGCTGCGCTTCACCATCAGCGTCAGGTTCACGTCCTGCACATCACGATCCGTCACCACCAGATTCCGGTCGTGCAGAACATCCTCGCCGCCGATGTAATTGATCTTCAGCCCGGTCAGGTTCACCGTCTGCGTGGTGTTCTCGTAATTTGCAACGTACATCCACAGCAGCACCGACGCAATGCAGGCAATGACCGCAAAAAACGGCCTGCTCTTCAGAATCTCATTGATTTTTTTCATTGTCCCTGTCCTTCGTAAATACGTTCCGGGCAAAACTCTTCAACTTGGGCTGCTTTTCGTTCTGATCTTTCAGCAGTTCGTTTTTCAGGATCGTCTCGAAGGTCTCGCCGGTCAGGTGCCGCTTCAGCATCCCGTCCACCGCGACGCTGATGATGCCGGTCTCTTCGCTGACGATGACCACCACCGCATCGGAATACTCGCTCATGCCCATGCCCGCCCTGTGCCGGGTACCCAGCTCGCGGCTCAGGTGCGTCTTGCTGGTGAGCGGCAGCACGCAGGCGGCTGCCGCGATACGCCCGCCGCGGATGATCACGGCGCCGTCATGCAGCGGCGTATTCGGGAAAAAGATGTTTTTCAGCAGCTCCGTCCGGGTCGCCGCATCCAGCATCGTTCCGCTTTTCATGTAATCATCCAGCAGATTATCCCGTTCAAAAACGATCAGCGCGCCGGTCTTGGATTCGGACAGATCCTTGCAGGCGCTGATCACTTCATCGATCGCCGTTTTGATCTCCGCCGACGTATCCCGCCCCGGGATATACTTGGTCAGTGCGCCGACCTTTTCCAGCAGGGATCGGACCTCCGGCTGGAATATGACCAGCAGCGCCAGAACGCCCAGCTCGAAGGTCTTTCCGAAAATAAAGTTGACGACGTACAGATCCATCGCTCTGGCCAGCAGCATCACCGCCACCAGCAGGACGACGCCCTTCAGTGCACGGCCCGAGGCATTCCGCGCAAGGAAATACAGGACCTTGTAGATGACGAACGCCATGATCGCCATATCGATGATATCATTCAGCCGGATCGTGCGGATGATATCCATAAAGCTGTGCAGAAGCGTCATTTCGCTCCCCCTATCGTAAAAACCCCATAAGGTGTCTATTATGCTACCCTACATTATATCTTATCTCGCAGCGCTTGACAAGGTGATTTCTGCATTTCACTGCAACTTTTCCAGAAAGCGGGCCAGCTTCCGTACCTCCGCAGCCGTATTGAAGGCGCCGAAGCTGAGGCGCACGGTTCCCCCGCTCCCCGCGGTATCGTGTGCCAGCGGGGCGCAATGCAGCCCGGCGCGGACCGCGAAGCCCCCGTCGGAGAGCTTTGCCGCCGCTGTTTCGCAGTCCATATCCCGGACCGTGAAGGAGAGGACGCCCGTCTGATACGCAGGGTCCGGCGAAAGGTACAGCCGCAGGCGCGGATTTTCGCCCAGCAGCCGGGCCGCCAGCGCCAGCAGTTCCCGTTCCCGCCGGAGCAGACGCTCCGTCCCCGTCTTTCGGATAAACTCCAGCCCGGCCCGCAGGCCCGCGATCCCGGGCATATTCAGTGTTCCCGCCTCCAGCCGCTCCGGCAGCAGGTCCGGCATCCGGAGATTCCTCGAATCGCTGCCGCTGCCGCCCTCGATGAGCGGCTTCGCCGGATGGGCGCAGAGCAGCAGACCCGTTCCCTGCGGCCCGTAAAGTCCCTTATGCCCCGGCATGGCCACGAAGGCCGCGCCCAGCTTCTCCACGTCGATCTCCAGCACCCCGGCAGACTGGGACGCATCCACGATGAGCGGCACGCCGTATTGACGGCACAGCGCCGCCAGCTCCGTGAGCGGCTGGATGTATCCGAACACGTTGGAAACGTGGTTCACCACCGCCAGCGTCGCCCCGGCCTTCAGCTCCCGCTGAAAGGCTTCCAAAGCCCGCTCCGGCTGAAACAGCGGCGAAGCGGCAGCGCGCACCTCCGCGCCCATGGAATGCAGCGGACGCAGTACCGCATTGTGCTCATATCCTGTAATAACGACCCGGTTTTTCTTCCCCGAAAAGCTCTTGATCGCCAGATTCAGCGCGTGGGTCGCATTCATGCAGAACACGACCGATTCCGGCCCCGGCGCGTGGAACAGCGCGGAAGCCAGCTTCCGGCAGGCGTAGGCTTCCTCTGCCGCCGCCATTGCCGCTGCGTGACCGCCCCGGCCCGGACTTCCCAGTTCCCGCAGCGAGCGTTCCACCGCACGGGTCACGCTTTCCGGTTTCCGCAGCGTCGTCGCCGCATTGTCCAGATAGATCATCCCGTCCGCTCCCGCAGAACGCCGTCCCGCCCCCGCACCAGCACGCGGCCGACGCGGCAGTTCCGCTCCTGCAGATACTGCAGGGCGGCGGGCAGGACTTCTTCCCGCAGCTGCAGCCCGAAGGCGCAGCTCCTCACGCCCGGCAGGGACGGCATCCGCACGACCGCGCAGCGGATATTTCTGCGATGCAGCAGCTCAGACGCCCGCTGCGCCTCCGTCAGAGCGGGAATGCCGATATAGGCTTCTCCCAAGGCTTGACACCCCTTTTCTCCAAAAAACAGGAAAGACCGGCGGTCAGACGCCCCACAGGGGAGCGGCGTCTCCGCACGGTCTTTCCGAACCATACTATTCAATCTGCACGGTCGCTGTTCAGTTGGCAAGGGGTCTTTCGGCGGGCCGCTCCGGCTCGGCGGGAACAGGCGTCACCGGCGCCGTCTGCGCGGCGGGCTCCGGCTGCCACGGGCGCACGTTCGTGAAATCCAGCGCCGTGTGCAGTACCTCGTCGATATGGGAAACGGGGATGAATTTCAGCTGTGCGCGCACGTCCTGATCGATCTCATTCAGATCCGCTTCGTTGTCCTTGGGGATCAGCACCGTGTCCGCCCCGCTGCGCAGGGCCGCCATGGTCTTTTCCTTCAGACCGCCGATGGCCATCACTCTGCCCCGCAGGGTGATCTCCCCGGTCATCGCCAGATTGCCCCGCAGGGGCGCGCCGATCAGCGCAGAGATCATGGCGAGGGTCATGGTGATACCGGCGCTGGGCCCGTCCTTGGGAACGGCGCCCTCCGGGAAATGCACGTGGATATCCTTATTCTTATGGAAGTTCGGGTCGATGCCCAAAATCGAGGCCCGGGAGCGGATATAGGTCAGGCCCGCCATGGCGGATTCCTTCATCACCTCGCCCAGATTGCCGGTGAGCTTCAGCGCGCCCGCGCCGTCCACCACGGCGACCTCCACGTCCAGCGTCACGCCGCCCACGCTGGTCCACGCAAGACCGCGGGCCAGACCGACGGTATCCTCCCGCCGCTTGTTCTCCGGCTTCACTTTCCGGGCGCCCAGCAGGTTTTCCAGATCCTTCGGCTTCACGGAAACACTCTTCGCATCGCCCTCTACCAGCTTCACCGCGGCCTTGCGGCAGATGCTGCCCAGCTCCCGTTCCAGCGTTCGCACGCCGGATTCCTGCGTCCAGCCCGCGATGATCTCCCGCAGGGTATCGTCGCTGACGCGGAGCTGCCGCGCCTTCAGGCCGTGCTTTTTCCGCTGCTTGGGCAGGAGATGATCCTTGGCGATGTGGAGCTTTTCCTCGTCGGTATAGCTGTTCAGCTCGATGACCTCCATGCGGTCCAGCAGCGGACGCGGGATCGTATCCGTGGTGTTCGCCGTCGTGATGAACAGCACGTTGGAGAGGTCGAAGGGCACTTCCAGATAATGGTCGCGGAAGGTGTGGTTCTGCTCCGCGTCCAGCGCTTCCAGCAGTGCGGAGGACGGGTCGCCCCGGAAATCGGAGCCGAGCTTGTCCACCTCGTCCAGCAGCAGCACGGGGTTGGAGGTGCCCGCCTGCAGCACGGCGCTCATGATGCGGCCCGGCATGGCGCCCACGTAGGTCTTGCGGTGGCCGCGGATCTCCGCCTCGTCATGTACGCCGCCGAGGCTGATGCGGCTCATCTTCCGGCCCATAGCCCGGGCGATGCTCATGCCGATGCTGGTCTTGCCGGTTCCCGGCGGGCCGACCAGACAGAGGATCGCGCCCTTCACGTCCGGCGCCAGCTGACGCACGGCGGTATACTCCAGAATGCGTTCCTTGACCTTTTCCAACCCGTAATGATCTTCATCCAGGATCGTGCGGGTCTTCTCCACGCTGAAATCGTCCTCCGTGGTCCTGCCCCACGGAAGCTCCAGCACGGTATCCAGATATGTACGCAGCACCGCGCCCTCGGAGGACCCGTACCCCGCCTGATGGCGGAGCCTGCCCAGCTCCTTACGCAGCTTTTCCTTCACTTCGTCGGCGGCGTTCAGCGCTTCGATCTTCGCCGCATACTCCTCCATCTCGGAGGCGGTCTCCTGCTCCTCGTCGGTACCCAGCTCCTGCTGGATGGTGCGCATCTGCTCCCGCAGCAGGCTTTCCCGATGGGCGGCCATCATGCGGCCCTGCGTTTTGCGGTGCAGCTCCGCCTCGACCTCCAGCACGTCGATCTCACGCTCCAGAAACTCATTGAGCTTTTCCAGCCGACGCAGCGGCGGCAGCGTTTCCAAAACGATCTGCTTTTTATCCTGCGGGATGTGCAGGTTCATGGCGAGGAAATCTGCCAGCGCGCCGGGATCCTGATAATCATCGACGCCGCCCTGCAGGAATTCCGGCACGTTGCCCTGCAGCAGCATCGTCAGATGACCTACCAGCCCGCGGGCGCGGCGCAGCAGCGCATCGCTCAGGCGGGGATGCTCAAAATCATGCTCCTCGGCGATGGGCTCCGCGTCCACATCGAAAAACGGCCGGGTCTGATAGATGCGGCTGATGCGGGCGCGGCACTGGCCCTCCGCCAGAATGCGCACGGTGCCGCCCGGCATCCGCAAAATCTGACGGATATGGGCGATGCAGCCGATCTCCCACAGGTCCTGCTCCTCCGGCTCCTCCAGATCCTCATCCTTCTGGGTGAGGAGGAAGATGCGCCTTCCCTGCTCCATCGCCACATTCAGCGCGGCGACGGACATGGGACGCTCGATATCAAAATTCAGAATCATGGACGGGAATACGCTGAGGCCCCGAAGGGCGATCATGGGCAGGTGTTCCGTCTGAATTGCCATTATGTATCCCTCCTTTGGTATCTTGGTTCAAAAAGGCAAACGGGGGCAGTCTTCAAGACCACCCCCGGATTTTCGGTTATTCCGCGATTTTCTGTGCCGCACGGACCAGCGTCGGTCCCGCTTCGCCGCGCACGCATTCCGCCGTGATCTCCACAGCGGTGATCGACGGGTCGGAGGGGATCTGATACATCAGCTCCGTCATCAGCCCTTCCATGACGCTGCGCAGACCGCGCGCGCCCAGATCCATGGCAAGGGTCTTGTCGGCGATGGCCTCCAGCGCCTCCTGTGTATAGCGCAGCTCCACGTTGTCATAGCGCAGCAGCGTCTGATACTGCTTCGTCAGGCTGTTCTTCGGCTCGGTGAGGATGCGGATCAGGTCATCCCGCCCAAGGCTCTGCAGCGGGGTGATGACCGGAATGCGGCCCACCAGTTCGGGGATCAGCCCGTATTTCAGGATATCGTGAGGCTGGACGTTTTCAAGGATCTCGCCCAGATCCTGCTCCTTTTTGCTCTGCACGTCGCCGCCGAAGCCGATGGTGGTCTTGTTCCGGCGATCCTCGATGATCTTCTCGATGCCGGCGAACGCGCCGCCGCAGATGAACAGGATATTGGACGTGTCGACCTGAATGAATTCCTGATGGGGGTGCTTCCGCCCGCCCTGCGGCGGCACGTTGGCAACGGTACCCTCCAGAATCTTCAACAGCGCCTGCTGCACACCCTCGCCGCTCACATCGCGGGTGATGGAGACGTTCTCGCTCTTGCGGGAGATCTTGTCCAGCTCGTCGATGTAGATGATGCCGCGCTGGGCCAGCTCCACGTCGTAATCCGCAGCCTGCAGCAGACGCAGAAGGATATTCTCCACGTCGTCGCCCACGTAGCCCGCTTCCGTCAGGGTGGTCGCGTCAGCGATCGCAAAGGGCACCTGCAGGAGCTTCGAGAGGCTCTGCGCGAAAAGCGTTTTGCCGCAGCCGGTGGGGCCGATCAGCAGGATATTGCTCTTCTGCAGCTCCACGTCCTCGCTCCCGCCATACAGGATGCGCTTATAGTGGTTATAGACCGCGACGGAAAGCGTGACCTTGGCCTGCTCCTGACCGATGATATATTGGTCAAGGAATTCCTTGATCTCTTTCGGCTTGGGCAGTCCTTCCTGCTTCATCTCCTGCGCGGTCTTCATCAGCTTCGCCGCCTGCGGGTTAAAATCGTCCCCCAGCACGTTCACGCAAAGCTCCACGCATTCATTGCAGATATAGGCATTCCGCCCGGCGATCAGCCGCTCCACGTCATCCTGCGTTTTACCGCAGAACGAACAGCGCGGCACACGTTTTTCGTCCATCTTCATGGTCGCTCCAATTCGGGTCTTTGATCAAATGGTTCAGCGCTTGTAGATGACGGAATCGATCAGTCCGTATTCCTTCGCTTCCTCGGCGCTCATCCAGTTATTGCGTTCGCAGTCGGCAAGCACCTGCTCATAGCTCTTGCCGCAGTTCTGCGCAAGGATCTCGGTCAGGTTCTTCTTGATGCGGGCCATGTGGCGCGCTTCGATCTGGATATCGGTCTCCTGACCCTGCGTGCCGCCCAGCACCTGATGGATCATGACCTCCGCATTGGGCAGGCAGATGCGCTTGCCCTTCGCGCCGGCAGAAAGCAGGAACGCGCCCATGCTGGCCGCCATGCCCAGACAGATGGTGGAAACGTCCGCCTTGATATACTGCATGGTGTCATAGATGGCGAGGCCGTCCGTCACGCTGCCGCCGGGGCTGTTGATATAAAACTGGATATCCTTATCGGGGTCCTGCGCCTCCAGATACAGCAGCTCCGCCACGATGACGCTGGCAGACGCTTCATCCACTTCCCCGTTCAGGAACACGATGCGGTCATTCAGCAGGCGGGAATAGATATCGTAGGAGCGTTCCCCGCGGGAAGTCTGCTCCACAACGTAAGGGATCAGTGTGCTCATGGAAAATTCCTCCTTCTTCCGGATTCAAGCATAGCCGCAGAGGTTCGTTTCTATTCCGGTTTCGGAAATTATTCCTGCGCCTCGGCAGCTTCTTCCTTCGTTTCTTCTTCCTTGGGAGGCTCGGGGAGCGCCACGGAATTGGCAATGATGAAGTCGGCAGCCTTGGTATAGAGGATGCTCTCCTCCAGCATATCGGTATCCATGAAGGTCTTCACGCTCTCCAGCTCGATGCCGTACTGATCGGCGACCTTCTGCAGCTCGCGGTCGCGATCCTCGTCTTCCACGGTGATGCCTTCCAGATCGGCGATCTTCTTGAGGGCCAGCTCCTGACGGATGGTCTTCTCGGCATTGGCGCGCTGGGACTTGGTGAAGTCCTCCACGTTGGTGCCCATCCAGCCCAGATACTGCTCGATGGAAACGCCCTGATTGGCGATGCGGTTGGCAATGTCCTCCACCATCTGCTGGGCGCGGGTATCCACCATGGCGTCGTTCAGGTCGACCTTCATGCCGTCCACGATCTGAGCAAGGAGCAGGTCAAGGAAATCGTCGCGGGTGCGGGCTTCCTTCTGCTTCAGCAGCTTGTCCTCGATGCTCTTGCGATACTCGGCGATGGTGTCGAACTCGCTCACGTCCTTGGCAAACTCATCGTCCGCCTCGGGCAGGATCTTTTCCTTCACTTCATGCACATGGCACTTGAAGATAGCGGCCTTGCCCTTGAGCTCTTCCGCATTGTAGTCCTCGGGGAAGGTCACGTTGACCTCGGCGTCCTCGCCGGCGGCGGTGCCGATGAGCTGCACCTCGAAGCCGGGGATGAAGGTGTTGGAGCCGATCTCCAGGCTGTAGTTCTCGCCCTTGCCGCCATCGAAGGCCACGCCGTCGATGAAGCCCTCGTAGTCGATGACCACGGTGTCGCCGAACTTGGCGGCGCGCTCAGCGGTCTGCACGGTGGCGTTGCGGTTGCGCAGCTGGTCGATCTCCATGTCGATCTCGGCGGGGTCGACCTTGGCTTCCTTGCGGACAGCCTCGAGGCCCTTATACTGGCCCAGCTCCACCTCGGGGTAAAGCACGGCGTTGAACTTCAGGGTCAGGGACTTATCGTCCTCCACCTTCGCATCCTCGATGGACGGATTGGCAACGACCTTCAGTTCCTTTTCCTTCACGGCAAAGAAGTAGGCGTCGGGCGCCACTTCGTTGATAGCGTCTTCATAAAAAACGGATTCACCGTACATCGCCTCGACGATCTTCCGGGGCGCCTTGCCCTTGCGGAAACCGGGGATCTGGATGCTCTTCTTGTTCTGGTTGAAAACCTTGATGATGGCTTTCTCAAACTCCTCGGCGGTGACGGAAACGATTACGTCCGCGCTGTTTTTCTCTTTCTTTTCGATGCTTTTGACTTCCATGACGGCTGTCCTCCCAATCAGATTGACGCTTTTCAGCGGTATTTACATACAAATGCCAAGGTACTATATCACAGCTCCGATGATTTTGCTACTGTTTTTTTCAGAATCCGCCGTTTTTTCGGAATTTTCCGTGTCGGTTTCCGAACTTTCCGGGTCATCCCGGATCTTTCTGGGCGCAAAGCCCAGATAATCGGCGCTCACCATCTGATAATGCACACCTTCCACCCAGCCCTGCACGGCGCCCTTCTGGCCGGGGCCGTGGAGATGCCCGTAATAGCACTCCGTCACCCCATAGGTCCGCAGCAGCTCGACGATCTCCCGGCAGACGTAATTCCCATATCGCGGCGGATAATGGAGGAAGCAGAGCTTTTCCCGCTCCCCCGCCGCCTTCAGCGAGGCCTCCAGCCGCATCAGCTCCCGGTTCATGATCTTCTTATCATGCTCGCCGCCGGTCTCCTCCTCATAGAACCAGCCCCGCGTTCCGCAGATGGCCAGTTCCCCATAGAGGACGCAGTTATTGTGCAGCAGCTCCACGGTCTCGATGCCGTTCTCAGCAAAAAAGCGGTTCATCTTGCTGGCAGTGGTCCACCAGTAATCGTGGTTGCCCTTGAGGATGACTTTTCTGCCCGGCAGCTCACCGATGAAGCGGAAATCCGCCGCCGATTCCTCCAGGCTCATCCCCCAGCTCAGGTCGCCGCAGAGCACGGTCACGTCCTCTGCTTTCAGCTCGGCGAAGTTCTCAGCCAGACGCTTCGGATGGTCGGCCCACTTGCCGCCGAAGATGTCCATTGGCTTGTCGCTGCCGAAGCTCAGATGCAGGTCGCCGATCGTATACAGCGCCATAAACTTACCGGATGCCCAGCATTTCCAGCACCGCGCCGGGCATCTCCGTCTTTTCCACCACCGCATCGAAGCGGACGGGGCGCTTATCCAGCCCTTCCAGCGGCTTCGGCACGGCGGTGCCCGTGACCTGCGACAGGGTCTCGATCAGCTGCGTGCCGCTGCCCTTCGCCTCGCTGCCGATGGCTTTCAGCACGTTGTCGCAGAACTTATAGGGGCTTGCGGTGGAGACCACCACGGTGGGGGTCTGACCCCCGCCGCCCTTCCGGTAGTCCGCCAGCACGCGGGCCGCCACGGCGGTATGCGTGTCCATCAGATACCCGGAAGCATAGTGTGCGCCGATGGTCTCGGCGGTATCCGCTTCGTCGCACCAGCCGCAGTCAAAGTCCGCACGGAGCTTTTTCAGCAGTTCGCCGCCGATCTGATAGCGGCCCGTGGTGTTCAGTTCTTCCATCCACGCCTTCACCTGCTTGTCATCGCCGGAAGCGAGATACAGCAGACGCTCCAGATTGCTGGAAATGAGGATATCCATGGAGGGCGACATGGTGGTGTGGAAGGGGCGGTTGCGGTCATACAGACCGGTGCGGAAGAAATCGGTCAGCACGTTGTTCGTATTGGAGGCGCAGATGAGCTTCTTCACCGGCAGGCCCATCTTCTTCGCCATCCACCCGGCGAGGATATTGCCGAAGTTGCCGGTGGGGACGCAGAAGTTGATGCTCTCGCCCAGCTTCACCATGCCCGCGTTCACCGCGTCGCAGTAGGCGGAAACGTAATAGGCGATCTGCGGCAGCAGACGGCCCCAGTTGATGGAGTTGGCGGAGGAGAAGAACCAGCCCGCCTCACCCAGCTTTGCGCGCATGGCCTCGTCGGAGAAAATAGCCTTCACGCCGCTCTGCGCGTCGTCGAAATTGCCCTTCACGGCGCAGACGCCCACGTTACTGCCCTGCTGGGTGCGCATCTGCAGCTTCTGCACGTCAGAAACGCCGTCGGAGGGATAGAACACGAAGATCTTCGTGCCTTCCACATCCCGGAAGCCCTCCAGCGCGGCCTTGCCCGTGTCGCCGGAGGTGGCGACGAGGATGCAGACCTGCTTCTGCTCGCCGGTCTTTTTCAGCGCGGCGCGGAGCAGATGGGGCATCACCTGCAGCGCCATATCCTTGAAGGCGCAGGTGGGGCCGTGCCACAGCTCCAGATAGGCGGTGGCGCCGTCCAGCTGCTTCAGCGGAGCGGCGGCAGCGCCGAAGCGCTCCTCGGAATAAGCCGCCTCGGTGAAGGCCTTCAGCTCCTCGGCGGAATAATCATCCAGATACAGACCCATGACGGCGGCGCTGCGCTGTGCATAGGTCATGCCGCACAGCTCCTGCAGGAAGCCGGGGCGGAATTTCGGCATGGTTTCGGGAACGAACAGGCCGCCCTCGCGGCTCAGGCCCTGACTGATCGCCTCGGCGGCGGACAGGGACAGGGATGCGTCTCTCGTGCTGACGTATTTCATGGTTGTACTCCCCTTTATTCTTGGATCGGAATGACCCGCATCTGATTATTGTAAAAGATATCGTCCAGCAGTTCTTCGGCATAGCCGCGCACCTCCAGCGCCTCGCGGATCAGATGCACGTCCTGTATGCCGTGCATCCCCGCCGGCAGCGCCTCGCAGCCATCCAAATCGCCGCCGATGGCCAGCGTCTTTTCGCCGCCCAGCTCCAGAAAATGGTCGATATGCCGCAGCGCGGTCTCGATGGTCACGTTCTCCTCCCCGAGGAAGGCCGCGTACAGATTCAATCCCGCCGTGCCGCCGTGGTCGCGGATGGCGCGGAACATATCGTCCGTCAGGTTCCGGGGATGGTCATGCACGGCGCGGGCATTGGAATGGGTCGCGCAGAAGGGGCCCTTCGCCAGCTTCTCCACATCCCAGAAGCCCGGGTCGCTGAGATGGCTCACGTCCGCCACCATGCCCAGCTCCAGCGCAAGGCGAAGGTAGTCCTTCCCTTTTTCGCTGAGGCCCCGGTCCGGCTCCTGAATATTCGTCCCGGTCAGCTCATTAGCCCGGTTCCAGCAGATGCCGAAAGCGCGCACGCCCGCTTCCCCGGCCTGCTCCAGCTTCGCCGTGTCGCAGTTCAGCACCTCCGCGCCCTCCACGCTGAGGAAGGCCGCGACCTTGTGCGCCTTCGCCGCTGCCTCCGCTTCGCTGCGGGTGCGGCAGAAGGCCATGCAGTCGGCGTTGATCTCCAGCTCCTTTTGGAAGCGGGAGTAGAGCGTATCGAATACGTCGAAGCCCATCTCCCTGAAGCCGAACAGGGCGAAGGTCTGGGCGTAAGCGTCCAGCTCCAGCCCGCGTTTCAGGTCGATATGCAGCTTGTTTTCATACAATCCGCCCACCGGCACCGGCCCGGACTGCGGCCCGCCCAGCAGGCCCAAAAGCGTATCACAATGTCCGTCGAACAGTTTCATCAAAAAGCGTCCTCCATCTGGGCGATCGTTTTCACCTTTCCGCCCTCCCGTTCCAGATAGATCTCGATCACGTCGAAGCGGCAGGGCACGTCGTCCAGTTCATTCTCCGCCAGCCACGCTTCGGCGGCAAGGCGCAGCCTTCGCTGCTTCTGCGGCGTGACGGCTTCCGCAGCGCTGGCAAAGCCGCCTTCTCTGCGGAGCTTCACCTCCGCGAACACCACCGTGTCCTTCTGCTTTGCGATCACGTCCAGCTCGCCCTGCGGACAGCGGTAGTTCATGCCGAGGATCTGATAGCGCTTCTTCCGCAGATATTCCGCGGCGGCAGCCTCGCCGAACGCGCCCAGCAGCTTTTCCTTCGTCATGGCAGCACCTTTTTCAGAAAGGTCAGTCGGTGGATCTCGCAGGGCCCCAGCTCCGCGATGGCGGCATAATGCGCCTTCGTGGGGTAGC
>JAZQQF010000087.1:0-13929 GCA_045628925.1 Oscillospiraceae bacterium | reverse complement strand
GGCACCTGGAACGGCGTCAAGCTCTATGCTGCCAACAACGGCAAGTCCTATAAGTACTACCAGCCCGCCAACGGCTCCGCCGCCACCGACGACGACCGTTACGACGCCATGGCTGCGGCCGCCGAAGCCGGCGCCGAGCTGGTCGTCTGCCCGGGCTTCCTGCAGGCTGCCGCTCTGGAAAAGGCTGCGACCAACTATCCCGAAACCAACTTCCTGTTCATCGACGGCTGGAGCCTCGGCCTTGACAACGTGGCGGCTGTCTGCTATCAGGAAGAGCAGTGCGGCTACTTTGCCGGTTACGCGGTCGTGAAGGACGGCTTCACCAAGCTGGGCTTCTGCGGCGGCGGCGGCGGCACCAACCCGGCCTGCTGCCGTTACGGCTACGGCTTCGTGCAGGGCGCCAATGCGGCGGCTGCCGAGCTGGGCGTTCAGGTCGATGTGAACTACACCTGGCTGTATGGCGCTTCCTACTCTCCCTCCTCTGAGCTGCAGACCCTGGCCAACGGCTGGTACGTGAACGGCACCGAAGTCATCTTCGCCTGCGGCGGCACCATCTGCGACTCCATCTTCGCGGCTGCCGGCGCCAACGACGGCTACGTCGTGGGCGTGGACGTGGACCAGTCCGGCGACTCCGACACCGTTATCACCTCCGCCATGAAGGAACTGGCTGTTTCCGTGCAGCAGATCGCTGCCAAGCTCTACGCCGGCGAATGGGCCAGCGTGGGCGGCACCTGCGTGACCCTCGGCGCGGCTGACGGCGATACCGGTCTGCCCACCGCCGAAGCGTCCTGGCGCTTCAGCACCTTCACCGTGGCCGAGTACGAGGCCATGTTCGCGGACGTCGTTGCCGGCAAGATCGTGATCGACGCCGACTACGAGGCGAACTTCAATCAGGCTTACTCCAACGTGACGGTCAACGTCGTCGAGTAATTCCCGATACATTCAAAGGACGGGCTTCGGCCCGTCCTTTTTCTAATTTCGCATGGCGGCACGGCCGCCGGAAAGGAGCCGATATGGCCGGAAAGATCGTGAAGCTGCCGGAGGAGGAACCGGAGCAGCCCGCGCTGTATGGGGAGATCGCCGCCGCCTTCGACGCGGAGCCGATGACCATGTCCCGCACGGAGCTGGAAGCCTTCCTGCCGAAGCTGGAAGCGTGGCGGGACGAGCTGGACGCGCTGGAACCGAAGAAGAAACGCAGCGACGCCTATGAGGACTGGGCGGAGCTGCATGAATATCTGGAGGACCTGATCGACGAAACGCTGGACGCGCTGGATGGCTGAAACCGTCGAATACAGGCGAAAATCTCCGCGATTTGTTGCAATTCTGTGAAAACACCGGTATAATCAACTTTCAGGAAAAACCGCGCCGGGCAGGCGCGGAAACGGAAGAAAGAAGGTGGGCGGTATGGAGCAGACTCCGGAATATGTGATCGAGATGAACCACATCACGAAGGAGTTCCCCGGCATCCGTGCCAATGACGATATCACCCTGCAGCTGCGTCGCGGCGAGATCCACGCGCTTCTGGGCGAAAACGGCGCGGGCAAAAGTACGCTGATGAGCGTGCTGTTCGGCCTGTATCAGCCGGAAAAGGGCGAGATCCGCAAAAACGGGCAGGTCGTGAAGATCCGCGACCCCAATGACGCGACCGCGCTGGGCATCGGCATGGTGCATCAGCATTTCCAGCTGGTGGAGGTCTTCACCGTGCTGGACAATATCATCCTCGGCGCGGAGACCACGCGCATGGGCTTCCTGCAGAAGAAGGCGGCCCGGGCGAAGGTCATTTCCCTGTCGGAGAAATACGGGCTGCATGTGGACGTGGACGCGCTGGTGGAGGATATCACCGTGGGTATGCAGCAGCGCACGGAGATCCTGAAGATGCTCTACCGGGATAATGAGATTTTGATTTTCGATGAACCGACCGCCGTCCTTACCCCGCAGGAGATCGACGAGCTGATGCAGATCATGCACAATCTCGCTGCCGAGGGAAAGAGCATCCTCTTTATCTCCCACAAGCTGAATGAGATCATGGAGGTGGCCGACCGGGTCACCGTTCTGCGCAAGGGCAAATACGTGGCCACGGTGAACACAAAGGACACCTCCAAGCAGGAACTGAGCAACATGATGGTGGGCCGTCCCGTGCAGCTGGAGGTGCAGAAGGCCCCGGCCCAGCCCGGCGACGTGGTGCTGGAGGCGAAGGATCTGTGCATCGCCTCCCATCTGCATAAGAAGGACGCGGTGCATAAAGCCTCGTTCCAGGTGCGGAAGGGCGAGATCGTCTGCATCGCGGGCATCGACGGGAACGGGCAGAGCGAACTGGTGAACGGCATCACCGGCCTGGATAAGATTACCTCCGGAACGCTGACCCTCTGCGGGCAGGACATCACCGCCGCCAGCATCCGGGGCAAGAGCGAGAATATGTCCCACATCCCCGAGGACCGGCACAAGCACGGCATGGTGCTGGATTTCACGCTGGAAAACAACATGGTCCTGCAGCGCTTCCGGGAGCCGCAGTTCCATAACCACGGCTTCATCAGGCCCGACGCGGTGCGGGAATATTCCGATAAGCTGATCGAGCGCTTCGACGTGCGCTCCGGTCAGGGCAGCGTCACCGTTGCCCGCAGTATGTCCGGCGGCAACCAGCAGAAGGCCATCATCGCCCGGGAGCTGGACCGGGACAAGGCGCTGATCGTGGCGGGCCAGCCCACACGCGGTCTGGACGTGGGCGCCATCGAATACATCCACGGGCAGATGGTTGCCCAGCGGGACGCGGGGAAGGCCATCCTGCTGGTCTCGCTGGAGCTGGACGAGGTCATGAGCCTGAGTGACCGCATCCTTGTCCTCTATGAGGGCGAGATCGTGGGCGAATTTGACCCGAAGAAGGTCTCCGTGCAGGAGCTGGGCCTGTATATGGCCGGCGCCAAGCGGCAGGGAGGTGCGGCGGTATGAAAAAGCTGAAAGCGCTTTATGCGAAAGAGAGCAGCAAAAAGGTGCTGGCCAGCATCCTCTCTATCCTGATCGGCCTTGTGGTGGGCGCCATCGTGGTCCTGATCGCGGGCCTCACGAAGAGCAGCATCGGCGTGAAGGGCGCGCTGGAGGGCCTGCGGCTGGTGTTCGCGGGTATCCTCAGCACCGGGCGGAACGCGGCAGGCAACCTGAGCTGGGGCTTCAACCCCACCAACGTGGGCAATATGCTCTTCCGCGCCACCCCGGTCATCATGACCGGTCTGAGCGTGGCGGTGGCATTCCAGACGGGCCTGTTCAATATCGGCGCGCCGGGGCAGTACCTGATGGGCACGATGGTCACGCTGATGATCGCGCTGGGCATCCCCTCCGATGTGGTCAGCCCGGCGATCATCTGGCTCCTCGCCTTCGTGGGCGGCACCCTCGCGGGCGCGATCTGGGGCGCGCTGCCCGGCATCGTGAAGGCTTTTCTGAATATCAACGAGGTGCTGGCCTGCATCATGACCAACTGGATCGCCGCCAACATCGTCACGTGGGCCTTCGACAAGAGCGTGTTCTGCAACGTGGCGGAATACGGCAAAACCGGCTATATCTACAAGACGAGCTACAACAACGTGGCCACCGCGAAGCTGGGACTGGATAAGGTCTTTTCCGGCTCGCAGGTGAACGCGGGCATCGTCATCGCCATCGTCATCGCCATCCTCATGTATATCCTCATCAACAAGACCACCTTCGGCTATGAGCTGAAGGCCTGCGGCTCGAACCGCCACGCGGCGCGGTATGCAGGCATCCGGGACAAGCGGAACATCGTCCTGAGCATGGCCATCGCCGGGGCGCTGGCCGCTGCGGGCGCATCGCTCTATCAGCTCAGCGGCAATACGGAGTTCTTCTGGAGCACCTATCAGACCCTGCCCGGCGAGGGCTTCAACGGCATCCCCGTGGCGCTGCTGGCGCTGAACAATCCCATCGCCGTCATCTTCACCGGCATCTTCATGGCCATGCTGGATATCGTGGGCCTGCAGCTCACGAACCTGACGGCCTACAACGAGTATATCACCGACGTGATCATCGCCGTCATCGTCTATCTGAGCGCGTTCTCGCTGGTCATCCGGATGTGGCTGACCGGGCGGCAGAAGAAGCGGGACCCCGGCCCGTCGGCGCCGCCGGAAAAACCGAAAGAACCTGTTAAGACCGGGAAGGGAGGTGAAGACGTATGTCGTTCCTGATCCAGCAGACCCTGATCTACGCCATTCCGCTGATGATCGTGGCGCTGGCGGGCGTCTTCGCCGAGCGCAGCGGCATCATCAATCTGGCGCTGGAAGGCATCATGATCCTCGGCGCGTTCATCGGCGTCATGTTCGTGCGCGTCATGCAGGGCGCGGAGGTGTTCGCGGCCGCCAAGGCCAGCGGCAGCTGGCTCACCCTGCAGGGGCTGGAACTGCTGGCCATGCTGGCGGCGGGAATCTTCGGCGCGCTGTTCAGCCTGCTGCTGAGCTTTGCCTCCATCAATCTCCGCGCTGACCAGACCATCGGCGGCACGGCGCTGAACCTGATGGCCCCCGCGCTGGTGCTGTTCCTCATCCGCATCATCGTGAACCAGAACACCCTGCAGATGGCCACCGGCGACGCCGCCAGCTGGTTCATGATCAAGAAGACTACGCTGGGCTATGACCGGAACGCCGACCTCGGCTTCCTTGGCGAGACCTTCCTGCACAAGGTCTATCTGGCGACCTACGTGTGCATCCTCCTGTTCATCATTCTTTCCATCCTGCTGTATAAGACCCGCTTCGGCCTGCGCCTGCGTTCCTGCGGCGAAAATCCGCAGGCGGCGGATTCGCTGGGCATCAACGTGAAGAAGATGCGCTATACGGGCACCACCATCTCCGGCTTCCTTGCCGGTATGGGCGGCTTCGTGTATGCCCTCACCAGCTCCAACTGCACCTCTAACGGCGACGTGGCGGGCTTCGGCTTCCTCGCGCTGGCCGTCATGATCTTCGGCAACTGGAAGCCGCTGAACATCGCCGGGGCAAGCCTGCTGTTCGGCCTCTTCAAGTGCATCGCCGCCGGGTATTCCTCCATCGACCTGAACGGGGACGGGGTGTTCTGGCTGGCGGAGATCGGCGTCAGCGCCCACCTGTACCGGATGCTGCCCTATCTCATCACCATGCTGGTGCTGGCCTTCACCTCCAAGCGCTCCCGCGCACCCAAGGCGGAGGGCGTGCCCTACGATAAGGGGGCCAGATGAAGACCCTGATGATCGGCGTCGCGGGCGGAACGGGCAGCGGCAAGACCACGCTCACGAAGCGCCTCAGCGCGGAGCTGGGCGGGAATATCACCGTTCTGAGCCACGACGACTATTACAAGGCCCACGACGAACTGAGCTATGAGCAGCGCTGCCGGCTGAACTACGACCATCCGGACGCCTTCGATACAGACCTGCTCATCACCCATCTGGAAGCGCTTCGGCGGGGCGAAAGCGTGGAGATCCCCACCTATGATTTCACGGTGCATAACCGCGCAAGCGCCACGAAGACGGTGCTGCCCAACCGCATTATCCTGCTGGAGGGCATCCTGATCCTCGCAGACCCGGCCCTGTGCCGCCAGCTGGATATCCGCGTGTTCGTGGACACGGACGCGGACGTGCGCCTCCTGAGGCGCATCCGGCGGGATATGCGCGACCGGGGGCGGAGCCTCGAATCCATCACGGAGCAGTATCTGAATACCGTGAAGCCCATGCACGAGCAGTTTGTGGAGCCAAGCAAGAAGAATGCGGACATCGTCATTCCGCAGGGCGGCAAGAATCCCGCCGCGCTGGCCCTGCTGCTGGGGCGTGCGCGGGAGTTCCTGCGGGAAAATCCATAATATTCCGGGAGAGCGTCACGTGCGCTCTCCCGTTATTTTGCCGAAAATCCGGGCGGAGGCTTGCAAGACGCTTTTGCCTGCGCTACAATCATACTATCAAAACATGACATGACAGGAGGAAACACCATGAATACCCTTGACGCTATCAAACTCCGCCACTCCACCCGCGCCTTCGACCCCGCGAAGCAGATTTCTGACGCTGACCTGAACGACATCCTCTTTGCCGGAACGCAGGCCGCCATCGGCTGCGCGGATTTCGACAGCCTGAAGCTTTTTGCCGTGCAGAATCCTGAGCTGCTGGCCGAGATCGACCTCAGCTCCGCCAATGGCAATCCCAACTCCCATCCCGTCTACCACGCCCCCACGCTGGTGGTCGTGGCAGCGAAGAAGGGTTTCCTTGAAAACATCGAGCTGAGTAACGCCGGCTGCATCATTCAGAACATGATGACCATGGCGGCCGACCGGGGCATCGACAGCGTGTATCTGTGGATGGCCATGGTGGGCGTGAACAAGAGCGAGGAGATCCAGAAGAAGCTGGGCTTCCCCGAGGGCTACAGCTGCGTGGGCACCTGCGCGCTGGGCTATGCGGAAAAGCCCTTCCCGAAGCTGAAGGACGGGGAAGTCCGTCTGGAAACCAGGATCCTTAAATAAGCGAAGCATCTCAGGAGGAAACAGTTATGTTCCGGTATATGCAGAACTGCCCCATCTACTTCGGCCCCGGCGCGGTGGATCATCTGGGCGAATACGTTTCCGAGCTGGGCAGCAAAAAGGCGCTGTGCATCTATGACCCGGGCGTGGAGGCGGCGGGCGTCCCGGCGCGCTGCGTGGCCAGTCTGGAAAAGGCGGGCATTCAGTGCGTCTGCTTTAACGGCGTGGTGTCCGACCCCACCATCGGTGTGGTGGACGCGGCGGGCGAGGTCGCGCTGCGGGAGCAGGTGGACGTGATCATCGGCATCGGCGGCGGCAGCAGCATGGACGCGGCCAAGGCCGTCAGCATCCTGATGACGAACCCCGGCCCCATCAAGAAATACATCCTCGCCAAGCCCATCACCGTGGATACGAAGGTGCCGGTGGTCTCCGTTCCCACCACGGCGGGCACCGGCAGCGAGGCTACGAGAGTCGCCATCATCACCCAGACGGAGACGAACGGCAAATGGAGCGTGTTCGTGAATACCGACCTTGCCGTGGTGGACCCGGAGCTGACCTTCCGGCTCCCCAGGGACGTGACCGCCAACACCGGTCTGGATGCGCTGAGCCATGCGGCGGAGTGCGTCACCAGCAACGTGACGAATCCCCACAACCAGCTCTTCGGCTGCGCTGCCATCCGCAAGATCGTGGATAATCTCTATACCGCGTGGAGCGAGCCGGACAACGTGGAGGCCCGCACCGAAATGGCCCTTGCCGCCAACTGGGCGGGCATCGCCTTTGCGGAGACCATGTGCCACGTGGGCCACGCGCTGGCGGACGGGATGAGCATCGCCTTCCACACGCCCCACGGCTTCAACTGCGCGCAGGCCCTGCCCGTGGCGCTGGAATATGCCGCGCCCGCCGTTCCGAAGGAGATCCGGATGGTGGCCGAGGCCATGCGCATTCCCATGACGGGGGAGGAGACCGCCGAGCAGGTGGGCCACATGGTGGCGGACGCCATCTGGGCGCTCATGCGGAAGCTGGAGGTCAAGTCCTTCAGGGAACTGGGCTATACCCGCGAACAGGTGCTGCAGATCGCCGACGAGGGTGCCTTCAGTCACCTGAGCACCTACTGCCCCGTGCCCGTCACGAAGGAGGCCGCGCTCGAAATGGCCGGGCGCATCTACGATAATTATCAGTAAAATGCATTCGCATCTCCCGGCCGCATTCGTCTGCCGGGAGATTTTTCGAGGAAAACGGGGCAAAAACAGACAGATATTGGACGAAAATGGAACGATCTGGCGAATTTTGACCTCAAAAAAGTTTTTTCGCTTTTTTTCAAATTTACGCTTGACTTTCGCAGGGGCTTGTGCTAATATTCGTCTTGCCGCTGAGGTAAAGCACAGAGCGGCAAGACCGGATGGGGGTTTAGCTCAGCTGGGAGAGCGCATGACTGGCAGTCATGAGGTCAGCGGTTCGATCCCGCTAATCTCCACCAAGACCCCGAGATCTTCGGATCTCAAGGTCTTTTGCTATTTCACAGTTTTGTAGATTTTGATCTGAACGGAAAGCGGTGAGAGAATGAAGCTGCGAATGATCGCGGCAGCGGTGCTGCTGGCGCTGTTAGTGAACCTGACGGCGTTTGCCGCGGAAAAGCCCGCGTATCTGTTTCGCATGATCGAGCCGATCGCCGGGGAACGTCTGCAGGAGCGGGTCACGGCGGTGAATCCGCGTCTGAACCTGTACCGGACCGACGATTTCGGCGTCATCCGCGTACTGGAGGCGCAGGGAAAGCTCCTATACTGGGAAACGGATGACGAGGTCTCGCTGTTTGATCTTTCGGAGGAGACAACGCGGCTCGGCGGGGAATGCTGGACAGACGCGCTGCTGGGCCTTGATTATGCGCGGGAGCTGGGGATCGACGGCGCGGGCGTCCGCGTGGGGCTGATCGATTCCGGGCTGCGGCCGGATTTTGCGGCGGTCACCGGCGCGAACGTGCTGCCGGGGAAGAACTATCTGGCGGATTTTCCGGAGGACGAGAGCGACGTAAGCGATTCCGTGGGACACGGCACCTTCGTGGCCAGCGTCCTCGCTTCCGACGTGTACGGCATCGCGCCTTCCGTGGAGCTGGTACCGCTCAAGTGCTTTGACGGGAAGACCTCCAGCATCAGCAGCGTGGTCACCGCGATCCAGGAAGCGGTGGACGATTTCGGCTGCGATATCCTGAACCTGAGCTTCGGGACCACTTCGGACAGGCAGTCTCTGCGCGACGCCATCGCGGACGCCTGCGAGAAGGGCGTTCTCATCGTTGCCGCCAGCGGAAATCTGAGCGGCAGAGTCTCCAGCGGCCACGACCCGCTGTATTACCCGGCGGCTTATCCCGATGTGATCAGCGTGGGCGCGGTGGACAGATGGGGACAGACGGCGGATTTCTCCGTTCAGAATGCCAGCGTATCCATTGCAGCACCGGGCGCTGAGGTGATGGGCCTCTCCGTGTCAGGCGGCTACCATACCGGCGGCGGGACCTCCTATGCTTCGCCCTTTGTGACGGGGGCGGCGGCGCTGGCGCTCTGCGCGGATCCGTCGCTGAAACCGGCGGACGCTGCGGCCCTGCTGGAATCGACCTGCACGGACCTTGGCGAAGCCGGGCGGGACAATGCATACGGCTGCGGCCTTCTGAACGTGGGGCTGCTGCTGGCGGAGCTGCGCGGCGACCGGGAAAGCGTCATCTTCACGCGGACCGGCGACGCGGCGGAAATCTCGGTCTGCCTCCCGGAAGAGACGGAAGCCTATCAGGCGCTATGGGTCTCTTATGCGCCGGATGGGCAGTTTGAACTGCTGCGTATCCTGTCTGATGGGACGGGCGCGGCGGTGAACCGGCTGCGTCTGCCGGAGCAGCCCGGAAAGCTGCTGATCCTGGACAGGGCTGCGTGGACGCCGCTGCGGGAAGCAATTACATAATATCAAACGCCGGAAGGGATGACCTTCCGGCGTTCGTTCGTTTTCAGAGGTAAGTGCGTGTCAGCTCCGGTGTCCGCACCGTGAAGGAAGCGTCGGCAAAGTCCGCATCCAACGCGGCGGCACCGGCGGCGTTCCTCCATTCGATATGCAGGCTGCTGCCGTTTGCCTCTGCCGAAATCTCCGCGTCGCCGGTAAAGACCGGGCAGGTGTTCCGCAGCTTCAGAAGCTCCAGCTGCTTCAGCACCACCGGGCGCAGAAGTCCTGCCTCCAGTTCGGCGGCAGAGAGATTCGTGCGGTTGATCTCCTTGTGCGCGCCCGCGCCGCCGCGATGCACGGCCTCGATATCGTTTTTGCCCGCGAACAGATCCAGATACCAGACCTGCGGCGTGCCCGGCATAAAGAGCTGCACCGCCCTTGCCAGCAGGAGGCGGCGCTCGTCCTCGCCCAGCGCGCTGAAATAGGTGGCGTTCACCTGATAATAGACGTTCTGCTGTCCGTGCAGATCCTTCACGATGCCGCCCCGGCTGACCACGGCGTCGATGAGGCGCCGGATGCGCGTTTCCGGCAGCAGCCCTTTCAGGTCCAGCAGGGGGATCCCGTCGTGGCAGCCCAGCATATTCACCGTGCGGAGCTTCCGCGCGGCGATCTCCGAGGCCCAGCGGGCCAGCGTTTCGCCGCTGCGCTGCTCGAAGGCGTCCAGAATCAGACCGGGCAGGAAAAAGTCATAGACCGGGTAGCCCTTGCTGCCCAGAAGCGCGTAGACACCCTCGGCATAGGTGGCGTGGATCTCCGGCAGGAGCGTCAGCCCCAGCGGCTGCGCGATACGTGAGACGGAATCCAGCAGCTCCCACGTGCCCGGCTCGTTCAGAAAGTTCCGCGCGCCGGGCTCCTTGTGGGCGTAAGCGAAGGCGTCGAGGCGGATGACGGAAGCACCGTAGTCCCGCAGAGTCCGCAGGGTTTCCCGGCAGAAGGTCAGATACTGCGGTGAGCGGATGTTGAAATCCATCTGCCCCAGATAGCTGCGGCGGCCGTCGGCATCCTCCCGCACCTCCTGATAGAAGGTGTTCCAATAGGGGACCTCCCGCCCGTCCGGGAAGCGCACCATCAGCAGCGGCAGGCCCGGCTTGCGGAAGAACATATCTTTGATAAGCGCCGCGTCCGGCTGGATGTAGCCCTCCGCCGTCATCGTCCCGTGTCCGGCCCAGAAGCGGTTCCAGTCCAAAAACAGGTCGCGGCAGGGGGAGGCTTCGCCCTTTTCCAAAAGGTCGCGGAACTGGGGCGAGCGGACGGAGGCGTGGTTCAGAACGAAGTCCAGCAGGAGGGAAACGCCCTGCGCCCGCAGCGCCGTCAGGTCGCTTTCCGTGGCAAGCTGCTCGTTCAGCCCGTAGTCGATCACCGAGAAGCCCCGGTCGAGGTCGTGGTGAAAGAGGCTGGGCAGGAGATAGAAGCCGGAAAACGCGCCGCGCAGCTCCGGTCCTGCCAGCAGCCTGACCGCTTCGGAGAGCGTGCCGCCCATGCTGTCCGGGTAAGCATTCAGCAGAACGCCGGGGATGAAGTTTACGTCCATATCAGACCTCCAGCTGGGAAGCCGCGACTGGCTGCCCGTCGCGGCTGAGAATGATCGCCGCGCTGCCCGCTCTGCGCAGGAGCTTTTCCTGCACGATGTTCAGCACCATTGTGGTAAAGGGCGTGTCCGTGTCCGCGTCCCGATTCCGCGCCCGGCGATAGGGGAGTGTCTCCTCCGTCGTGCCCAGCAGCAGCACGGGGAGATCCACGCCGCGCAGCAGCTCGCTGCCGCCGTGGGTCCATTCGAGGAGCAGCAGCGGGGTATTGCTCACGTCGGCTGCTTCATACCGGCGCTCGTCCTCCGTGCGGCCCATGCGCTTCAGCCACAGCGTCTCCGCACCGGCGTGGAACTCGTCCAGCAGGGCGTTCAGCTCGTCATAGTCCTGCTCCAGCGGCGTGCCCAGATAGGCTTCCAGCGCTTTTCTGCCGCCCGCCTGATAGACCCTGAGCCACGGCAGACGCGCCGCCTCCGCCGGGTCTGCGTCCTCACCGGAAGCCCAAAGCTCGCGCAGCATGGCATCCGTGTCCGCAGCGTAGAGCCCGGCAGCACGGAGCGTTTTCAGACCGCCGGTGCGGAACAGGCGCAGCCGCTCCGCGTCGTTATACATGGGGATGCGGTGGGGGTAGTTATCCCCGTTCACGGTGACGCAGCCCACGCCGGATGCCCGGAACCATGCCGCCAGCAGCGCGGCGGAGCCGCTTTTGCCCGCGCCGGAGCCGCCGAACAGGCTGATGACGGCCCGGCCGTTTTCCAACGCGGCTTTTTCGGCAAGCGGGACGAGAAGACGGAACAGGGTCTCCGCCTTCCGGCGAAGCTCGGGGCCGACGGCTGCCGGGTCAAAGCCCCGCAGCGCGGCGTTTTCCGGCGGCATCCAGCTGCCGATGGCGGCGGCGAGACGCGAAAGAGACATATCTGACATGGGATGACCTCCCGGTTCTTTCGGATTTCCACAAGTATAACATGAAAACGAGAAAAATACAGCGGGGACGGTTCAAATTTCGGAATGAATATGGTATAATGTGAAAAAACCAAAACGGGAGGGCAGCGAAATGCAGCGGAAACCTTTTGAAAAATCATCGCCGGAAGCCATGGGCATCCGCAGTGAGGACATTCTTGCCTATCTGGATGCGCTGGAGGCCAGCGACGCGGAAATGCACGGCCTGATGATCCTGCGGCACGGGAAACTCATCACCGAGGGCTGGTGGGCACCCTTCGGCCCGGGCCTGCGCCACGGACTCCAGAGCCACACCAAGACCTATGCCGCCACGGCGGTGGGAATCGCCTACACGGAGGGCATTCTGAAGCTGGACGAGCGCATCATCGATATTTTCCCGGAGGACGCGCCGGAGGAACCCAGCGAGAATCTGAAGCTCCTCACCGTGCGGGACGTGCTGTGCATGGGCTGCGGCATGGACACCATGCCCATGCCGGGGAAGAACTGGATCCGGGATTTCCTGCATATCCCGGTGAACCACAAGCCCGGCACCACGTATATGTATAACTCCATGGGCTCCACGCTGCTCGGCTCCATCGTGCGGAAAAAGACCGGCCTCGGCCTGCATGATTACCTGACGCCCCGGCTGTTCAACAAGATCGGCATCGACCCGGAGAACCTGCGCTGGGCCTGTATGCCGGACGGCATCGAGGTGGGCGGCGGCGGCCTGTATGCCACTACCGAGGATAACCTGCGCCTGTTGAAGCTCTATGCCGACGGCGGCGTGTGGGAAGGGGAACGCATCCTCGCCGAGGACTACGTGAAGCTGGCCACCACGAATCAGAATGATTCCGCCTCCGAAGCGGCGGTGAACCCGCCCGCCACGGATAACTTCCTCGGCTACGGGTTCCAGATCTGGATGTGCAAGCCAAACCGCGCCTACCGTGCGGACGGGGCCATGGGCCAGTTTACCATCGTTCTGCCGGAGCAGGATATGCTCATCGCCATCACCGAAACGGCCCCCGGCGCGCACTGGGCGCAGAACACGCTGGACCTGACGTGGGAGTTCGTCGAGAAGGTGACTTCGGCGGAGGCCCTGCCGGAAAACGAGGCTGCGTATCAGAAGCTGCAGCAGCGCCTCGGCCGCCTGAATATCGGCAACCCGCCCTATCAGCCTGATAGCCCCATGGCGGCGCAGATCTCCGGGAAGACCATCCGGATGAAGAGCGGCGTCTTCACGCCCTTCGGCGGCAACTTCATGAACGGCGAAGGCCCCGACCCCATTAAGAGCTTTTCGCTGGACTTCGACGTGTATGGTTGCGTCTGGAGCTTCGAGACCATATCTGGGCGGAAGGAAAGCCTCCGCGTCAGCACCTCCGGTACCCGGTTCAGCAATCTGGTGGGGAAGACGGAGGATTGCACGCAGCTCTGCCTCTGCGACGGCTGGTGGCCGCAGGAGAATGTGTTCGAGCTGCACAGCCGCTGGGTGGAGACCTGCCTGCTGGACGTGTATACCCTGACCTTCGAGGGGGATACCGTGAAGATCACCACGGGCAATAATTCGCCCTTCCCGTCCATGCCCGGCGAACCCATCGTGGGCGAGATCATCTGAATATCAGAAAAACATCCCCGGCAGGAAGATTCCTGCCGGGGATCCGTCATATCAGATGCCCTGAGAAAGCAGCCATTCGCTGCAAAGTTCCGCCCAGCGGCCCACGTGGGGGAGGTCGACACCCAGGTCATTGTTCCCGTCCGCCAGCGCAAGACCGTGTGCGCCTTCGGGGAACAGGTGCATCTCGAAGGGGATGCCCACGGCGGTGAGCGCCTGCCCCAGCGTGAAGGAATGGCGGGGGTCGTCACTGTTGGTCTGCCAGATGAAGAACGGCGGCGTCTGGCGGGTGGTGTTCACCTCCGGCGCAAAGTAGATGGGCTCCTCCTTGCTGGCGACATAGGGATTCATGAACCGGTCGCTGAAGGGGTCCACGAAGAAGCCGCCGGGGGGACCGGCGAAGGCGGA
>JAZQQF010000086.1:0-4489 GCA_045628925.1 Oscillospiraceae bacterium | reverse complement strand
CGGCTGCTGAATGCCGTCAACTCCCGCAGCTTCGAGAGCATGGAGGCGCTCTGCACCTTCCTCAAGGCGGAGGTGGACGCCTTCGTGGGCGAGGCCGATCAGTTCGACGATATCACCATGGTGGCCTTCCGCTATCTGGGCGTGCCGGGCGGCGTTTCCTGATTTTCCCGAACAACAAAACGAGCCGGAGGCGCATCGCCTTCGGCTCGAATCTCTCAGGCCGGGGGCAGCCCCGGCGGAAAGCGCGGAAGCATGGAGCTTTATCTGACCTTCGGGCTTTACCTTCTCAGCACCGTCATCCTGCTGGCGATGGACGTGACCATGCTGGTGCCGCTGTCCTTCTTCCTGTGGCTGGTACCGCTGACCACGCTCCTCCGGCAAAGTGCCCGGCGGAAGCGCGGAAACCGTTGATTTTCGGGAAAATCTGCATTATACTGGAAACAGAAAAACGATAAAAGGAGAGAAGACGATGGCGCTTCTGCACGTTACCTATTTTTCGCAGGCCCTGAGCGGGCAGAATGATTTCTATGCCGTACTGCCAAACGACCTGCCGCCCATGATGATGATGGGCCCCAACCCCGCCTTTGAGCGGCCCATGAAAACGCTGGTGCTGCTCCACGGTCACGGCGGCGCCGCAGCGGACTGGCTCATGGGCAGCGGCATTCAGGAGCTGGCGAGCAAGTACAATCTGGCGGTATTGATGCCCAACGGGCGCAACAGCTTCTATCTGGATAAGGAATCCTCCGGCGAGGGCTACGGCACCTTCGTGGGGGAAGAACTGCTGGGTTATGCCCGAAAGACCTTCGGCCTCAGCGGCCGTGCGGAGGACACCTTCATCGGCGGCTTCAGCATGGGCGGCTTCGGCGCGCTGCGGAACGGGCTGAAATATTCGCAGAACTACTCGAAGATCATGGCCTTCTCCAGCGCCCTCATCACGGAAGAGGTGCATGAGATGGATCCCGCCGTGGGCAACATGGTGGCGAACTACGCCTACTATGCCGCCACCTTCGGCGACCCGAAGACCGTTCTGGAGCGGGACGCGGACCCCAGGTTCCTCGTGAAGGAGAAGCTGGCGAAGGGCGAAAAGCTGCCGGGCATCTATATGGCCTGCGGCAGCGAGGATATGCTGTATGAGGTGAACCGGGATCTGGACGCGTTCCTGACGGCGCAGGGCGTGGAGCATATCTTCAAGGTGAGCAAGGGAATGCACGATTGGACCTTCTGGAATACCTATCTGGAACCGGCCATTCAGTGGATGCTGGAGGAATAAGCGATGGCAGCGAAGAAAGTCGGAGAACTCATCAAAGAAGCGAGAACGGAAGCGGGCCTCACGCAGGCGGAGCTTGCCAAAAAGGTGGACGGTGTGACCGCCAGCGATATCAGCAAGGCGGAGCGGGGCGAAAAGGAACTGACGCAGGCGGCCCTGAAGCAGATCGCCAAGGCCACGGGCGTCACGCAATCTTCACTGCTGAACGCGGCGAAGGGCGGCGCCTCCGGTTCGAGCGCCAAGAAAAAGACCTCGTCCGCCGCGAAGAAGGACGAGGACGACTTCAAGCTCACCGCCACGGAGAAGAAGCTGGTGGAGCTGTATCGGGATGCGGATTCCGATACGAAGAAGGCGGCCATGAGCATCCTCAAGGGCGAAAAGCCGGAAGGAAGCAGCATTCTCGATTCGCTGCTCAGTTCGGCGGCGACCCTCATGGGCAAAAAGTGAAAACGGACCCGGCAGCTCTCCGAAAGAGAACTGCCGGGTTTTGCTTATTCGGGAAGCTCCATCTCCGGGGTGCCCAGCGGGGTGACCGATCCCTCAACGTAGCTGAGGCCGCAGGCAGTAAGCTGCCGGAGAAACGCCCGGTAGTACACATCTGAGGAAAAGCCCTGCAGGAAGGCAATGTCGAACCAGCCGCCCACGGAGGAAATTTCGATGAACGCGGTCTGATAGGTGGAGCCGTCGGTGAGGTTATAGATGGAATCCAGATGCTGCTCGAGGCTGCCGAGGCCCATCTTCCCAACGTAGCTCACGGAGAAGGTGTTTTCGGTGGAATCCCGCAGCGCCGCCGGGGCCAGCGCGGCCCGCTTTGCCGCCACGCCGGGGATTTGAAGCAGAGCCTCCATGCGCTCACGGGTCTTCTGCGCGTAATACAGCACGTTTTCCGGCTGACTCATGAGCGTGATCATGCCGCGGGAGCAGGTGCAGAGCTTTACCGGCGGCGCATCCCGCAGGCGGGCGGGGTAGCGCAGCGGGAGGTAGGAGCAGAGCATCCGCCAGCTGTGGCCGTTCCCGAGGCCGGGGCGGAGATTGAAGGACACGGCGCTGACGATATCCCTCTGTTCTTCCGGGTGCAGCTCCCAGATCGCCTTTGCCATCAGGGAGGAGACCAGCGCGCAGGGGCTGCCGTCGTGGTCCTGATTATAGGCCATGACCTCCGATTCCTTCATGCGGAACCGGTAGACCGTCCGCTGGGCGTCCGTCACGAAGCCCCCGTCCCGCAGGCGGAAAAATTCCCGCTCCGGCGGCAGATACAGGGGCGCAGCCGCTGCCATCTTCGCTTCCGGGAAGGGATCACCCAGCTCGTCCGGGAAGATGGGGGAATCCACCATGGGCAGCCCCGCCGGGTCGGGCGCTGCGGGCAGCACGCGGGCAAGGTATTCATAGAGCAGCGTTTTGATATAGGGGAACAGGCCTGCCCCGTCCGTGATGACGTGGGAAGCGAAAAGGCACATCAGGCGGCCTTCATGGGAAAAGGCCAGCAGATGCCGACCCACCCCTTCGCTCCCCAGCGGACGAACCTCCGGGCCGGGATAGACGACGAGCGGGCGCGGATTCGGCCTGCAGACCAGCTCCCCGCCCTCCGACACGACCTGCACCGCGAAATAGGGATAGCGGCGGACGGCGGCATTCGCGGCTTCCCGCAGCGCATCCGGGTCCACCGGCTGTTTGAAGGTCACCTCGATGCGGATGGTGAAGGGCATCTCTGCGGAGCAGAGGTAGAACATGGGGTCATAATAGGCTGCCGGCATGGCGCACCTCCCATTGATTTTCTTCCCGTTATCGTAACATAATTCTCCCGCGCCCGCAAGGGTACGGGATTGCGAAACGCCGCCCATCGTGCTACAATCAGGACGAAAAACCGGCAGGACGGAAAACCGCCCCCGCAAAGGAGAAAAAATGAAACAGCTGAAACGCATCCTTTCCATCTGCTTTTGCCTCGTCATATTGATGACGCTGCTGCCCGCCAGCGCGGAACAGCCGCTGACGGACGAAGTCACGGTCCTCTTTACCCACGACCTGCACTCCCACCTCCTGCCCGTTCCGGCAGAGGGCGGGCATGAATCCGGCGGCTATGCCCGGCTGGCCACGCTGCTGAAGGAGCAGCGCCTCAAGCACGCCGACGAAGCGGTCATCACCGTGGACGGCGGCGATTTCTCCATGGGCAGCCTGTTCCAGACGGTGTTCACCACCACCGGCGCGGAGCTGCGCATTTTAGGCGACATGGGTTATGACGCGACCACCTTCGGCAACCATGAGTTCGATTTCCGGCAGAAGGGCCTTGCCGCCATGCTGGAGGCCGCATCGGAAGCCCGGGCCTCGGGGGAGACCCTGCCCGCCATCGTGCAGGCGAACTACTGGCCGGACAAAGCCGGCAGTGAGAACTGGACGGCGGACGACGACGCTGCCCGGAAGGCGCTGGAGGATTTCGGCGTGACGGAATACACGGTCATCGAGCGCGGCGGGCTGAAGCTCGGCGTATTCGGCCTGCTGGGCGCGGACGCCCACGGCGATTCGCCCCTTTCCGGCATGGCCTTTGAGGAGATCGCGGACGCCGCGAAGCGGGCCGTCACCGCGCTGCAGGCGGAAGGCGCGGATTATGTCATCTGCCTGAGCCACACGGGGACGGACGGCGGCGACCTTAGCGGCAAAAACTCCGAGGACTATCAGCTGGCGCTGGCGGTGGACGGGATCGACCTGATCATCTCCGGCCACACCCATTCCACCCTGCGGGAGGCGCTGATCGCAAACGACACCGTCATCGTTTCCTGCGGCAGTTATGCGGAGAATCTGGGCGTGGTCTCCCTCGGGAAGGATGCGGACGGGAAGACGAAGCTGCGCAGCTATGAGCTGCTGCCCGTGGACGAAACGGTGGCGGACGACCCCATTGTGGCAGAGCGCGTGGAGGATTATAAAAAGCTGGTGGCGGAGGACTATCTCACCGCCTTTACGGGTATGGACGATTTCGATACCGTCATCGCCCACACGGACTTTCAGCTGGACAGCGCCTACGGGGAGCTGACGGACAAGGCGCTGGGCAATCTCATCACCGAGAGCTATTTCTACGCGCTGGAGAATTTCGCGGGCACGGACGCGGACGGCGAAGCCTACGACCCCATCGACATGGCCATCGTGCCCTGCGGCGTCATTCGCGGTACGCTGCCGGAGGGGGACGTGACCGTTTCCAACGCGTTCGACGTGCTGTCTTTGGGCGTCGGC
>JAZQQF010000085.1:0-2369 GCA_045628925.1 Oscillospiraceae bacterium | reverse complement strand
GGAGCAAGTCCCGCAAAAAGAAGGAAAAATAATGTGATGCCCCGGGGCGGGGGGCCCCCCGCCCATGCGGTTATGTTTACGGGAGCAAGTTGGAAATTGACAGACTTTGCAGTTTGTGATATCATCCCTATATCAGTAAATTAAATGGAGGTTCCGACATGGACGTTATCAAGATCGTGACGCCGGAGGCCAAGCCCGGCGAATTTGCCATGCAGGTCATGGACGTGAGCGGCATCAAGCGCAAATTCCTCGATATCCCCTATGTGCCCGACGCGGTGAAGAATCAGACGCTGGACATCTATCTCCCCGACGAGGGCGAAGGCCCCTTCCCGGTCATCGTGTTCATCCACGGCGGCGCCTTCTGGGGCGGAGACAAGCAGGATACCCAGCCCATGTACGTGATGGACGGCATCCGCAGAGGCTACGCGGTGGCGAGCATCAACCATCGTCTCTCGAACGAAGCCAAATACCCCCTGCCCGTGTATGACTGCAAGGCCGCCATCCGCTTCCTGAGAGCCAACGCCGCGCAGTACTGCCTCGACCCGAAGCGCTTCGCCACGGCGGGCGACAGCGCGGGCGGCTATTTCGCCACCATCCTCGGCACCACGGCGGGCAACCCGGCCTTCTCCGACCCGGCCATGGGCAACGCGGGCGTGGACGACAGCGTGCAGGCGGTCATCGGCCTGTTCGGCGTGTATGACCTTGTGATGCAGAGCCAGTTCACCGAGGACAGCCCCGCCATGAACGGCATGAAGATGCCCAACTTCGCGGATATCTTCGCGGGCGTGACCTGCCGGGATTATCCCGAGCTGATGAGCCTCACGTGGCCCGGCGCGTACGTGACGAAGGACTGCCCGCCCACCCTCATCCAGGCGGGTACCTCGGACGAGATCGTGCCTTATCAGAACTCCCCCGACCTTGTGAACAAGATCAACGCCGTCTGCGGCGAGGGCCGCGCAATCATGGAGCCGTTCGAGGGCCGCACCCACGGTCATCCGGATTTCCTGCTGCCGGAGAACATCGACCGGCTGTTCAGGTTCCTCGATTCCGTGCTGAAGTAAGAAGATACGACCCATGCGTAGGGGCGATTCATGAATCGCCCGCGGCTCAGACAGCAGTTAGGCGGGCGCATCGTGATGCGTCCCTACGGAAGATTTGACAATCACGATGAAGAACCGGGTGCGCTGCATCATGCGGCGCACCCGGTTTATTTTTTCAGCAGGCTTTGCAGCTTCTGCCACCATTCCAGCGCCTTCAGCCGGAGGACGCGCCCTTCGCCGGTGATGAGGGCGCGTTCCTCGGGGGAAAAGACGGCCCACGCATCGTCTTCGCCCCCGTCCTCCTCCGCAGCGGCGAGGCAGAGCGGCGGAAAGACCACGCACCACCAGTTGTGACCCTCGGCGGGGCCGATGGAGACGCGCAGGCTTTCGTAGGTATCGGCGGGGAGGGCGAAGGTATCGTAGACGCGGACGGGGTAGGGTTCCTCCGAGAGCGTGACGGTCACAGTATCGCCGCTGCCGAGGCTGCGGAGGGTTTCCAGTGCGGCGGACTCCACCTCCGGCAGGATGGCGCGGACGCGGGCGAGGGCCTCCGATCGGTCAGCGGAGCCCTCCAGCGCGGGGGAGACCAGCGCCAGCACCGCGTCCCGCACCGCCAGCTTCCGGGTTTGATCGGCCTCCGAATCGGAGGCGGCGAGGACATGGAGGCGGATGACCTTTTCCGGCAGCGATGCGGCGGCGGCTTCGTCCATGGCCAGCGCCCAGAGGGAGAAAAAGAAAACGAGGCAGAATACGAGACCGAATACGGGTTTTTTCATGGGGGATCAGCTCCGAACGTGATTTGTGTACGCTGGGAGTATGCCCCGGATGCGGGAAAATATACCGGGGGTGGTGCGGATTCGCCGGAGCAAACGGGGAACGGGCGATTCGTGAATCGCCCCTACAACACTTCGGCCTCACCGTAGGGGCGCATCACGATGCGCCCGAAAACCGTGTCAATGCCGCAGATATTTCGACATATCAGGTTTTGCCCGAGAAACCCCAAGGAGACGCAGACGGTACCATCCTGTACAGGATGAATGAGACGCAGAATCTCAGCCCCGCGCGTTTGCAACCGCTAATTTGACCACCGGGGTAAACCCCTTTCGGAAAGGTGTCGGGAAACCTTCGGTTTCCTGACTGCCCTTCTTTCACTCCACTTTCTTCGGGCAAGCGAAGAAAGTGGAGCCGCCGGAGGCAGCGGTACCATCTGACAGCTCCGAATGCATCCCGGCGAATCCGAAAAGACTCGGGCGATTCGTGAATCGCCGCTACGGGAGAACCGGAAATGCTGAGGAACGGCCGAAATAAACCCGGGCGCAGCCATATGGC
>JAZQQF010000084.1:0-7949 GCA_045628925.1 Oscillospiraceae bacterium | reverse complement strand
TCTGGATTCGCCCCGCCTGCTGGACGGGCAGTACCGTCTGAAAAGCGACCCGCGTATCCGCTTCGCCGGGCAGATCACCGGCGTGGAGGGGTACGTGGAGAGCGCGGCCAGCGGACTTCTGTGCGGGCTGCAGACGGCGCGGGAGCTAAGGGGCGAAGCGCCGCTGGATTTCCCACGGGAGACGGCCATCGGCGCGCTGGCGGCCTACGTTTCCGATGGGAGCGTGACGGATTTCCAGCCGATGAACGTGAATTACGGCATCGTCACCCCGCTGGACCACCGGGTAAAGGGCAAGAGAAACAAAAATGCCGAGCTGAGCGATCGGGCGCTGGAGATCATCCGCTCGCTCACGGAGGCTTGACAGGAGAGACAGAGATATGAAGATCATCGTGGACGCAATGGGCGGCGACAATGCCCCGATGGAGATCGTCAAGGGCGCGGTCCGGGCCGTCGAGGAGCTGAACACCGATATCATGCTGGTGGGGAAAACGGAGGAGATCCTCCGCTGCGTGCAGGAAATGGGGCTGCAGAACCTGCCCAAGGGACTGGAGATCGCCAATGCGACGCAGGTGGTGACCATGGAAGACGATCCGGCGCGGGCCATCCGCGACAAGAAGGATTCCTCCATGTCCGTCATGCTCTACAAGCTGCGGGATGGGGAGGGCGACGCCGCCGTTTCCGCCGGCAGCACCGGGGCGCTCCTCAGCGGCGCGACACTGGTGGTCAAGCGCGTCCGCGGCGTCCGCCGGGCAGCGCTGGCACCCGTTCTGCCCACCGCCTCCGGCGGCACGGTGCTGATCGACTGCGGCGCGAATGCGGAATGCACGGCGGAATACCTGCAGCAGTTTGCGTATATGGGTAACGCTTTGGCCCGCGCCAGCCTCGGCAAGCAGCAGCCGCGCATCGGTCTGCTGAATATCGGCACGGAGGAGACCAAAGGCACCACGCTGCAGAAGGAGACCTATGCGCTGCTCATGCAGGATAAGGAAGCCGGTAAGCTGAATTTCATCGGCAACGTGGAAGCTCGCGACGTGCTGAACGGCGCCTGCGACGTGCTGGTGACCGACGGGTTCAGCGGCAACGTGCTGCTGAAAACCATGGAAGGCACCGCGAAATATATGTCCGAAGGGCTGAAAAAGGTCTTCTACGCGAATGTGAAGAGCAAGCTGGCGGGCCTGCTGGTGAAGGGCGGGCTGGGCAGCTTCAAGAAATCCATGGACTATACCGAGGTGGGCGGAACGGTCTTCCTCGGCATCACGAAGCGGGTCAGCAAGGCCCACGGCCCCTGCGACGCCAAGGCGGTCTTTTCCGCCATCCGGCAGGCGGTCATGCTGGCCGGGTCGGACGTGACGGCCCAGCTCAGCGCCATGCTGGGAGCCGGAGAACCTGCCGCGGAGGAAAAGAATGTCTGAGCTGGAAGAAAAGCTGGGTTATCATTTTCAGGATCCCGCGCTGTTGGAGCAGGCCCTGACCCATTCCTCCCGTTCCCATGAGGAGGGGACCGGGCATCTGGGCTGCAACGAGCGGCTGGAGTTTTTAGGCGATTCCATACTGGGCTTCGTGGTAGCGGAAGCGCTGTACCGCAGCTATCCGGACCTGCCGGAGGGGGAGATGACCCGCCTTCGGGCAAAGCTCGTGTGCGAGACCGGGCTTGTGGAGGCTGCCGCACCGCTGGAACTGGGGGCGTATCTGCGCCTCAGCCGGGGCGAAGAGCAGGGCGGAGGCCATCGCCGTCCCAGCATGATCGCCGACGCCTTCGAGGCGGTGCTGGCCGCGATCTATATCGACGGTGGCGAGGGTGCCGCCCGCGAGTTTCTGGGCCGCACGATCCTCCCGCGGATCGACCGGAATGCCTGCGCGAACCGGGATTATAAGACGCGGCTGCAGGAAGCCGTGCAGCGGCTGGGACTCAGCGCCCCGACCTATCAGCTCTCCGGCGAGAGCGGGCCGGACCATGACAAGCGCTTCACGGCGCAGGTCATCTATGACGGGCGTGTTGCCGGCGAGGGCAGCGGCCGCAGCAAGAAGGAAGCCGAGCAGGCGGCGGCACAGGCCGCGTTTGCCCGCTTTCAGGACTGACGCATGACGCCGAAAAACCGAATCATCCCGATCTTCGTACCGCATCTGGGCTGCCCGAATGACTGCGTGTTCTGCAACCAACGCAAGATTTCCGGCAGCCTTTTTCCTGCATCCGCCGAACAGGTGACGGCGGCGCTGGAGCGGGCGAAGGATATCTCCGACCACGGGGAACTGGCTTTTTACGGCGGAAGCTTCACCGCCATCCCGCTTTCGGAGCAGGCAGCGCTGCTGGATGCGGCACAGCCCTTCCGGAAAAGCGGGTATCTCACCGGCATCCGTGTTTCCACAAGGCCGGACGCGATCACAGCGGAAAAGCTGGCCTTTCTCCGCGCTTCCGGCGTGGAGACCGTGGAGCTGGGCGCGCAGAGCATGGACGACCGGGTCCTGCTGCGTTCCGGACGGGGACACACGGCAGGGGACACGGTCCGTGCCGCCGCGCTGGTGAAGGAGAGCGGGCTGCGGCTCATCCTGCAGATGATGACCGGGCTGCCCGGGTCCGACGCGGAAAAGGACCTTCGTTCGGCGCAGACGCTGGCGGCGCTGGAGCCGGATGGCGTGCGCATCTATCCCACCGTCATCCTGCGGGATACGGCGCTGGAAGCGCTCTGGCGGCGGGGCGAATACCGGGCGCATACCGTGATGGACGCGGTCGTCACCTGCACGCCCATCGTGCGGAGCTTTCAGGAGGCGGGTATCCCCATCCTCCGCCTCGGCCTGAACCCCACGGACGAGCTTTCCGGCGGGGAGGCGGTGGGCGGCGCTTACCATCCCGCGCTGGGCGAACTGGTCTACAGCCGCGTATTTCTGGAAAAAGCGCGGGAGGCCATCCGGGCGCTGCCGCGGATTCCCCGGGAAATGGAACTGCTGACGGCCCCCTGCGACGTTTCCAAAATGACCGGGCAGAAGCGGATGAACCTGCTCTGCCTGCAGATGGAGTTCGGGATCCGGGAACTGCGGGTAAAGAGCGGCGCTTTTCCGCCGGGAACAGTTGCAATCCGCGAAATATTGTAGTAAAATACTTTGTCTATGCATAAACCTTGTGAACAAAGAATGAACGATGGAGCAATACTGCCGTGTATCTGAAAGCGCTTGAGATCCAGGGCTTCAAGTCGTTCCCCGATAAGGTGCTTCTGCCCTTTGAGAAAAAGGTCATCGCCATCGTGGGACCCAACGGGAGCGGAAAATCGAATATCTCCGACGCCATCAGCTGGGTCATGGGCGAACAGCGCACCAAGGCCCTGCGCGGCAGCAAGATGGAGGACGTCATCTTCGGCGGTACCGCCCAGCGCGGCCCCAGCGGCTTCGCACAGGTATCGCTGGTGCTGGGAAACGAGGATCGCAGCCTGAAATACGATGCGGACGAGGTCTCCATCACCCGCCGGTATTACCGCAGCGGCGACAGCGAGTATTTCATCAACAAGCAGACCGTGCGTCTCAAAGACGTGAACGAACTGCTCATGGATACCGGCCTCGGGCGGGACGGGTATTCGCTGGTGGGGCAGGGCCGTGTGGACGCGATCCTTGCCGCGAAAAGCACCGACCGGCGCGAGATCTTCGAGGAAGCGGCGGGTATCTCCAAGTTCCGGCACAAGAAGGAAGAAACGGAAAACAAGCTGGCAAAGACCGGCGAGAACCTGCTGCGCGTGGGCGATAAGATCAGCGAACTGGAACTGCAGGTGGAACCGCTGCGGAAGCAGGCGGAGGCCGCGAAAAAATACCTCGTCCTGCGAGATGAGCTGCGCGGGCTGGAGATCTCCCTGTGGATGGACGCGCTGGATGCGCTGACGGAGAAAAGCCGTGCGCTGAACGCGGATTATGACGATTGCAATACCCGGCTCACGGCGGAGAAAGAAGCGCTGGAACAGCTCTATCAGGAATCGGACGAATGCTCCGAGGGCATCCGCAGCGCCGACGAGGAAGCGGAGGAGCTGCGCGCGGCCATCGCCGAGCAGGAGAACGAGGCTGCGGCCATCGAGAGCGAGGCGGCGGAGCTGACCGCCGAAATGCAGAATAATCTGGGCAGCATCCAGCGCCTGGAGGAAGAACAGGCGCATCAGGCCGAGCGGGAAGCGGAGCTGAACGCACGGCTGGAAATTCAGCGCAAACACCTCGAAGAACTGGCGCAGCAGCTCACGGAGCTGCGCAGGGAGCGGGACAGCCTGACCGGCGACAGCAGCAGGGCGGCGGATGCTGTGGATGCCGCAGCCGCGAAGCTGGAAGAACTGATCGGCAAAGCCGTTAGCGAGGAGAGCGCCGCCGCTGCGGAAGAAGCAAGGCGCGAAGCGCTGCGTGCTTCGATGGAGAATCTGCAGCCTCGCAGAGAAGAAGCGGAAGCGGAGTGCGGCCGCCTGCAGGAGCGGTTGGAAGCGGAAGAAGCTTCGCTGGAAAATACGAGATCGAAGCTGGCGGAGCAGCAGGAAGCTGCCGCCAGCGCGAAGAATATGTGCCGGGGCTATGAGCTGCGGGTCACAGCCCGTCAGCAGAAGCTGGATGCGGCAGCTGAGGCACTGAGAAAGGCAAAGCTGGAGGAAAGCGCCGCCCAATCCCGGGTGAGTCTGCTTTCCGATATGGAACGGGAGTATGAGGGGTTTTCCCGGGCGATCCGCGTCATCATGCGGGAGCGGGAACGGGGGAACCTGAAAAATATCCACGGAACGGTGGCGGAGCTGATCCACACGGAGGATCGGTACACCGTCGCCATCGAGACCGCGCTGGGACAAGGTCTGCAGAACATCGTGGTGGATCGGGAGGAGGACGGCAAGGCCGCCATCAACCTGCTGAAAAAGCTGGATGCGGGCCGGGCCACGTTCCTGCCGCTCAGCACCGTCCGCGGGAATGAACTGCGGGAGCCGGGCCTGAAAGGTCTCAGCGGCGTGGAGGGCATCGCCTCCGATCTGGTGGAATATGACGAAGCATACCGCAGCGTCATCCTCTATGAATTGGGGCGGACCGTGGTGGCACGGGATCTGGACGCGGCCATCGCCGTGTCGCGGAAATTCGGCGGCAGGCTGCGTATCGTCACGCTGGACGGGCAGCTCATCAATGCGGGCGGCTCCATGACCGGCGGCAGCAGCGCGAAGAACGTGGGCGTTCTGAGCCGTGCGAACGAGCTTTCGCGTCTGCGGGAAAAGCTGGAAAACCTGAAGGCCGATGCGGAGCGCCTTCTCGGGGAGCGCAGCACGGCGGAAAAGGAACTGGCTGCGGCGAAATTCGCCGCGGAAAACGCGGCGGGCGACCTGCGCACGGCGGAGGATGCCTGTCTGGGCCTGCAGAGCGAACTGCGGCAGCGGGAAGCGCTGACCGAGGCGATGCGCATGAGCGTACGCGCTGCGAAAAAGACCATCGAGGATGCGGACACGGAGGCTAAGACTCTGCACGAGGCAGACGAAGCCGCCCGGAAGGCTGCGGAAGAACACCGCAGCGCCGGGGAAGCCCTGCGGAAACAGGCGGAGAGCAGCACGCAGGATCGGGAAGCGCTGCAGAAGCGCCTGCGGGAGCTGACAGAGTCGCGCGCCCGGATGCAGGCACAGGAAGCCTCACTGGAAACGGAACTGAGTTCCGTGACCCGGGGCATCGAGGAATGGAAGAACCTGCTGGAGACCTATCGGGCAGACCGGGCAGGCCGGGAACAGCTGCGTCAGGGGCTGCTGGAAAAGAACGCGGCGCTGGAAGAGCGGCTGAACACCCGGAAGGAGCGCAGCGGCGCTTATCACGCGGAAGCCGAAAAGCTGCGCCCGCGCCTGAACGAAGCGATGCTCCGGCGGCAGGAATTTGAGGGCCGCAGGAGCCGCGCAGAGAAGGCTTCGCAGGACGCGAACCGCCGCATCAACGAGCTGGAGCGGCAGTTTGCCCAGCTTGGGCAGCGGAAAAACGCCGCCGATCTGGAAGAGAAACAGTTGCTGGACAAACTCTGGGATAACTATGAGCTGACCCGCAGCTCCGCCCAGCGGCAGCGCATGGAGCTGGAAAGTACCTCCAAAGCGCAGAAGCGGGCCAGCGCCATCCGGCGGGAAATGTCCGCCATGGGCAGCCCGAATCTGGGCGCCATCGAAGAATTTGAGCGGGTCAACGAGCGATATACCTTCCTCACCTCCCAGCGGGATGATATTGAGAAAGCGCGGGACGAGCTGCTGCAGATCGTGAACGAGCTGACCGGGGAGATGGAGAAGATCTTCCGGGTGGAGTTTGAGTCCGTGGCGGCGTCGTTCAGCACCACCTTCACGGAGCTGTTCGGCGGCGGCAAGGGCGAACTGCTGCTGGAGGACCCGAATGATATCCTGAACTGCGGCATCGAAATTCGCGTCCAGCCGCCCGGCAAGGCCGTGAAAACGCTGACGCTGCTCTCCGGCGGCGAACGGGCGTTCGTGGCCATCGCCCTGTATTTTGGCATGCTGAAGGTGCGGCCCGCGCCCTTCTGCATCATGGACGAGATCGAATCCGCACTGGATGAAAATAACGTGACCCGCTTTGCCCGGTATGCGCGGAAAATGTCGGACCGTACGCAGTTCCTCATCATCACGCACCGGCGCGGCAGCATGGAGGAAGCGGATATGCTCTTCGGCGTGACCATGCAGAAGGGCATTTCCAAGGTGCTGAGCGTGGAGCTGAGCGAAGCGCTGAAGGCGAATAACACTGTGTAAAGGAACAGAGATATGGGCTTTTTTGAAAAGATCAAAAACGGACTGACCAAGACCCGCAAAAACCTCACCGGCCTGTTCGACAGCTTCACCGGCGCGAACGATGAGTTCTTCGACGAACTGGAAGAAACGCTCATCATGGCCGACCTGGGCGCAGAGCTGGCGGTGGAGACCGTTGACAAGCTGCGGGAGATCGTGAAGGAAAACGGCATCCGCGGCGGCGAGGATATCAAGGCGGAACTGGCAAAGCTCCTGACCGCGACGCTGCAGACGCAGGACAGCGGCCTGCATCTGTCCACCCAGCCCTCCATCATCCTGATGATCGGCGTGAACGGTGTGGGGAAGACCACCACCATCGGCAAGCTGGCGGCCCGCTTCCGCAGCGAGGGCAAAAAGGTGCTGCTCTGTGCGGGCGATACCTTCCGCGCCGCGGCGGGTGAGCAGCTGAACATTTGGGCCGACCGGGCCGGCGCGGAGATCGTGCGGCATGAAGAAGGCTCCGACCCCGGCGCCGTGGTGTTCGACGGGATCGCCGCCGCCAAGGCCCGCAAGGCGGATGTGATCATCTGCGATACAGCGGGGCGGCTGCATAACAAGGCAAACCTGATGAACGAGCTGTCGAAGATCAGCAAGATCATCGACCGGGAGCTGCCGGGCGCCGACCGGGAGAATCTGCTGGTGCTGGACGCTACCACCGGCCAGAACGGGCTTATTCAGGCAAAGACCTTCTCCGAGGCGGCAGGCGTGACCGGCATGGTGCTGACCAAGCTGGACGGGACAGCCAAGGGCGGCGTGGCCTTTGCGGTGATGAACGAGCTGCACATCCCCATCAAGCTCATCGGTGTGGGCGAGAAGGCGGACGATCTGCTGGATTTCGACCCGGAAGCGTTCGTCAAGGCACTGCTGGAGTAAGCGAGGCGGAACGATGGAACGATTCGTACTGGCAAGCCACAATGCGGGCAAGCTCCGGGAGATGCGGGATATCCTCGGCGAGCTGGGGATCGAGGTGCTGTCGCAGGCGGAGGTCGGCGTTGACGTGGATCCGGAGGAAACGGGTACGACCTTTGAGGAAAACGCCGTCATCAAGGCGAAGGCGGTCATGGAGGCCTGCGGACTTCCCGCCGTGGCGGACGATTCCGGTCTGATGGTGGACGCGCTGGGCGGCGGCCCGGGGGTCTACAGCGCCCGCTTCGGCGGCAGCCACGACCTGCCGGATTCCTACCGCAACGAATA